>NZ_JAVWXA010000073.1:15594-20081 GCF_036662295.1 Stenotrophomonas sp.
GCGCGGCCGGGGGGCCGGCGCGCGCGGCCCCCGCGGCCACTGACGGCCGGGGGGGCGGGGCCCCCGCCCCGGGCCCGCCACTACCGGGCGTCGTGCTGGTGGATACTGCGCCTGCCGCAAGCGTATCGACCAACGGTCGATATCTACGGGGCGTAGATCATCTTGCGGGTCATGCCGCCGTCCACCACGTGGTCCTGGCCGCTGATGAAGCCGGACAGGTCCGGGGACAGCAGGAAGACCGCCAACGCACCGATGTCCTCCGGCTGGCCGACGCGGCCGACCGGGTGCTGCGCGTGGTCGCGGCGCGACAGCTTGGGCGCACGCCGGCGTGCCGGCGCCTGCCAGGCATCGGTGGTGATCCAGCCCGGGCTGATGCTGTTCACCCGCACGTGCGGGCCTTCGCTCAGCGCCAGCGCATGGGTGAACGCCACCAGCCCGCCCTTGGCCGCCGCATAGGCTTCGCTGTCCGGCTCGGACTGCCACGCGCGGGTGGAGGCGATGTTGACGATGGCACCGGCCTGCGTGCGCAGCGCCGGCAGCGCGTGCTTGCTGCACAGGAAGGCGCCATGCAGGCTGGACAACCGGCGCTGCCATTCGGTCAGCGTCATCTGCGCCAACGCGGTGCCGTGCGCGCTGGCGATGCCGGCATTGTTGACCAGCCCATCGATGCGGCCGAAGCGCTTCAGCGTCGCCTTCACCAGCGCCTGCACGCTGCGCTCGCTGGCCACGTCCGCGCGCTGGAAGGCCGCGCGGTCGGGCAGCGCCCATTCCTTCAGGCAGGCCTTGCCGGCCTCCGCGTCGAGGTCGGCGATCATCACGCTGCCCCCCGCGCCCAGCACCGCCTGGGCGATACCGCGGCCCACGCCCTGCGCGCCACCGGTGACGATCACCACGCGGTCGCGCAGCGGTTGCGCGTTCCAGTCGGTGATGGCCGGGGTCAGTGGCATCGCGGCGTGTCCTTGCGGCCCAGCAGTCGCGTCCAGCCTTCCACGCCCAGCTTGTCCAGGGTCTCGATGTTGCGCTCCACGATCACGTCCGGGTCGGGGAAGGCCGCCACCGCACGTTCCACGCTGTCTTCGCGCAGCAGGTGCAGGGTGGGGTAGGGCGCGCGGTTGGTGTAATTGCTCACATCATCCGGGGCCACCCCGGCGAACTGGTACTGCGGATGGAAACTGGCCACCTGCAGGATGCCCTGCAGGTCCAGCGCCTCGATGGCCGCATCGGCGTTGTCCAGGAAATCGTTGTAGTCCAGGAAATCGCCGAGCACGTGCGGGTGGACGATCAGCGTGGTGTCCACCACCTCGGCCGGCGTGTCGCGCAGCCGCAGCAGCTCCTCGGCCAGTTCTTCCACCAGCGCCTCCGGGGTGGTGGCGTCGCTGAGCACGAAGCGCACCTGGTCCTTGACGTACACCGCCTTGGCGAACGGGCACAGGTTCAGGCCAATCACGATCTGCTCCAGCCACAGCCGCGTTTCGGCGAGGTAATCGATGCCATCGGGCGCGGTGTCGTCGGGGAAGCGGGCATCGTTCATGGCGGGCGGTATCGCGGGCTGGGCAGGCGATTGTACGGCCGGCAGGGGCAGGGCCGCGTCGCGGCCGCCGCCGCGCTGGCCGGCTGGCGGCAACACTGTCCATTAACTGGACAGCGGCCATGCTTGAAAGTCCTTACCTGGCAGGCAGTTGCGCGAATGCCGCCGATGGCCGATAGGCAGCGGGCGGGCGCGGGTATCCAATGCCGGGGTGAACCACGCAAGGAGTTGACGCTGATGGCAACACCCGCATTCCTGCCGACCACGCTGTGGTCGGGCAAGCTGTTCGATGGTCAATGGCAGTCCGGCGCCACGGTGCAGGCCGTGGTCGAACCGGCCACCGGTGCCACCCTGGGCCAGATCGCGATGACCGACCCGGCCGGCATCGCCGCCGCGGCCGCCACGGCCGCCGCCGCGCAGCGCGACTGGGCCGCCGCCCCCTACGAGACGCGCGCGCAGGTGCTGCGCCGCGCCGCGCAGCTGGCCGAGCAATACAACGATGACATCGTGGAATGGCTGGTCCGCGAAAGCGGCTCGACCCGGCTCAAGGCCGGCTTCGAGGCCAAGGTCAACACCAAGGCCCTGCACGAGGCGGCCGGTCTGCCCTCGCGCAGCATCGGTGAGATGCTCCCGGCCGAACCGGGCCGCCTCAACCTGGCCCGGCGCCGCCCGCTGGGCGTGGTCGGGGTGATCGCACCGTTCAATTTCCCGCTGTACCTGGCCATGCGTGCGGTGGCCCCGGCGTTGGCGCTGGGCAACGCGGTGGTGCTCAAGCCCGATCCGCGCACGGCGGTGTGCGGCGGCTTCGTGATCGCGCGGCTGTTCGAACTGGCGGGCCTGCCGGCCGGGCTGCTGCACGTGCTGCCCGGCGATGGCGCCGCCGGCGCGGCGCTGACCAGCGACCCCAACATCGCCATGATCCAGTTCACCGGTTCCACCGCGGCCGGCCGCAAGGTCGGTGAGGCGGCGGGCAGGCACCTCAAGAAGGTCTCGCTGGAACTGGGCGGCAAGAACGCGCTGATCATCCTGGACGATGCCGACCTGGACCTGGCCATCGCCAACACCGCCTGGGGCGTCTACCTGCACCAGGGCCAGATCTGCATGGCCACCGGGCGCGTGCTGGTGCAGCGCAGCCTCTACCCGCGCTTCCTGGAGAAGCTGGTGGCCAAGGCGGCCTCGCTGAAGGTGGGCGATCCGGCCACCGCGGACGTGGCGATCGGCCCGCTGATCAATGCCCAGCAGCGCGACCACGCCGCGCGCATCGTGGCCGAGGCCCAGGCCGCCGGTGCCACGCTCGCCACGGGCGGCACCTACCAGGACCTGTTCTTCGCCCCCACCGTGCTCAGCGACGTGGGCCGCGACAACCCGGCCTTCCGCGAGGAGATCTTCGCACCGGTCGCGGTGGTGGTGCCCTTCGATACCGACGAAGAGGCCATCGCGCTGGCCAACGACAGCGAGTACGGCCTGTCCATGGGGATCGTGTCCAGCAACGTGGGACGTGCGCTCAAGCTCGGCGAGCGCCTGCGCACCGGCCTGCTGCACATCAACGACCAGACCGTGAACGATGAAGTGATCAATCCGTTCGGCGGCGTCGGCGCCTCCGGCAACGGCACCAGCATCGGCGGCCCCTCCAACATCGACGAGTTCACCCAGTGGCAATGGCTGACCGTCAAGGGCGAAGCGCCCGCCTACCCGATCTGAGCGAAGGAACCGACATGAGTGCGACTGCAGAACTGCGCGACATCACCGTGGCCGTGGTGCGCCACAAGGAACAGCCTTTCACCATCGAAAAGGCACGCATCCGCGGCCCGCAGGATGACGAGGTGCTGGTGCGGGTGATCGCCACCGGCCTGTGCCATACCGATCTGATCGTGCGCGACCAGTACTACCCGGTGCCGCTGCCGGCGGTGCTGGGCCATGAAGGCGCGGGCATCGTCGAAGCGCTCGGGCCGGGGGTGAAGGACCTCAAGGTGGGCGACCACGTGGTGCTCACCTACGGTGCGTGTGGCCACTGCAATCCCTGCAGCGGCGGCCACGGCGCCTACTGCAAGGACTTCTTCGGGCTCAACTTCGGCGGCGCCGCGCTGGATGGCAGCACCGCCCTGCAGGACCCGGATGGCCAGCCGCTGCACGATCACTTCTTCGCGCAGTCGTCCTTCGCCACCTACGCGCTGAGCCGCGAGAACAACGCGATCAAGGTGCCCGACGATGCCCCCATCGCGCTGCTGGGCCCGCTGGGCTGCGGCATCCAGACCGGTGCCGGGGCGGTGATCAACTCGCTCAAGGTCGGCGCCGGCAGCAGCTTTGCCAGCTTCGGCGCGGGGGCGGTGGGCCTGAGTGCGGTGATGGCCGCGCGCGTGGCCGGGGCCACCACCATCATCGCCATCGACGTGGTGCCCTCGCGGCTGGAACTGGCTACCGAGCTGGGCGCCACCCACGTGATCGACAGCCGCGAGGTGGACGTGGTGGAGGCGGTACGTGCGATCACCGGCGGCGGCGCCGATTTCGCGCTCGAATCCACCGGTCGCCCGGAGGTGCTGGCGCAGGGCATCGAAGCGCTGGGCGGGTTGGGCGCGATTGGCGTGGTCGGCGCGCCCAAGCTGGGCACCAAGGCCGAGTTCGACGTCAACAACCTGCTGCTGGGCGGGCGCACCATCCGCGGCATCGTCGAGGGCGACAGCGTGCCCAAGGTGTTCATCCCGCAACTGGTGCAGCTGTACCAGCAGGGCCGCTTCCCGTTCGACAAGCTGGTGAAGTTCTACCCGCTGGACCAGATCAACCAGGCGGCGGAAGACAGCACCAAGGGCATCACTTTGAAGCCGATTCTGCGGATCGCGGCGTGAGGTGAGGCTTTGCAGGGTTGCGCCCTGCACCCGCCGAATCAACGTCAACGTCAACGGCAACAGCAACAGCGGGCATTCCGTGGGATGGCGGGGCGGTGTCGGATTGCGGGGACGCC
>NZ_JAVWXA010000074.1:0-20072 GCF_036662295.1 Stenotrophomonas sp.
CTGTGGGCAGTCGGGGCCCGGCGGGATGCCGGGTGGGGTGTCTAATAGCGTGCCGGGTAGCCGACCGAATAGCCGACCAGGTAGCCGACCAACGGTCGGCTCTACCCCCGCGCGCGGGGCGTCAGCGGGTGCCGTACAGGACCACGGTCTTGCCGCGGGCGTGCAGCAGGCCGTCGGTCTGCAGCTTCTTGAGCACGCGCCCGGCCATTTCACGCGAGCAGCCGACCAGCCGGGCCAGCTCCTGGCGCGAGACGCGCAGCTGGGTGCCCTGCGGGTGGCTCATGGCCTCCGGCTCGCGGGACAGGTCGTGAAGGGTGCGCACGATGCGGTCGGTGACATCCAGGAAGGCCAGGCGGCTGGCCTTGCGGCTGGTGTCCAGCAGGCGCTTGGAGATCTGCTGGCCCAGCGCGTACAGCAGGCGCGGGGCATCGGCCGAGAGCGGGCCCAGGAACAGCTGGTGGAGGCGCTCGTAGCTGATCTCGGCCAGCTCGCACGGGGTGCGGGTGCGCAGGATGACCTCGCGCCGGTCGGATTCGACGAAAAGGCCCATTTCGCCGACGAATTCACCTGAACCGAAGTAGCCGAGGACCAGCTCGCGGTCGTCCTCTTCCTCAGCAATTATAGAGACCGAGCCACTGATCACGTAGTAAAGGGTGCCGGCCGGGTCGCCCGGGCGGAACACATCGGTGCGTGCGGGGTAGCGGCGACGGTGGCTGTGGGCCAGGAAACGGTCGATGGTGGCGATATCCAGGGCCAGTGGACTTGTGGCAAGGCGCACAGTTGACACGTTTGAGGCGCTCCCTTTGCTCATGAACAATTCACGGCTATGTCCCGCGAGCTTAACGATCCGGTTTGTTAAGGGCAAACAAAGCACACCTGTTCCTTTCGATGCAAGTTTCGCCCCCGATCACTTTGCCCCATACTTCCCCCTTTCCCACCACTCACAGGATCGACCGCCGTGGTCAAGCCGTTGCCTCGCCTCAGGTTGCAGGGTTTCAACAACCTCACCAAGGCGCTGAGCTTCAACATCTATGACGTGTGTTACGCGCGCACCGAAGAGGAGCGTCAGCGTTACATTGAATACATCGATGAAGAGTACAACGCCGACAGGCTGACTCAAATCTTGACCGATGTCGCGGAGATCATCGGCGCCAACATCCTCAACGTGGCGCGCCAGGATTACGATCCGCAGGGTGCCTCGGTGACCATCCTGATCTCCGAAGAGCCGGTGATCGACAAGAAGCAGGCCGGCAAGGAGTTGATCTCCGATGCCGTGGTCGCGCACATGGACAAGTCGCACATCACCGTGCACACCTATCCGGAAACGCACCCGCAGGAAGGTATCGCCACCTTCCGCGCCGACATCGACGTGGCCACCTGCGGCGTGATTTCGCCGTTGAAAGCGCTGAACTACCTGATCGAGAGTCTGGAATCGGACATCGTGATCATGGACTACCGCGTGCGTGGCTTCACCCGTGACGTGAAGGGCAAGAAGCACTACATCGATCACAAGATCAACTCGATCCAGAACTTCCTGGCCAAGAACATCAAGTCGCGTTACGAGATGTTCGACGTCAACGTCTATCAGGAAAACATCTTCCACACGAAGATGCACCTGAAGGACTTCGACCTGGACCAGTACCTGTTCGAAGAGAAGGCCAAGAACCTGTCCTTCAAGGAACGCATGAAGATCGAAGCGCTGCTGCGCCGCGAGATCGAAGAGCTGTTCCACGGCCGCAACCTGGCCGAGTAATCCTTCGGCCTGCGCCGCCCCGGGCGACCGGTCGCGGCGCGGTGCCAGGCGGGCCGATGCCCGGCGTGGAACCTGCGGTTTGCGCAGATGTGGGTTCCACGGCAGCGAGTCGACGACGGTCCGGTGTGAAGACACCGGGCCGTTTTGTCTTTCCGGGGCCGCTGCCGGCCTGGCGGCGGCCCGTCGCGGCGGCCGTGGTCAGAGGCGGTAGGCGATGGTCTTCATGACCTTGGACGCCAGCGCCATCACCGCGGGGATCGGGAAGGGCAGCCTGCGCGCGCCGGCGTGTTCGGCATGGTCGGCATGGCGGGCCTCGTCGATCTTCATCACCTTGATGATGTCGCGGCTGCGCAGGTCCGCCGGGGGCAGGGTGTCCAGGTGCTCGTCCAGGTGGGCCTCCACCTGGCGCTCGGTCTCCACCACGAAGCCCAGGTTCCAGCCGTCCCCGCGCAGGCCGGCCAGGGTGCCGATGGTGTAGCTGCCGGCATACCAGACCGGGTTGAACAGGCTGGGGCGGCTGTCCAGCTCGCGCAGGCGCCGGGCGCACCAGGCCAGGTGGTCGGTCTCTTCCTGGGCCGCGTCCAGCAGGTGGGCGCGGGTCTGCGCCTCCCGGGCGACCGCGGCCTGGCCGAAGTACAGGCCCTGGGCGCAGACCTCGCCCACATGGTTGATGCGCATCAGCCCGGCGGCGTGGCGGCGTTCGGCGGCCTGCATCGGCGCGTCCGGGGTGGCCTCGGCCGGGTAGGGGCGACTGGCCGGCGGGTTGCCGAACACCGTATCCAGGGCGCGCTGGGCCTCGGTCAGCAGGTGATCGAGCGGGGTGATCTGGCGGGTCGCGTTCATGGCGTGGGGGCAGGGTGCGGCGGGGGACCGTCGATTCTCGCCCCCCGCGACGGGTGTGCCAAGCCGGGCCGGGGGCAACTTGCATGCGCGGCCGATGCCCCGTACAATCCCGCCTCTTCACAACGCGTGGCAGAGTTCCGGCCGTTCAACGCCGTAATGAGCCCGACCTACCTGAGTTCTTTCATGAGCACTTTCACTGCAAAGTCCGAGACCGTCCAGCGCGACTGGTATCTCGTCGACGCTTCCGGCAAGACGCTGGGCCGTCTGTCCACCGAGCTGGCCCGCCGTCTGCGCGGCAAGCACAAGCCGGTCTACACCCCCCACGTTGATACCGGTGATTACCTGGTTGTCATCAATGCAGAAAAGATTGCCGTCACCGGCAACAAGCTGCAGGACAAGCTGTACCACCGCTTCACCGGCTACATCGGCAACCTGAAGACCGAAACTCTGGCCCAGGCGCTGGAGCGCCACCCGGAGCGCGTCATCGAAACCGCCGTCAAGGGCATGCTGCCGAAGGGCCCGCTGGGCCGCGCCATGTACCGCAAGCTCAAGGTGTACTCGGGTTCCGAGCACCCGCACGCCGCTCAGCAGCCCCAGGTTCTGGATATCTAATCATGGCTATCACTCAAAACTACGGCACCGGCCGCCGCAAGTCCTCCACCGCCCGCGTGTTCCTGCGCAAGGGCGCCGGCAACATCACCGTCAATGGCCGTCCGCTGGACGAGTTCTTTGGCCGTGAGACCGCACGCATGATCGTGCGTCAGCCGCTGGAACTGACCAAGAACACCGAAAGCTTCGACATCATGGTCACCGCCGCTGGCGGTGGTACCACCGGTCAGGCCGGTGCGATCCGCCTGGGCATCGCCCGCGCGCTGGTCGAGTACGACGAAACCCTGAAGTCCGAGCTGCGCAAGGCTGGCTTCATGACCCGTGACGCCCGTGAAGTCGAGCGTAAGAAGGTCGGCCTGCACAAGGCACGTCGCGCCACCCAGTTCTCCAAGCGCTGATCCACTGCGCCCAAGAACACCAAAAGCCCGGCCTTTGGCCGGGCTTTTGTCGTTTTGGGCTTGCGGACCTCGCATTCCACCTTAACCCCGCGCCGTTGGCGCGCCCCCTTCAACAAGAAGGGGGCTCCTCGCCGGCGGGGTGGCTGGGTGGTGCAGGCTCAGGGCTGCCATGGTGGGCCCTGGGCTCGTCGGTCGTCGGTCGGTAGTCGTGCCATCCATTCGCAGGTCGCACCTGATACGTGCAGGCGACCGCGCCCCATCGCGCGCAGCGCCCCTTGCCCCATCCGCTGAGGAGCCCCCTTGGAGTCCAAGGGGGCGCGCCGAAGGGAATCGCCGGAGCGATTCCCAACGTTGCGAAGCAACGGCCCGGAGGGCGCCGCGCCAGGAAGGCGGGCGTATAGGCGCGGGGATATGGAGGTAAACAAGGCGGACCCCAACCTTGCAGCGCAAGGTTGGGGTGCTGGGCGCATCGCGCCCAGGCAGACGTCCAAATAAACAGAAAAGGCCGATCTTTCGATCGGCCTTTTCTGTTTATTTGGCTGCCCCGGATGGATTCGAACCACCGAATGCCTGAGTCAGAGTCAGGTGCCTTACCGCTTGGCGACGGGGCAATATCTGCGTGCAAGTATCGCACTTTTTCCCTACAAAACCAAGCATGACTTGGTGGCTATGGGTGGACTCGAACCACCGACCCCAGCATTATGAGTGCTGTGCTCTAACCGGCTGAGCTACATAGCCTTGGTGAGCCCGCTATTCTGCTGATGTGTACAAGGACTGTCAACACCTTTGTATCGTGCTTGTGGCCCGACAGACGGCATGGGATAGTCCCAACCAGTAGATTTTCTTAGGAGTCCGCATCGTGATCGATCCGGACGGCTATCGACCGAACGTCGGCATCGTGCTGATGCGGGAGGATGGGCAGGTGTTCTGGGCACGTCGCGTGCGCCGGGATGGCTGGCAGTTCCCGCAGGGCGGCATGAATACCGATGAGACGCCTGTCGAAGCCATGTATCGCGAGTTGCATGAAGAAACCGGGTTGTTGCCTGAGCACGTTGAAGTGCTCGGCGCCACGCCGGGTTGGCTTCGCTATCGGTTGCCGGCACGGGCCATCCGCCGCAATGAGAAACAGGTCTGCATCGGCCAGAAGCAGGTCTGGTTCCTGCTGCGCCTGGCCGGCGACGAATCCCATGTGACGCTGGACCACACCGACAGCCCCGAGTTCGACCAGTGGCGCTGGGTCGATTTCTGGTACCCGGTGGAGCATGTGGTGATGTTCAAGCGCGGGGTCTACGCGCGTGCGCTGCGCCACCTGGCGCCGCTGGCGCGGGGGGTGGCCGGGACCGGGGTGGAATCGATGCCCAAGTCCGCCCAGGAGGCCTGGATGCCCGGCAACACGGCCGGGCATGACCGGCCGCGCAAGCGCAATACGCCGCCGCCCAAGCGCGGGTACTGGCCGCGCAAGGCCAAGGGCGAGCCCGGCGCGCCCTGAGCCGGGCGCCGGCGTGGACCTGTCTGAACCGTATCGAGAATGATTCAGATACGAAATTGACAACCATTCTCGTTTCGATTGGAATAGCGGCAGGCCAGTGTTGGCCTGCCTGCCGAGTCCGCACGTGTACGTCTGCATCTGCAACGGGGTAACCGACCACCAGATCCGCGAAGCCGCCCAGAGCGGTGTCGTGAGCGTGTCCGAGCTGACCATGCGCACCGGCTGCGGCGCCACCTGCGGCTCCTGCCTGGACATGGCGGCCGACCTGCTGGCCCGCTTCAGCGCCACCCACGACCTGCCGCTGCCCGTACTGGGCCTGGCCCAGGTCGCCTGATCGCGCACCCGTGCATCGCACGGGTCCGGTATCCCTTTTCCTGATCCACCTGGCGCAGCTGCAGCGCGCCCCGGCGACGCGCAAGTGAGCGTGATTCGCGTTTCTTCATGCCTGCGCCCGACGCGCTACAGTGCGCGCGTTCACACGCAGCAGGAGCAGGCTCATGAAGGGCGACGCCACCGTCATCCAATTCCTCAACAAGGTCCTCTACAACGAGCTGACCGCGATCAACCAGTACTTCCTGCACGCCAAGATGCTGAAGAACTGGGGCCTGAAGGAACTGGCCGACCATGAGTACAAGGAGTCGATCGAAGAGATGAAGCATGCGGACATGCTGTCCGACCGCATCCTCTTCCTCGAAGGCCTGCCGAACTTCCAGGCGCTGGGCAAGCTGCGCATCGGCGAGAACCCCACCGAGATCCTGGGCTGCGACCTGGCGCTGGAGCGCGAGGCCGTGGTCACCCTGCGCGAGGCGGTGTCCCATGCCGACGCAGTGGGCGACTACGTGAGCCGCCAGCTGTTCGTGAAGATCCTCGACTCGGAGGAAGAGCACATCGATTGGCTGGAAACCCAGATCGAACTGATCGAGCGCATCGGCGAACCGAACTACCTGCTGACCAAGCTGGAAGACTGATTCAGCCCTGCAGCGGCGTGCGCAGGCCGTTCTGGTAACCGGCCAGCGCGATCCGCGCCCGCGCGAACTCGGCGATGAGCAGCGCCACCGCCACGGCGGGGCGCTCCAGGGTGCCGGCGCGCGCGTCGTGTTCGATCCGGCGCGCGGCCGCCGACAACGCGATCGCGCCCACGTTGGCACTGGCCGACTTGAGGCTGTGGGCGATCGCGCGCAGCTGCTCCAGGTCGGCGGCCACCGAGGCGTCCTGCAACTGCTGGATGAGCGCCGGGGTGTCGTCCAGGAATACGCCGATGATGTGCGCGGTCTGCGCGCCGATCACCTCCAGCAGTTCATCCAGCACGCTGCTGTCGAGCACCGGCAGCGGCTCTTCGTTGCCGTCGGTAAGCTGGGCCAGGCCCAACGCGGCCAGGCTGGCGGCGATCTCGTCCGGCTCCGGCTCGCGCAGCGCCTGCTGCGCGGTGCGTGGCGCCGGCGCCTGGCCCTGCCAGCGCTGCAGGCAGGCCTGCAACGAGGCGCGGTTGACCGGCTTGGACAGGTAGTCGTCCATGCCGGCCTGCAGGCAGCGCTCGCGGTCGCCGGCCATGGCGTTGGCGGTCATCGCCACCACCGGCAGCCGCTCGCCACCGACCTGGGCCTCGTGGGCACGCCAGCGGCGCGTGGCCTGGTAGCCATCCAGCACCGGCATCTGGCAATCCATCAGCACCAGGTCCACCGGCTGGCGGTCCAGGCATTGCAGCGCCTGTTGCCCGTCGTGGGCGGTCAGCACCTCGCAGCCCAGGACCTGCAGCAGGCGCTGGGCGACGGCGAGGTTGACGCTGTTGTCTTCCACCAGCAGCACGCGCAGGCCGAGCTTCGGCGATGCGGCGGGGGCCGCGGCGGCGTCCACCTCGGCCAGCAGGGGCGCGGGCCGGGCGGGGGCGGCGACGGGGCGCAGCAGGGCGTGCAGTTCGCTGTCGGCGGCCTCGCGTGGCAGCTGCAACGCGTCGGTGAGCAGCAGCGCGGCCAACGGCGTCTTGCCCTGCAGCCAGAGCAGGCGCGGTGCCGGGTCGCGACCATCGCGCAGCACCGCGCGGTGCAGCGCGGTGGCGCCATGGCGCAGCGCATCGGTATCGGCGATGACCCAGGTCAGCGCGGGCTCGATGCCGGGCCGCTGCGGCGCACGCAGGATGTCCAGTGCAGCCGAGGCGCTGTCCACCACGTGCAGGCGCACATCGTGGTGGTCCAACACGCGCTCCAGGCGCGCGGCCAGGACGGCGTCGGTGCTGACCAGCAAGGCGCGCGAGGTGCCGTTGCCGGGCGCGGGCAGGTCGCCGATCACCTTGAGCAGCGGGATCTCGAACCAGAACGTGGCGCCCTGGCCGGGCGTGGAGTCGACCCCGATGCGCCCGTGCATCAAATCGATGATGCGCTTGCAGATCGCCAGGCCCAGCCCGGTGCCGCCGTAGATGCGGGTGGTGGAGGCGTCGGCCTGGCTGAAGGACTGGAACAGGCGCGACTGCAACGCCGCATCGATGCCGATGCCGCTGTCGATCACCTCGAACCGGAGCTGGTGCTGCGCGCTGGTCTCGCCCAGGCGCTGCACGCGCACGCGGATCTGGCCGCGCTCGGTGAACTTGATGGCGTTGACCAGCAGGTTGCCCAGCACCTGGCGTAGCCGCACCGGGTCGCCGCGCACCGACAGGCGCACCGCCGGGTCCAGCTCCAGCGACAGCACCAGCGCCTTGGGGTCGGCCGTGCGCTGCATCAGCTGGACCAGGCCTTCGAGGAGCTCGCGCAGGTTGAAGGTGGTGATCTCCAGGTCCAGGCCCTTGGCCTCCAGACGGGAGTAATCGAGGATGTCATCGACGATGCGCAGCAGTTGCTGCGAACTGACCGTGGCGGTCTGCAGCATCTGCCGCTGGTCGTTGCCCAGCTGGCCGCCGGCGATGAGGTCCAGCATCGGCAGGATGCCGTTGAGCGGGGTGCGGATCTCGTGGCTCATGGTGGCCAGGAACTCGCCCTTGGCCAGTGCGGCGGCCTCGGCGGCCTGCTTGGCCTGCAGCAGTTCCTGCTCGAGGGCGTCCTGCTGCTGCACGGCCAGTTGCAACTGGTCGCGCTCGCGCGCCAGCGCATCGCCACGCCGCTGCAGCTGCTGCAGGCGCTGCTGGGTGTCGCGCCAGTGCTGCACGCAGGCCAGGCTGGCAAGCACCACCACCAGGGCGGCCACGGCGGCGATGGCCGGCCAGGGGCCACGGCTGCCGAGCGCGGCCATGACCGCGGCGGTCGCGCCGATGGCGGCGGCCGTCGCGGCCAGCCAGAGTGCGCGGGGAACCCGTCCGTGGGTCGTCATGGTCACAACACCGCGTTGTGGAAGTCGAAGTTCAGTTCACTGCCGGCCGACTGCACCATGTTGCCCTGGATGAAATCGACCCCGCCCATCCACATCGCCGCGGCCGCCTGCGGGTCCTCGATCTGCTGGCCGATGATCTGCAACCCGGCGCGGTGGGCGTGTTCGATCGCCGCGCGCAGTTCGTCGCGGGTGCGCTGGTTGGCATGGCTGCTGGAGAAGCGCGCGGCCATGCGCACGTAGCTCAGCGGCAACTGGGTGAGCAGCGCGTTGGCCTCGCTGCCCGGCTCGAACTGGCTCAGGCAGAAGCGCACGCCCGCCGCGCTCATCCGCGTGCAGAACTGCTGCAGGGTGACGGTGTGGATCAGCGCGTCGGGCAGGCGCACGTCGATGACCAGCGCGCTGCCGGCGATCTGGCGGTGCGCCAGCGACTCCAGCAGCCAGTCGGCGAAGGCATCGCGGGCCAGCGTGCGCAGCGACTGGGACACGAACAGGCTCAGCGGCTGGGTGGCATGGCGGTACAGGTCCAGCAGGCCCAGCGCATGGTCCATGACCTGCTGGTCCAGGTCGGCGATGCGGCCGGCCGCCTCGGCCGCCGGGATCACCTGGCCGGCGGCCAGCACGCTGCCATCGGCCTGGCGCAGCCGCAGCAGCACCTGGTACTGGGCGCTGTCGCCGCCGGCAACGGCGACGATCGGCTGGTAGGCCAGTTCGAGCTGGCCTTCGAGCAGGGCGAGGTGTTCCTGCGCGGCGACGTCCTCGCGGCGCACGTGCGCGGCCACCCCGGCACTGAGCAGGCGCGCCTGCAGGGTGGTGCGCTCGACCGCTTCCAGCGCGGCACCGGCATCGCTGAAGCCCAGCGAGAGCTGGGCATGGCCGACCACGCCGCGCAGGTGCACCGATTCGTCATCGCGGATCACGAAGGCGCGCGCGGACAACTGCTCGCGCAGCGTGTGGGCCACGGTGTCCAGGCTTTCCTCGTCGATGCCGCGGGCCAGCACCAGGAAGCTGTTGTCGTTCAGGCGCGCCAGCAGGTGCGGTTGCGCGCTGTCGGCCAGGCGCTGGGCAGCCTGCACCATCAGGCGCTCGAAGGCGGCATAGCCGTAGCGCTCGCGCAGGCCCAGCGCACTGGCCACCTCGATGAAGAACAGCCCGCCGTGGTCGCGGTGGGACAACGAGGCCGCCAGCTGCTGCATCACGTGGTGGCGGGTGGGCAGGCCGGTCTCGGGATTGTTCATCGCCGGGGCGCCGTGCGCGCCAGGCTGCGAGGCGGCCTGGGCACGGGCGCGGCGGATCCGGTTGGAGACGGCGGCGATGAGGTGGCGCGGGCGGATCGGCTTGCTCAGGAAGTCGTCGGCGCCGCTGTCGAGCACCTCGAACTGGCGTTCCGGGTCGGGGTCGCCGCTGAGGAACACGATCGGCAGCAACTGCTGGCCGGGCTGCTGGCGGATCAGCGCGGTCAGGCGCATGCCGTCCAGGCCGGGCAGGTGCAGGTCCATCAGGATCAGGTCGGGGCGGCTCTCGGCGATGGCCTGCTGCACGCCTTCGGCATCGCTGTGCACGGTCGCCTCCATGCCCGCGCCATGCAGCACGCTCTGCGCGAACAGGGCCTGCGAGCGGTCGTCCTCCACGATCAGCACGCGGTAGGGCGCATCCAGGCCCAGCGGCGGGGCGGCGTTGTCCTGCTCCAACGTCTCGACCAGCGCGGCGGGCACCGGCAGCGGCGCCGGCGTGGCGGCCAGCGCGGCGGTCAACGGCACCACGTTGCTGGGCGGCGCGACGGGCGCGGCCTCGCTGGCCCAGCGTTGCCAATGATCGGCCGGCGGGGTTTCAGCGCGGAGGACGCGCGGGGAAGCAACAACGTTTTCGGTGACGGCCATCAGGACTCCCAGTCTGCGGCGCAATTATGCCGTGCCTGTCTTTGCTTACGGTGGCAACCCGTCGCGATTCGGCAGCGGGTTGTTGGAGGGGGCCGCCTGGCCCAGCAGCCAGCGCATGCCCTTCCACAAGGTGCGCCAGACCAGCCAGACCACCAGCGCGCCGGCCAGGCTGCAGCCGACCACCGCGATCAGGGCCAGCCACGGGTGCGCCAGCGCCAGGGCCAGGCCGCCCACCACCACGGTGTCTTCGGCGGCCGAGGCGACCCAGTTGCTGGCCGGTTCGGGCGAGGTGTTGAGCAATGCCCGCGTGCCGGACTTCAGGCCATGGCTGGCCAGCGCCACGCCGGCGCCGGCCACCAGCGCGGTGCCGCCCAGTTCGCCATTGGGCGAGAGCGTGGCCGCGGCCAGGAAGGCGCCGGCCGGGACGCGGGCCAGGGTCTGCAGCAGGTCCCAGGCCGAATCCACCCCGGGGATCTTGTCGGCGAAGAACTCGGCGATGGCCAGCGCCGCCGAGGTGCCCAGCACCCACCACGATTGGGTGGCCTGCAGCGCCGGCGGCAGGTCGACCCAGCCGAGCAGGCCGGCCAGGCCCACGCCGAACACGGTCAAATAGACGCGGATGCCGGCCAGCCAGGCCAGCAGGATGCCGATGACGAACAGATGGGCTTCGGTCACGGGAGGCTCCGCCTGCGAAAGTGTGCACAGGCCCACACTATCGGGGATGACGTCAATGAACGCCACCGCCGGCCACCCGGGCCAGCGCGTGAAATCGCCCCACCCTGATTTACACTAGTCAGTCGCTCGTTCCGACAGGGGCCGTGCCGGTATCGCCAAGCGCGCTGCCGTGGACATCCGCCATGAACAACCCGACACCTTCCCGCATCCAGATCCGCCGGCCCGGCACGCCGCCGCTGCGCGATCACCGCCGCCTGGCCGTGCTGGCCGCGGCGTGGCTGGCCACGCTGGTGCTGGCCGTGCTGGTCGGCCGCTGGACCGCCGGCCCCGGGGGCGAGGCCGGCCAGCAGCTGGACGCCGCCCAGGCCCGCGCCGAAAGCCTGAACAAGCAGGTGGTGGAGCTGCAGCAGCGCCAGGCCACCCTGCAGGCCTCCGACCGCATCAGCCGCGCGGCCAACAACGAGGTGCAGACCTCGCTCGGCGAGCGCGACGAAGAAATCGCCGGCCTGCGCGCCGACGTGGCCTTCTATGAGCGGCTGGTGGGCGCGACCAGCCAGCGCAAGGGCCTCAACACCCATTCGGTGGAGTTTTCGCCGGAGACCGGCGGCACCTGGCAGTACGCGGTGGTGCTGACCCAGAACCTGAACCGTGGCGCGATCAGCCAGGGCCAGATGCGTTTCACCGTGGAAGGCGTCAAGGGCGGCAAGCTGACCTCGGTCAGCTGGGACGAGCTGCACCAGCGCACCAAGGTGCCGGGCCAGGACTACTCCTTCCGGTACTTCCAGCAGCTCACCGGCAGCGTCATCCTGCCAAGAGACTTCACCCCGCAACGTGTGCGGGTCACGCTGGGATCGGGCGCGGGGGGCGCCACCCAGGTTTTTGATTGGAAGCAGGCCGGCGCACCGGCTGCACCATCGGCAAAAGAAGGGGAGTAAGCCCATGTTTGGCAGCAACAAATCCAACCGCGACGGGCATCTGGTCGTGGACGCGCTGATTGGCGCGCAGGTGGTGATCCGTGGCGATGTGGAGTTCAGCGGGGGCCTGTACGTGGAAGGCACCATCCTGGGCAAGGTGATCGCCGCCGACGGGGCGTCCAACGCCACCCTGACGCTGGCCGAGCAGGGCAGCATCGAGGGCGAGATCCGCGCCCAGGTGGTGGTGCTCAGCGGCCGCCTGGACGGGGACGTGCATGCCAGCGAGAAGGTCGAGCTGACCCCCACCGCGCGCGTGACCGGCAACATCCACTACCAGGTGGTGGAGATGAACGCCGGCGCCCAGCTGACCGGCCGCCTGATCCACGGCGCGGCGCAGATGGCGCTGCCGCCGCCGGCCGGGGATGCGGCCGACAAGGGCAAGGACGGCAACGCCCGCAAGAAGCTGGCCGACGCCATGGCCTGAATGGCCGCGGCTTGAAAGCGTGCCCATGCACCCCCATGCTGGTGGCATGAGCACGCTTGTTTCCCTGCCCGGCGCACCCGCCGCCGCGCCGAACTACCAGTCCCTGGACCGTCCCCTGAACTTCACCCCGGCCGCTGCGGCCAAGGTCAAGGAGTTGATCCAGGACGAGGCCAGTACTTCGCTCGCCCTGCGCGTCTACATCCAGGGCGGCGGCTGTTCGGGTTTCCAGTACGGTTTCGAGTTCGACGAGAACCGCGCCGAGGATGACCTGGCCGTGGACACCAACGGGGTCACGCTGCTGGTGGACCCGCTCAGCCTGCAGTACCTGATGGGCGCCGAAGTGGATTACACCGAGAGCCTGACCGGCGCGCAGTTCGTGATCCGCAATCCGAATGCGAAGACCACCTGCGGCTGCGGCAGCAGTTTCAGCATGTGATGCCCGCGCGCGGGTGGCCGCATCGGCCGACCCGCGCTTGCCACTGTCGTCGAATGTGGGCAGGCTTTGTGCATGTCCAGATTTTCTTCGCCGCTGTCCGGCTTCGCTTTCACCACCGACCCCCTTGAACGTGCCGATACGCTGCGTGATGACGCCGATGCGTTGGCGCGGCTGTGGCCCGAGGCACACGTCCTGGTCCTGGACCCGGATGGCCGCGCGCTGGCCGGCGCGGATGGCCAGCCGCTGGCACTGACCGGCGCGCAGATCGGCGGCGGGCCGGGGACCGCGATCTTCCTGGGCCTGCGCGGTGAGCGCGGCTGGTTCTCGGTGGAAGCACCGACGGTGGATGTGAGCGCGCCGCAGCGGGTGGACCTGCGCGAATCGGCCAGCACCTGGTCGGCCGCCGATGCCAGCGCGTTCTGCTATGCGCGCGGCATGTCCTACTGGCACTCGCGCACGCGCTTCTGCGGGGTGTGCGGCGGTGGCATCACCTTCTCGCGCGGTGGCTTCGTCGGCCGCTGCGGGCAATGCGCCACCGAACACTACCCGCGCGTGGATCCGGCGGTGATCGTGGCGGTGGAAAACAACGGCCGGCTGCTGCTGGGGCGGCAGGCCAACTGGGCGCCGCGGCGCTATTCGGTGCTGGCCGGGTTCGTGGAGCCGGGCGAGTCGCTGGAGCAGACGGTGGTGCGCGAGGTCTTCGAGGAAAGCCGGGTGCGGGTGCGCGAGTGCCGCTACCTGGGCACCCAGCCGTGGCCGTTCCCGGGTGCGCTGATGCTGGGCTTTGCCGCCACCGCCGAAGACGACCTGCCCACCGTGAACGGTGAGCTGGAGGATGCGCGCTGGTTCAGCGCCGAGGAAGTGGGCGCGGCGCTGGCCCGGGATGTCCACGACGACGGCGAGGGCATCCGGCTGTCGCCGCCGATTTCCATTTCGCGCAGCCTGATCGAGCACTGGTACCGCCAGCAGGTGGGCTGATCGCAGGCGGCGTTGCCGCTGGCTGAACACGCGGCAGCGTAGATTACCCACGGCCCGGGGAATTGCCGGGTCGCAAGGCATAGTAGCGGCCAGAGACCGAGCCGGAGGCTTACATGTTCACCACCCTCGTCGCCGTGCTGGTTGCCCTGGCCCTGGGCCACGTCGCGCCTGCCGCGGCGGTGGCGCTGCGCCGCTTCGGGCTGTACCGGCGCTGGCTGCAATGGCTGGGTGGGCATGCCGCCGAGGGCGGCGCCTGGCGCGGTCGCCACGGCTGGGTGCTGGCGCTGCTGCCGTGGGTGCTGGCGCTGGCGCTGCTGCAGTGGGCGTTGCATGGCCGCCTGTTCGGGCTGCCGTCGCTGCTGCTGGGCGTGGCCACGCTGGTGATCTGCTGGGGGCCGCGCGACCTGGACCGTGATGTGGAGGCGGTGATCGACGCCGACGACGCACCGACGCGGCACGCGGCCATCGCACAGTTGCAGGCCGCCGGCGGCAGCCTGCACGAGGATGTGCCTGCGCTGGTCGAAGCCACCGTACTCAACGCACTGCGCCGCTGGTTCGCGGTGCTGTTCTGGTTCCTGCTGCTGGGCCCGGTAGGGGCGCTGGCGTATCGCCTGCTGGTGCTGCTGGCGGTGGGGCCGATGCGCTCGCTGGCCGCGGCGGAGACGGTGGTCGGCGCGCGCGCCGTGCTGGGCTGGCTGGAGTGGCCGGTGGCGCAGCTGATGTCGCTGTCGATGGCGCTGGTGGGCAACTTCGATACCGCCTACAAGGCGTGGCGCCAGGCGCATGGCAACCAGTGGGCCGGCTCGACGGTGTTCCTGGGCGCGGTGGCCCGCGCCAGCGTGAGCGCGGAGCTGCGCGAGGACGCGCACGATTACAGTGAGGCGGGCATGGTGCCGGTGTGGCGACGCCTGCCGGAGCTGCGCGATGCGATGAGCCTGGTCTGGCGGATGCTGTTGCTTTGGATGGCGGCGCTGGCGCTGCTGGTGATCGCCGGCTGGGTGACCTGAGCGGCAGCGAAGGTGGCCGGGGCCGGCGGCGTGTTCAGCCCGGCGCGAGCCAGGTGAACGGCACCCACGGTAGATTGCGGGCGATCCAGTACACCGGCAGCAGGGTCAGCCAGAACGCCGGGGTCATCAACACGTTGATCAACGGTTGCATCCAGCGCGGGCGCCAGCCCAGCGTCCAGCCCAGCACGAGCGGTGCGATGGCCAGCATCACCATGGCCAGCGGGTTCATCGACACGGCGGTGAGGACATCGCCGTGGGCCAACGCATGCAGGGCACGCGTGAGCCCACAGCCGATGCAGTAATACCCGGTGATGGCGTGGAAGCTGCACGGCGGGAACGGATTGTTGGCGGCGTTGGGGTCGAAATGACGCAACGCCCAGAAGCCCGCGCCGGCGACGAGCATCGCCGGCGGGAGGGCGGCCAGCAGCCAGCGCTTGCGGTGCAGCACCGTCATCAGTTGCTGCTTTCGATCTGCTGCTGGAACTGCTGGATCTGCTCCATGTAGCCGTCCATGCCGACGGTGGCCAGCCAGATCAGCGAGAACAGCGTGGAGGCGATCAGGATGCCGGTGCTGATCCAGGCCCACAGCTTGGCGTTCTTGGACGCCTGGCGGGCGCCGACCAGGTCGCCCTGGTTGAGCAGCGTGTTGACCTTGGTGCCGAACACGATGGACACGATGCCGGTGGCGATGGCCGGGAAGCTCAGGCACGACACGCAGCACATGAAGAATGCCAGCACGGTCACGATGATCGACCAGACCAGGTAGTTCGGAACGGTACCCGAGGCGGGCGGCAGCGGGGCGGTGGCATTCATTGGCGAAGCTCCATTTTCGAGGGTGGGTGGTGAGGTGGATCGGTGCCGCGTGCGCGCGCGGCGCCTGGCCGGGGGCCGGCGCCCACGCTGGCCTGCGTGGATGACGCGCGCTGGGCGGTAATCTAACCGATGTGAATGCCCGGATGTATACGGTTACAGACCCGCCGGGGCGGGCTCAGCCGTTGGGGCCCCGCAACGCCCGCACCTGCTGCTCCAGCTGCTCGGCGGTGGCCGCGGCACCGTCCAGCGGCGGCGAGGCTGCCACCTCCACGTGCGCGCGGAAGCGGCGCGGCACGCGCATGCGGCCCAGGCGGGTGTCGCGCCGGCTCCACATGCTGGCCCACATGCCGCGCAGGGCCATCGGCACCACCGGCACCGGGCGCCGCTCGAGGATCTTTTCCACGCCGGACTTGAAGGCGGCCATCTCGCCGTCGCGGGTGAGCGCGCCCTCGGGGAAGATGCAGACCAGCTCGCCCTCGGCCAGCGCCTTGTCCACCTCGTCGAAGGCGGCCTGCATCAGCGCCGGGTCCTCGCGCGCGCCGGCGATCGGAATGGCCTTGGCGGTGCGGAAGATCCAGCGCATCACCGGGATGTTGAAGATCTTGTAGTACATGACGAACCGCACCGGGCGCGGGATCGTGGCCGACAGGATCAGCGCGTCCATGTAGCTGACGTGGTTGCACACGATCAGCGCGGCGCCTTCGTCGGGGACGTTGGCTTCGATGCCGTGCAGGCGCAGGCGGTACAGGCCGCGCACCATCACCCAGCTGAGGAAGCGCATCAGGAATTCGGGGACGATGGTGAAGATGTAGAGGGCAACCACCGCATTGGCGATGGCCAGGGCCAGGAACAGCTGCGGGATGGTCCAGTGCAGGAATTTCTGGGTGGCCAGGGCGATCAATGCGGCGGCGACGATGAAGCCGGAGTTCTGGATGTTGAGCGCGGCGAACACGCGCGACATCTCCGACCTGGGCGTGCGGCTCTGGATCAGCGCGAACAGCGGCACCACGAAGAAGCCGGTGAACAGCCCGATGCCGACCAGGTCGATGATGATGCGCACGCTGCCCGGCGCGGCCACGAAGGCCGACACGCCCAGGCCCGCCGCGGTGGCGGTGCCGGCGCGGGCGAAGTACAGGTCGAGCATGAAGGCGGTCATGCCGAAGGCGCCCAGCGGGACCAGGCCGATTTCCACCGTGCGCCCGGACAGCTTCTCGCACAGCAGCGACCCCACCCCGGTACCCACCGAGAACAGTGCCAGGGCGAAGATGTACAGCGTGGGCTCGCCGCCCAGGTTGACCACCGCGTAGGTGGGCAGCTGCGAGGTGAGCAGGGTGCCCACGAACCAGAACCAGGACACGCCGAGGATGGCGTTGCGCACCGCCTTCTGTTTCTTGGCCAGGCGCAGCACGGCCAGCGACTCGGGGATGGGGTTCCAGTTGATCTTCAGGTCCGGCGCGCCGGCATCCACCTTGGGGATCATGCGCGCGGTGATGTTGCCGACGACGGCCAGCGCGATCACGGCCGTGGCCGCCACGACCGGGCCGAAGCTGCCGGCCAGGGTGAAGATGATGCCGCCGCTGATCATGCCGGTCAGGATCGACATGGAGGTGCCCATCTCGACCAGGCCGTTGCCGCCGGTGAGTTCTTCCGGGCGCAGCACCGAGGGCAGCACCGAATACTTCACCGGGCCGAACAGGGTGGATTGCAGGCCGGTGCAGAACAGCGCCACCAGCAGGATCGGCATGCTCTGGGTGAGGAAGCCGACCGCCGCCAGCGACATGATCGCGATCTCCATGGTGGTGGTGATCACGATCAGCCGCGATTTCTCCAGTTTCTCGGCGATCTGCCCGGCCAGGGCGGAGAACAGGAAGTAGGGCAGGATGAAGATCGCCGGTGCCAGGGTGGTGTACAGCGACTGCTCTTCCTGGCTCACGCCGAGGTAGAACAGCAGGCCGATGATGGCCTGGCGGTACACGTTGTCGTTGAACGCGCCCAGCGACTGGACGATGAAGAACGGCAGGAAGCGACGCTGCTTGAGCAGGGCGAACTGGCTATGGCCGGACATGGAATCTCCTTGCGAACCGGCGCAGCCTAGCACTGTCGCCGTTGGCAATGGATGGCCGGGCGCGGCCGCCGGGGCGCGGGGTGGGGCGCAGCGCCCCGCGCTCGCGCGCTAGATCAGGGTGCGGGCGGCGTCGTTGGCGGCGCTGCGCAGTTTGGGCAGCAGGCGCAGCATGAGGCCCATCTGGGTGCGGATCAGCTGCAGCTTGGGCGGCATGGCCTCCTCGATCTGTTCCAGCTGCTCGGCCATCGCGCGGTCGCCGTCGTTGTCGGCGTCCTCGATCGGCTGGCGCTGCTCCAGCGCGGCGGCGATGGCCTGCATGGCCTGCTCCACGCGCTGCCCGCCGGCAATGGCCTGGGGGTCCTGGGCGTAGCTGTCCAGCTGCGCGCGATGCGCGCCGAGGGCGGAGAGGTGGCCCAGCAGGGTGTTGGACAGGGCCAGGAAGCGGAAGCCGGCATCCAGGTTGCGGCGGACGTGGCCCGGTTCGCGCAGCATGTTCGACAGCGCGGTGGACAGGGCCGCGTCGGCGTTGTGCATGTCGCGGCGCGCGATGCGGTAGGCCAGGTCGTCCTGCATGCCCTGGCCATACTGGGCCAGCACCGCGTCCAGGTAGCGCGCGCAGTTGCCCAGCACCCGCGCCATCACCAGGTTGAGGCGGCGGCCCTGCCAGTCGGGCAGGATCAGGAACGCGGCCGCCGCGGCGATCGCACAGCCGAGCAGGGTGTCCACCAGGCGCGGCCAGATCAGCAGGAAGCCGTCGCCGATGAGGTTGAAGCAGGTCAGCGCCATCACCGTGATCGCCGCCGAGGCGACCAGGTAGCGGTCGCTGCGGGTGAAGAAGAACAGCAGCGCCGATAGCAGGGCGATCAGCAGTTCGATACGCAGGTCCTGGAACAGCTGCATCAGCGTCCAGGTGAGCACCAGCCCGATCAGGGTGCCGGCGATGCGCTGGGCCAGCCGCTGCCGGGTGGCCCCGAAGTGCGGGCGGCACACGAACACGATGGTGAGCAGCACCCACGAGCCGTTCTGGGCGTTGAACAGGCGGATGGCGGCGAAGCCGACGATCAGGGCCAGGGCCATGCGCAGGCCGTGGCGGAACAGGACCGAGCCGGGGGTGAGCTGCTGGCGGAGGCGCACGGCCATCTCGCGCAGGGTATGCGGGTTGGTGTCGCGCAGGCGGGTGTCGACGTTGTCCAGGGTGGCATCGGACTTCTCCGCCTCGGACAGGCGGCGCTCGATGCTCTGCAGGTTGTGGCCGAGCAGGTCCAGCGAGGACAGCAGGCGCTGCCACTGCCCGTTGTGCTGGCCGCGCAGCCAGGTGAGCGAGTCGGTGAGGTCGGCGGTGGCCTGCTTGGTGCGCTCGCCGTACTGGAACGGACGCCGCAGGCGGATGGCCAGGCCGAGGTTGGCGCACGCTTCGCCCTGCAGGGCGAGCAGGCGCTGGCAGCGGTACAGCACGTCGCTGTGGAAGAACGCCTCGGTCAGTGCGCCATAGGGGTAGTGCGAGGAGCTGGCGCGTTCGTGGAAATCCTGGGCCATGTAGTACAGGCGCAGGTACAGGCCCGACTGCACGCCCGGGCGGCCGGAGCGGCCGAAGCGGGCCAGGATGGCGGTCTTGGCGATGTTGAGCGCCTCGACCACGCGGCGGTTCTGCTCGGCCAGGGCGAGCTGACGGGTCTGCACGTCGGCATCGCGGATGGGCTCGAACAGATCGGCCTTGAGCTGGAGGTAGCGGCCCAGCTCCAGGTAGAGGCGGGCGATGCGCTCGCGCACCGGGCGGTTGGCGAACAGCGCCGTCCACAGGATGGAGAGCAGCCCGTACCAGAGCGCGCCGGCAAGCAGGTGGCTGACCGCGTTGATGGCCTGGGCGCGGTCGCCGGCGCCATGCTGTTCCAGGCCGATCATGGTGTAGATGGCCAGGGTGACCGTCGCCTGCGCGATGGAGGCGTAGCGTTCGCCGAGTGCGCCGAGCAGGGTGAGGCCGAAGGTGGACACGGCCAGGGCGGCGATGAACAGCCACGGCCAGGCGAACAGTTCGACCACGGCAGCGGCGGCGATGACGAAGCAGAGCAGCGACAGGGCTACCGATTTGGTGCGGCCCCACCAGTTGTCGTCGGTTTCGGCGATGGCGCTGGCGATGATGCCCAGGAACACGCCGGGCAGCGCCGGAAGCTGGTCCAGGTGCCAGCACACGCCCATGGCGACCGACAGCGCGATCAGCACCCGCAGGCCATAGCTGGCCTTTTCATGTGCCCACAGGCGGCTCAGGCGGGATTCTCGGGCGGACATGCGGGCTCGGCGTGCGGGGCGACCCATTATTGCCGGTGGTGGGTGAAGGGGACACCTTGGGTGGGTGTTCCAGGGTCAAACGCGTCGGTGCGTTACCGGTAGTGCCGGCCGCTGGCCGGCTCCATGCACCTCCGTCAGCAACACGGGG
>NZ_JAVWXA010000075.1:0-19834 GCF_036662295.1 Stenotrophomonas sp.
GGCGCTTCAGCCCTTCGATGAGGACCGGTACCACATCGCGATCCGCGATCGCTCCCACAATGCCGCACATAGTTTCTGATCCCAGGTATCCAGGCCCGCATTCTAGCGTGGCGCCCGTGTCCGGCACGCCGCCGGCGGCTTAACAAAAGTGTCCGCTGGCCTGTCCGCGGACACGCGGACAACCGTTCCATCCTCGCAACCCGTTGATTTGAAAGGCCGAAAAGTTGGCACGGGGCGTGCTTGATATACGGCACCCCAACCGCGAACGAGCCCGATGATCCGCGACACTTCCGCTCAGGACCAGACCCTCTCCGTTGCCGGCACGGCAGCCCCGTGGAAGCGCTGGCTGTGGCCGGGCCTGGCCGCGCTGGTGGTGCTGCTGGCGATCGGCTTCGCGGCCCGCGCCTGGCTGGGCGCGAGCCGCTCCTTCGACAGCAGCCGGGTGCGCATCGCCGAGGTCAAGCGTGGCGACCTGGTCCGCGACATCGCCGCCGACGGCCGCGTGATCGCCGCCAACAGCCCGATCCTGTATGCGATCTCGGCCGGCACCGTGGACCTGAAGGTGGTGGCCGGCGACGTGGTCAAGAAGGGCCAGGAGCTGGCGGTGATCGACAGCCCGGAACTGCGCAGCAAGCTGGCCCAGGAACAGGCCACCCTGGCCGGCCTGGAAGCCGAAGCCAGCCGCGCCACGCTCGATGCCACCCTGGCACGGGCCAAGGCACGCAAGGAAACCGACCAGGCCAGCATCGAGCGCCAGGCCGCCGACCGCGACCTGCAGCGCTACCAGCGTGGTTTCGACGGCGGCGCGGTGCCGCAGATCGACCTGGCCAAGGCCAACGACAGCTTGAAGAAGGCCGACATCCAGCTGGCCAACGCGCAGACCGATGCCCGCCTGCAGGGCCAGGGCGCGGACCTGGACGCCCGCAACAAGCGCCTGCTGGCCGATCGCCAGAAGGCGGTGGTGGCCGAGGTGCAGCGCCAGGTCGATGCGCTCACCCTGCGCGCCCCGTTCGATGGCCAGGTCGGCCAGGTCCAGGCCACCCAGCACACCAACGTGGTGGCCAACGCCCCGATCCTCGGCGTGGTCGACCTGTCGCGCTTCGAAATCGAAATCAAGGTGCCCGAGAGCTTCGCCCGCGACCTGGCGATCGGCATCCCGGCCCAGCTCACCAGTGGCAACGGCCAGCCGTTCCCCGGCGAGATCAGCGCGGTGTCGCCGGAAGTGGTGGCCGGTGAGGTCAATGCCCGCATCCGCTTCGCCGACAAGCAGCCGCAGGGGCTGCGCCAGAGCCAGCGCATGCAGGCCCGGGTGGTGCTCGACACGCGCCGCAACGTGCTCAAGGTGGAGCGTGGCCCGTTCGTGGAACAGGGCAACGGGCAGGCGTACGTGATGAACGGCAACACCGCGGTGCGCCGTCCGGTCAAGCTCGGCGTAAGCAGCCTGGGCGAAGTGGAAATCCTTTCTGGCCTGCAGCCCGGCGATCGCGTCGTGGTCTCCGGCAGTGATCTGTTCGGCGATGCCGAGCAGGTCTCCCTCAACTGAACCTCCCAACGAATTGCAAAGGAAAACAGCCATGCTCGAGATGCGCTCGGTCGCCAAAGTATTCCGCACCGAACAGGTGGAAACCCATGCCCTGCGGTCGTTGGACCTGCATGTCCGCGAAGGCGAGTTCGTCGCCGTGACCGGCCCGTCCGGCTCGGGCAAGACGACCTTCCTCAACATCGCCGGCCTGCTGGAAACCTTCACCAGCGGCACCTACCTGCTGGATGGGCAGGACGTGAGCACGCTGGGCGATGACGCGCGCAGCCGCCTGCGCAACCAGAAGATCGGCTTCATCTTCCAGGGCTTCAACCTGATTTCCGACCTGAACCTGTTCGACAACGTGGACGTGCCGCTGCGCTACCGCGGCATGCCCGCGGCCGAGCGCAAGCAGCGCATCGAGAAGGCGCTGGGCCAGGTCGGCCTGGGCTCGCGCATGAAGCACTACCCGGCCGAACTGTCCGGCGGCCAGCAGCAGCGTGCGGCGATCGCGCGCGCCCTGGCCGGCAGCCCGCGCCTGCTGCTGGCCGACGAACCGACCGGCAACCTGGACAGCCAGATGGCACGCGGGGTGATGGAACTGCTGGAGGAAATCAACGCCGCCGGCACCACCATCGTGATGGTCACCCACGATCCGGAACTGGCCGCGCGCGCCCAGCGCAACGTGCACATCGTCGATGGCCAGGCCACCGACCTGCTGCGCGAACCGGTGCTGGCCACCCCGCGTGCTGTTGTCGCCACCGCCAACGACTGAGGCCACCATGCTCGCCTACTACTTCCGATTGGCGCTGCGCAGCTTCCGGCGCAACAAGATACTCACCGCGCTGATGGTGGTTGCCATCGGCCTGGGCATCGGCGCCTCGATGACCACGCTTACCGTGTTCCACGTGCTCTCCGGCGATCCCATCCCGCAGAAGAGCGACCGCCTGTTCAACGTGCAGCTGGACCCGCGGCCGATGCTCGGCTACCAGCCCAACGAAGAGCCCGAAGACCAGGTGACCCGCTTCGATGCCGAAGCGCTGCTGCGCGAGCGCCAGGCCAAGCACCAGGCGCTGATGACCGGCGGCGGGGTGACGCTGGAGCCGGACAAGACCTCGCTGCGGCCCTTCGATACCGACGCGCGCTACACCTCGGCCGACTTTTTCCCGATGTTCGACACGCCCTTCCTGTATGGCCGCGCCTGGCAGGCCAGCGATGACGATGGCCGTGGCCGCGTGGCGGTGATCTCGCGCACGCTCAACCAGAAGCTGTTCGACGGCGCCGACAGCACCGGCAAGCCGATCCGCATGGACGGCAATACCTTCACCGTGGTCGGCGTGCTCGACGCGTGGAGCCCGAACCCGCACTTCTACGACCTGCAGACCGGCCGCTACGGCGACAGCGAGGACGTCTACGTGCCGTTCTCCACCGCGATGGACCTCAAGTTCGGTCGCAACGGCAACATGAACTGCTGGGACAACACCGCCGGCGATGAGACCGCGGTCAATGCCCCGTGCGTGTGGATGCAGTACTGGGTGGAACTGCCCTCGGCCGACGATGCGGCGGACTTCCGCGCCTACCTGGACAACTACTCGGCCCAGCAGAAAGCGGCCGGCCGCTTCCAGCGCCCGTCCAACGTCCGCCTGCGCAACGTCAACCAGTGGCTGGACTACCAGCAGGTGGTGCCCAGCGACGTGCGCCTGCAGCTGTGGCTGGCGATGGGGTTCCTGCTGGTCTGCCTGATCAACACCGTGGGCCTGCTGCTGGCCAAGTTCCTGCGCCGCAGCGGCGAGATCGGCGTGCGCCGGGCGCTCGGTGCCAGCCGCGCGCAGATCTTCCTGCAGTCGCTGGTGGAAGCCGGCACGGTCGGCCTGGCCGGCGGCCTGCTCGGCCTGGTGCTGGCGGTGATCGGCCTGTACGCGGTGCGCCAGCAGCCGGTGGACTACGCCAAGCTGGCCACCCTGGACGGGCAGATGCTGCTGCTGACCTTCGGGCTGACCCTGGTCGCCAGCCTGCTGGCCGGGTTCCTGCCGGCGCTGCGTGCGATGCAGGTCGCGCCCGCCATCCAACTCAAGACGCAGTAAGGATCCGGAGCACATCATGGATATCCGTCCCATCCTCACCACGCTGCGCCGGCACAAGACCGCCGCCGCCCTGATCGTGCTGGAGATCGCGCTCACCTGCGCGATCGTCTGCAACGCGCTGTTCCTGATCGGCCAGCGCATCGACACCATCAACCAGCCCAGCGGCATCGCCGAGAAGGAACTGCTGGAAGTGCGCCTCGGCGGCATCGGCAAGCAGGTCAACGTGGAAGCCCGCACCCGCGAGGACCTGGCCGCGCTGCGCGGCGTGCCGGGGGTCAAGAGCGCGGTGGCGATCAACCAGCTGCCGTTCCGGCGCAATTCCTGGAACAGCAGCCTGTCCAAGGTGCCCGACCAGGAAAAGCCGACCCTCAGCGCGGCCCAGTTCTTCGCCCGCGAGGGCACGCTGGACACGCTGGGCGTGGAGCTGATCGCCGGCACCGACTTCCAGCCGGGCGAGTACCGCGAGTACAAGGAGGTGGTCAACGACCCCGAATCTGAGACCAAGGGCAGCTCGGTGATCATCACCAAGTCGGCCGCCGACAAGCTGTATCCCGACGGTGACGCGCTGGGCAAGACCATCTACAGCGGCCGCATGCCGTTGCGGGTGACCGGCGTGGTCAAGGAACTGGGCCGCCCCTCCAAGATGGAAGGCGACACCCACCACTCCATGATCCTGCCGGTGCGCATGTCCTACGACATGGGCTTCTACCTGATCCGCGTCACCGACCCGGCACGCCGCGACGAAGTGCTCAAGGCGGCCGTGGCCGCGCTGGAGCGGGTGGATTCCAGCCGCCTGGTGCGCGCCAAGATCAGCTACGAAGACACCCGCAACAAGTTCTTCGCCAACGACCGCGCCATGGTCGGCCTGCTGATCACCGTCTGCGTGGCCCTGCTGGTGGTCACCGCCCTGGGCATCGTCGGCCTGGCCAGCTTCTGGGTGCAGCAGCGCACCAAGCAGATCGGCATCCGCCGTGCGCTGGGCGCCACCCGCGGCCAGATCCTGCGCTATTTCCAGACCGAGAACTTCCTGCTGGCCACCGTCGGCATCGTGCTCGGCATGCTGATGGCCTATACGATCAACCTGTACCTGATGAGCAACTACGAGCTGCCGCGCATGCCCCTGAGCTACCTGCCGATCGGCGCGGTGCTGCTGTGGCTGCTCGGCCAGGTCGCCGTCTTCGGCCCGGCCCGTCGAGCCGCCGCCGTTCCACCCGCCGTCGCTACCCGGAGTGCCTGACATGCGCAACACTGCCTTGACTGCTTTCATGCTGACCGCCCTGCTGGCCGGCGCGCCCGCCCTGGCCGCCACCGCCCAGACCGACACCGCCCGCCTGGCCTGGCAGGATGGCGTCCACGCACTGTCGCTGGAATCCTCCGGCGGCATCGTGCGGGTGACCCAGGCCGAGACCGCCCGTTTCAGCGTGCGCAGCGGCGACCGGATCCTGCGCATCGACGGACACCCGGTCCGCAGCGTGGCTGACCTGACCGATTTCCTGGCCGGCAACGACCGCTCGCGGGTGCCGATGATCCTGCTGCGCAAGGGCAGCCAGCTGACCGTCACCATCGACGCGGCCGCCTGGCACGACGTGCTGCCGCCGACGCCGCCGGCGCCTCCTGCCCCGCCGGCTGCTCCGCCGCCGCCGCCGGCCCCGCCGCGCGCCTGACCGGCGTGCACAGGGCCGGCCGACTGACGGCTGGCCCTGCGCTCCGGTACTCTCTGCCTATTCACTGCCACCCTGCCGACGCATGCCTTCGATCCTGATCATTGATGACAACGCCAGCGTCGGCACCGCACTGGAAGTGCTGTTTTCGCTGCACGACATCGACACCGTGCACGCCCTCTCGCCCGAGGCCGGGCTCGCCCTGCTGGAACAACAGCCGGTGGACCTGGTCATCCAGGACATGAACTTCACCGAGGACACCACCTCCGGCGAAGAGGGCGAGGCGCTGTTCGGGCAGATCCGCGCACGCCATCCCGACCTGCCGGTGGTGCTGCTCACCGCCTGGACCCACCTGAGCAGCGCGGTGGACCTGGTCCGCGCGGGCGCGGCCGACTACCTGGCCAAGCCGTGGGACGACCGCAAGCTGCTGGTGACGGTCAACAACCTGCTGGAACTGTCCGAGACCCGCCGCGAGCTGGACCGCCGTCGCGACCGCGAGCTGCGCAACCGCTCGGCACTGGAAGCCCGCTACGACCTGCGCGGTGCCGTGGTGGCCGACCCGGCCAGCGAACGGGTGGTCAACCTGGCCTGCCAGGTGGCGCGCTCGGCGTTGCCGGTGCTCATCACCGGCCCCAACGGGGCGGGCAAGGAAAAGATCGCCGAGATCATCCAGGCCAACTCGCTGGTGGCCAAGGGCGCGTTCGTCGCGCTCAACTGCGGGGCCATTCCCTCCGAGCTGATCGAGGCCGAGCTGTTCGGCACCGAAGCCGGTGCCTACACCGGCGCCAACAAGGCGCGCGAGGGCAAGTTCGAGGCGGCCGATGGCGGCACTCTGTTCCTGGACGAGATCGGCAACCTGTCCCTCGGCGGGCAGATGAAACTGCTGCGCGTGCTGGAAACCGGGCGTTTCGAACGGCTGGGCTCCAACCGCGAACGCCAGGTCAAGGTGCGGGTGATCAGCGCCACCAACGCCGACCTGCCCGCGATGATCCGCGACGGTCATTTCCGCGAAGACCTTTACTACCGTCTCAACACCGTGGAGCTGGCGCTGCCGCCGCTGGCCGAGCGGCCCGGCGACATCCTGCCGCTGGCCGAACGCTTCCTGGAGGGCGACAAGCCGCTCTCGGCCGCCGCCGCCACCGCCCTGCAACGGCATGTGTGGCCGGGTAACGTGCGCGAGCTGCGCAACGTGCTGCAGCGTGCCGAGCTGCTGGCCACCGGCACCCGCATCGAGGTGGCCGACCTCAACCTGCCGCGCGCGGCGAGCGTGCCGCGCCCGGCCACGCCGGCCGCCGACCCGGACCGCAGCCACATCGAGGCGGCGCTGACCCGCAACCACGGCATCATCGCCCAGACCGCCGCCGACCTCGGGCTGAGTCGGCAGGCGCTGTACCGGCGCATGGACCGCTACGGCATCCCGCGCGAATGAAGCGGCGCTCGTTCACCCTGCGCCTGTTCCTGCGCCTGCTGCCGGTGCTGGCACTGGCCGCCGCCTTCCCCTGGTATCTCGCTTACTGGCTGGACCACGGCTGGCTGATCACGCTGATCTCGGCGGTGGTGCTGCTGTCGGTGATGTGGTGGAGCCTGCGCCGCGCCACCGCGCCGGTGCGCTCGTTGCTGCGTGCGCTGGCCGGCACCACCAGCAGCTATCGCGATGGCGAATACAACTTCGGCGTGTACTGGCCGGGCAACGACGAACTGGGCGACCTGGTGCAGGCCCATCGCGAACTGGGCGACGTGCTGCGCGAGCAGCGCCAGGGCCTGGTCCAGCGCGAGCTGCTGCTCGATACGATGGTGCAGAACACGCCGGTGTCGATGCTGCTGCTGGCCAACGGCGGCGATGGCATCCAGCGCGTGGTGTTTTCCAACCTGGCCGCGCGGCGGCTGCTGCACAACGGCTGGAAGCTGGAAGGCCAGCGCATGCAGGACGTGCTGGAAACCATGCCGGTGGAACTGCGCGATGCGATCGTGCGCGGTGGCGACAGCCTGTTCGCGGTGCGCGCGCAGGACAGCGACGACGAAGAGGACGAGCAGGTCTACCACCTGTCGCGGCGCAACTTCCACCTCAATGGCCGCCCGCACGACCTGCTGCTGATCCGCCTGCTCACCGCCGAGCTGCGCCGCCAGGAAGTGCAGACCTGGAAGAAGGTGATCCGGGTGATCAGCCACGAGCTCAACAACTCGCTGGCCCCGATCGCATCGCTGGCCCATTCCGGTGGTGAGCTGGTGCGGCGTGGCAAGACCGAGCGCCTGGAAGAGGTGTTTGCCACCATCGAGGAGCGCGCACGCCACCTGGAGGGCTTCATCCGCGGCTATGCGCGCTTTGCCAAGCTGCCGCAACCGCAGCTGCAGACGGTGCAGTGGCTGCAGTTCCTGAGCGGCCTGCAGCACCAGATTCCCTTCCGCATGAGCGGCATCGGCGATGACCTGCACAGCCGGGTGGACATCGCCCAGCTCGGCCAGGCGCTGCTGAACCTGCTCAAGAACGCCCACGAAGCCTGCGGCGACGCCGAGCCACCCAACGACGACGTGGAAGTGCGGTTGACCCGCCTGCCGCAGTGGCTGCGGCTGGAAGTGCTCGACCGCGGCAAGGGCATGAACGAGGCGGTGCTGCAGAACGCGCTGATGCCCTTCTATTCCACCAAGCGCAACGGCACCGGGCTGGGCCTGGCGCTCACCCGCGAGATCGTGGAAGCCCACGGCGGCCGCATTTCGCTGCAGAACCGCCGCGAAGGCGGCCTGTGCGTGGCGATCTTCCTGCCCGCGTAGGCGACGACCGTGGGGCGTCGCGCGTTCCGTCCGGGCACCGTGCCCATGAGCGGTGGGCACCCACCGGCTGGGCGGCTGCGTGCCCACACGGCGTTGCCCGTTATTTCTTTACGGGGCGCTTCCAGCCTTCGATGGTTTCCTGGCGCGCGCGTGCCACGGTCAACTTGCCTTCCGGCGCGGTGCGCGTGATCACCGAACCGGCGGCGATGGTGGCGCCCTCGCCGATCACCACCGGGGCCACCAGCGAACTGTTGGAGCCGATGAAGGCGTGGTCGCCGATGGTGGTCTGCGACTTGTTTACCCCGTCGTAGTTGCAGGTGATCGTGCCTGCGCCGATGTTGACCTTGGCGCCGATGACCGCATCGCCCAGGTAGGTGAGGTGGTTGGCCTTGCTGCCCGGCCCCAGGGTGACCTTCTTGGTTTCCACGAAGTTGCCCACGTGGCTGCCGGCGGCCAACACGGTGCCCGGGCGCAGCCGCGCGAAGGGGCCGATGTCCGCCGCCCCCTCGCTGACCACGCCGTCCAGGTCGCAGTGCGGCTTGACCACGGTGCCGGCGGCCAGCGTCACATCCTTGAGCCGGGTGAAGGCCCCGATGCTGACCCCGTCGCCGAGCACCACAGTGCCCTCCAGGATCACGTTGACGTCGATCTGCACGTCGCGGCCGACGCTGACCGTGCCGCGGATGTCCAGCCGCGCCGGGTCCAGCACGCGCGCGCCCTGCGTGCACAGCGCACGCACCTGGCGCAGCTGCCAGGCGCGCTCGAGCTGGGCCAGCTGCCACGGATCGTTGGCGCCCTCGGCTTCCTGTGCGTCTTCCACGAAAGCCATGTCGGCCGGGGTGTAATCGTGCGCGGCGGCGGCGAACACGTCGGTAAGGTAGTACTCGCCCTGCGCGTTGCGGTTGGACAGCTGCGACAGCCAGGTGCGCAGCGCGGTCGATTCGGCGGTGATGATGCCGGTGTTGATGGTGCGGATGGCCAGCTGCTCGTCGCTGGCATCCTTCTGCTCCACGATCGCCGCCACCCGGCCCTCGGCGTTGCGCACCACGCGCCCGTAACCGGTGGGGTTGGCCACCTCGGCCACCAGCACCGCCAGCCGGCCCGGCTGCGACAGCAGGTGGCGCAGCGTCTCGGCGCGGATCAACGGCACATCGCCGTACAGCACCAGCACCGTGGCCGCGTCGGGCACGTTCGGCATCGCCTGCTGCACTGCATGGCCGGTGCCCAGCTGCTCGGCCTGCTCGGCCCACACCAGGTCCGGCTGGTCGGCGAAGGCCGCGCGCACCGCATCGCCACCATGCCCGTAGACCACGTGGATCGCATCGGGCTGCAGCTCGCGCGCCGCGTCGATCACATGGGCCAGCATCGGCCGGCCGGCGATCGGCTGCAGCACCTTGGGCAGGACCGACTTCATGCGCTTGCCAGCGCCCGCGGCGAGGAGGATGACGTGCAGGGGTTGGGTCATGGGAAAACGGGTTCGAGGCGGGAGTCGCACAGATTCTAGAACGCGGGCGGTTAACATGCTGCCTTTCCGCCGTGTATGCCTGTCGATGAGCCTGATCCACCAGGGAAGCCGATTCATCATCATCGGCCTGGTCCAACTGGGCGTGGACTGGGCGATCTTCGTCGGCGCCACCGCGCTGGGCATGCCGACCGCCGAGGCCAACCTGCTGGGCCGGGTCTGCGGCATGCTGCTGGGGTTCTGGCTCAACGGCCGCTACACCTTTGCCGCCGCCGACGGTGGGCAGCGCCTGGGCTGGGCGCGCTTCGCCCGCTTCCTGGGCCTGTGGCTGGTGTTGACGGCCATCAGCACGGTGCTGGTCAGCCTGGTGGCCGACCGGCTGGGCCTGGGCTATGCGTGGCTGGCCAAGCCGCTGGTGGAGGGTGGCCTGGCCGCCGCCTCGTTCCTGCTGATGCGGCGCTTCGTCTACCGCTGAGCCGGCGCCGCCGCATCGGGCTGGCAGAAGCCCACCATCGCGCGCACCAGCGCCATCACTTCAACCTCGGGCAGCGACGCCGCTGCCTGCTGCTGCGCGATGCCACCGGCTACCCACGCCGGACAGGCCGGGTCGGTACGCAGCGGCACCACCTGCGCCCACGTGGCCAGGATGCGCTGGTCGGCCTGGTCGATGCGCGCGCGGATCCCGGGCAGCGCCGGCGCCGGCGGCGGCAGCCGCCCGGCACGGAACTGCTGATAGTCCATGTGCTGGACCAGCTTGTTGGCCTGGATCAACTGGACCTGGAACTGCACCACCGCGTCGGCCTCCAGGCCGCGTGCCTCGGCTTTGCGCCGGGTGTCTTCCAGTACCACCTGCTCGCGCGCCGGGTCCTCCACGGCGCGGTTCTGCGGGTACTTGCTGGCCGCCACGGCGTGGGCAATGGCGTTGCGCGCGGTCACTGCGTCGAGCAGCGCGTGCAGTGGCGAAGGCGTGGCGGCAAAGGCGTGCAATGGCAGCAGCATGACGCCGAGCAGCGCCAGCGCGCCGGGCGTGGTCGGCATCGGCCGGCTCCGGGCAGTGAAAGGCCTGGCAGCATGCGGCCGGATGGCGGGCGCAATCCGTGCACGCGCGCGCAGTTTGCGAGGCTGGGGCCAATGCCGCCGCCGACGCGCGCAACGAACCGGTAGTGCCGGCCGCTGGCCGGCATCCCGCAGCCACCCTCGTTCTCAACGACCACCGACCAACGGCGAATGCTGCAGCCGGTGCTTTCCCGCACACTCCTGCCCCACGCGGCCAGCCCGGCACTCGCAGGCATTCATGCACGGCAACGGCAGCACCCGACAGGTGGGCGAAGCACCAAACAAAAACGCCGGCCCAAGGGCCGGCGTTTCGCGTCGATGATGCGTCCGCTCAGTGCTTGAGCGTCTTGCGCAGGCGCTCCAGCGCCTGCAGCTGCACCACCGCCTCGGCCAGCTTCTGCTGGGCCTCGGCCACTTCCATCGCCTCGCCACGGTTGGCCAGGATGCGCTCGGCTTCTTCCTTGGCCTTGCGGACCGAGGCTTCGTCGATGTCCTGCGCGCGGATGGCGGTGTCGGCCAGCACGGTCACCACCTGCGGCTGCACCTCGAGGATGCCGCCGGAAATGGCGAAGTCGAGCTGCTCGCCGTTCGGCGTGGTCACCACCACCTTGCCCGGCTTGAGCCGGGTGATCAGCGGGGCATGCTTGGGCGCGATGCCCAGCTCGCCCAGCTCGCCGGTGGCCACGACCAGGGTCGCTTCACCCCGGAAGATTTCCTGCTCGGCGCTGACGATGTCGCAACGGATGGTGCTCATGTAACTCTCTTCGCTAGGGGGCGGGCTGGGCCCACCGCAGGGATTCCGCAGCGGTGGGCTGGCGCCCACCCCGTGTCACGGTCGGGACGGGCGCCTGCCCGTCCCCGCCGCATCAGGCCTTCTCGGCCATCTTCTTGGCCTTCTCGACCGCTTCTTCGATGCTGCCGACCATGTAGAACGCCTGCTCCGGCAGGTGGTCGTACTCGCCATCGACGATGGCCTTGAAGCCACGGATGGTGTCCTTCAGCGACACGTACTTGCCCGGCGAGCCGGTGAACACTTCGGCCACGTGGAACGGCTGGCTGAAGAAGCGCTCGATCTTGCGGGCGCGCGACACGGCCTGCTTGTCTTCTTCGGACAGTTCGTCCATGCCCAGGATGGCGATGATGTCCTTCAGTTCCTTGTACTTCTGCAAGGTCTGCTGGACGCGCTGGGCGGTGTCGTAATGCTCGTGGCCGATGACCAGCGGGTCCATCTGGCGGCTGGTGGAATCCAGCGGGTCCACGGCCGGGTAGATACCCAGCGAGGCGATCGAACGCGACAGGGTCACGGTCGAATCCAGGTGGGCGAAGGTGGTCGCCGGCGACGGATCGGTCAAGTCATCGGCCGGCACGTAGACGGCCTGGATCGAGGTGATCGAGCCATTCTTGGTCGAGGTGATGCGCTCCTGCAGGACGCCCATTTCCTCGGCCAGGGTCGGCTGGTAACCCACGGCGGACGGCATGCGGCCCAGCAGCGCCGACACTTCGGTACCGGCCAGGGTGTAACGGTAGATGTTGTCCACGAACAACAGCACGTCCTTGCCCTTGCCGTTCTCGTCCTTCTCGTCGCGGAAGTACTCGGCCATGGTCAGGCCGGTCAGCGCAACGCGCAGACGGTTGCCCGGCGGCTCGTTCATCTGGCCATACACCATCGCGACCTTGTCCAGGACGTTGGAGTCCTTCATCTCGTGGTAGAAGTCGTTGCCCTCACGGGTACGCTCACCCACGCCGGCGAACACGGACAGACCGCTGTGCGCCTTGGCGATGTTGTTGATCAGTTCCATCATGTTGACGGTCTTGCCGACGCCGGCGCCGCCGAACAGGCCGACCTTGCCGCCCTTGGCGAACGGGCACATCAGGTCGATGACCTTGATGCCGGTTTCCAGCAGCTCGGTGGCCGGGGACTGGTCTTCGTACGACGGGGCTTCGCGATGGATTTCCCAGCTGTCGCTGGCGGCCACCGGGCCGGCTTCGTCGATCGGACGGCCCAGCACGTCCATGATGCGGCCCAGGGTGCCGGCACCGACCGGCACCGAGATGGCGCGTTCGGTGTTGGTGGCGACCAGGTTGCGCTTCAGGCCGTCGGTGGAGCCCAGCGCGATGCAGCGGACCACGCCGTCACCCAGCTGCTGCTGCACTTCCAGCGTGATTTCGGTGTTTTCCACCTTCAGCGCGTGGTACACCTTCGGCACCGACTCGCGGGGGAATTCGACGTCGACGACGGCGCCGATGATCTGAACGATCTTGCCCTGACTCATTGCTGCAATCCTCTAATGTGTGCTTTGACTGTGCGCGTCAGACTGCTGCCGCGCCGCCGACGATTTCGGAGATTTCCTGGGTGATCGCTGCCTGGCGCGCCTTGTTGTAGACGAGCTGCAGGGTGCCGATCAGCTTGTTCGCGTTGTCGCTTGCCGACTTCATCGCCACCATGCGGGCCGCGTGTTCGGACGCCACGTTTTCCAGCACGGCCTGGTACACCAGCGATTCGATGTAACGCGTCATCACGTGCTCCAGCACGGTCGCGGCATCGGGTTCGTACAGGTAGTCCCAGTCGTGGTGCGCGACCTGCTTTTCAGCGGCCGGCAACGGCAGCAGCTGGTCGAAGCTGGCCTTCTGGGTCATGGTGTTGATGAAACGGTTGTAGACCAGGTACACGCGGTCGACCTTGCCCGAGGTGAAGGCATCCAGCATCACCTTGATCACGCCGATCAGCTGCTCCAGGTGCGGAACGTCGCCCATGTGGGTGACGCTGCCGACCATGTCCACCTTGACCCGGCGGAAGAAGGTGGATGCCTTCTGGCCGATGGTGACCACGTCGATGCCCGCGCCCTTGTCCTGCCACTCGCGGACTTCGCCGAGCATCTTGCGGAACAGGTTGTTGTTCAGGCCACCGGCCAGGCCGCGGTCGGAGGAGATCACGATGTAACCGACCCGCTTGACCTCGTCACGCTGGACCAGGAACGGGTGCTGGTAGTCGGTGCTGGCCTGGGCCAGGTGACCGATCACCTGCTTCATCGCCTGCGCATAGGGGCGCGAGGTCTTCATCCGCTCCTGTGCCTTGCGGATCTTGGAGGCCGAGACCATCTCCAGCGCGCGGGTCACCTTGCGGGTGTTCTGCACGCTTTTGATCTTGGTTTTGATTTCGCGACCGCTTGCCATCTCTTATTCCCGTGGCGTGGGGCACATGCCCCACGTTTGACGTAGAGCGGAGCCTGGGGCTCCGCTGCTTTCAGCCCGGCGGAGCCATGCTCCGCTCGACAGGACCGGTATTACCAGCTGCCGGTGGTCTTGAACTCGGAGATGCCCTTCTTGAAGGCCGCTTCGATGTCGTTGTCCCAACCGCCGGTGGCGTTGACCTTGCCGATCAGCTCGCCCTGGGTGTTGGCGAAGTGGGCGTGCAGGCCTTCTTCGAACGCCAGCAGCTTGTTGACCGGCACGTCGTCGAGGTAACCCTCGTTGACGGCGTAGATCGACAGCGCCTGGTTGGCGATCGACATCGGCGCGTACTGCTTCTGCTTCATCAGTTCGGTGACGCGCTGGCCGCGCTCGAGCTGCTTGCGGGTGGCTTCGTCCAGGTCCGAGGCGAACTGCGCGAACGCGGCCAGCTCACGGTACTGGGCCAGCGAGATACGGATGCCGCCGGACAGCTTCTTGATGATCTTGGTCTGGGCCGCACCACCGACGCGCGACACCGAGATACCGGCGTTCACGGCCGGGCGGATGCCGGAGTTGAACAGGTCGGTTTCCAGGAAGATCTGGCCGTCGGTGATCGAGATCACGTTGGTCGGCACGAACGCCGAGACGTCACCGGCCTGGGTCTCGATGATCGGCAGCGCGGTCAGTGAACCGGTCTTGCCGGTCACCGCACCGTTGGTGAACTTCTCCACATACTCTTCGGACACGCGGGCAGCGCGCTCGAGCAGGCGGGAGTGCAGGTAGAAGACGTCACCCGGGTAGGCTTCGCGGCCCGGCGGACGCTTCAGCAGCAGCGAGATCTGGCGGTAGGCCACGGCCTGCTTGGACAGATCGTCGTACACGATCAGCGCGTCTTCGCCGCGGTCCATGAAGTACTCACCCATGGTGCAGCCCGAGTAGGCGCTGATGTACTGCATCGCGGCCGATTCGGACGCGGTGGCAGCCACCACCACGGTGTGCGCCAGGGCGCCGTTTTCTTCCAGCTTGCGCACGATGTTGGCCACGGTCGAGGCCTTCTGGCCGATCGCGACGTACACGCACTTGATGCCGGTGTCCTTCTGGTTGATCACCGCATCGATGGCCAGGGCGGTCTTGCCGGTCTGGCGGTCACCGATGACCAGCTCGCGCTGGCCGCGGCCGATCGGGATCATCGAGTCGACGGACTTGTAACCGGTCTGCACCGGCTGGTCGACCGACTTGCGCCAGATCACGCCCGGGGCAACGCGCTCCACCGGCGCGGTGGCCTTGGCGGCGATCGGGCCCTTGCCGTCGATCGGCTCGCCCAGCGCGTTCACCACGCGGCCGAGCATTTCCGGGCCGACCGGCACTTCCAGGATGCGGCCGGTGGTCTTGGCGACGTCGCCTTCGCGCAGGTGCTCATAGCCACCCAGGACCACGGCGCCGACCGAGTCGCGCTCCAGGTTCAGGGCCAGGGCGAAGGTGTTGTTCGGCAGTTCGATCATTTCGCCCTGCATCACGTCGGCCAGACCGAAGATGCGCACGATGCCGTCGGACACGCTGGTCACGGTGCCTTCGTTGCGCGATTCCGCGGCCAGCTTGACCTTCTCGATGCGGTTCTTGATCAGTTCGCTGATTTCGGAGGGGTTGAGCGTGGTTGCCATCGTCAAGTCCTAGTGCCGGCGGTCACGCCGGACGTTAAATGAATTCAGTTAGCGAGCGCGGTCTGCAGGCGCGACAGCTTGCCCTTGAGCGAGCCATCGATGACCACATCGCCGGCGTCGATCACCGCACCGCCGATCAGCGTCGCATCGACCGCGGTCGTCACGTCCACCTCGCGGCCGAAGCGCTTGCGCAGCGCGGCCTTGATGGCGTCCAGCTCGGATGCGGACAGTTCGGTGGCCGAGGTCACCGTGGCCTTGACCACGTGTTCGGCTTCAGCGCGCAGCTGGGCGTACATGCCGGCGATTTCCGGCAGCAGCGGCAGTCGGTGCGCTTCGGCCAGCACGGCCAGGAAGCGACCGAAGGTCTCGCTGGACGATTCCGGGGCCAGCAGCGCGACGGCATCGCCGCGCTCCAGTTCCGGGTTCGACAGCAAGGCCGCCACGCGCGGGTCGGCGGCTACGTGGGCGGAGAACGCAAGCGCGTCCGACCACGGCGCGAACGTGCCTTCGTCGCGCGCGGTCGCGAACGCGGCGCGGGCATACGGGCGTGCAAGCGTGAGGGCCTGGCTCATCGATCAGATCTCCGATGCCAGCTCGTCGAGCAGCGCCTTGTGGGCGTTGGCGTCGATTTCGCGCTTGAGCAGCTTTTCGGCACCGCTCACGGCCAGGGCGGACACCTGCTTGCGCAGGTCTTCACGGGCACGGTTGGCGGCAGCCTCGATTTCAGCGTGGGCCAGGTCTTTCTGGCGGTTCGCTTCGGCGATGGCTTCATTCTTGGCGGCTTCAACGATCTGGTTGGCGCGCGCGTGGGCCTGGTCGATGATCTCGTTGGCCTTGCCGCGTGCATCCTTCAGTGCTTCGTTGACCTTTTCCTGCGCCTGGGCCAGATCCTTCTGGCTGCGGTCGGCAGCGGCGAGGCCTTCAGCGATCTTCTGCTGGCGCTCTTCGATGGCATTCATCAACGGCGGCCAGATCTTGGTCGCGATGATCCAGATCAGACCGGCGAACGCCAGTGCCTGGGCAACGAGGGTAAAACCGATTTCCATGGGGTTCGCTCAATCTGGGGTGATGGGGTGGTTGCGCCGCCCGGGGCGGCGCAGCCGTTCCTTCATCCGCGATCAGGCGCACGCGGCGCCTGATCGTTTCGCTTTCGCTGGATCAGCCAGCAACCGGCGGCAGGCGGGTCACGAACTCGGCGATGGTCGGGTTGGCGAAGGCCAGCAGCAGGCCGACGGCGACCGAGATGATGAACGCGGCGTCGATCAGGCCGGCGGTGATGAACATGCGGACCTGCAGCACCGGAATCAGTTCCGGCTGGCGGGCAGCCGATTCCAGGAACTTACCGGCCATGATGGCCAGACCGAGACCGGCACCCAGCGCGGCCAGGCCGATCATGATGCCGACGGCGAGGACGGTGGAGCTCTGGACTTGGGCGAGGTTGGTCAGGACGGCGAAGTACATGGTTATCTCCAGGAACTTAAGTTGCTAAGGGTAATGAAACGGATGAAGGGTGAAACGAAAACTCAGTGAGCGTCTTCCGACAGGCTCAGGTACACGATGGACAACATCATGAAGATGAAGGCCTGCAGCGGAATCACCAGCAGATGGAACAGCATCCAGCCCAGGCCGAATGCACCGCCTGCGATGGCGCCGGCGATACCCGCGCTGCCCAGCACCCAGATCAGCAGGAAGACGATTTCGCCGCCGAACATGTTGCCGAACAGTCGCATCGCCAGCGAGATCGGCTTGCTGAGCCACTCGACGATGTTGAGGATCAGGTTGAACGGCATCATCCACTTGCCGAACGGCGCCGTCAGGAATTCCTTGGTGAACCCGCCGATGCCCTTGGCGCGCAGCGCGAAGAACAGCATCAGGAAGAACACGCTGATGGACATGCCCAGGGTGGCATTCACGTCGGCGGTGGGGACCGGCTTCCAGTACGGCACGCCGAGGGCTTCCAGCGGCAGCGCGATGAAATCGGCCGGGATCATCTTGATGAGGTTCATCAGGAGGATCCAGAAGAAGATCGTGATCGCGATCGGGGTCACCAGCTTGCTGGTGCCGTGGTAGGTGTCCTTGGCCTGGCGGTCAACGAACTCCAGGCAGATCTCCACGAACGCCTGCCACTTGCCCGGGACGCCGGCGGTCGCCTTGCGGGTAGCCATCCAGAAGCCGAACACCATCAACAGGCCCATCAGGACCGAAGTCACGATGGTGTCGACGTGGATCGCCCAGAAACCACCTTCCTGCATATGGAACGTCAGGTTGTGCAGGTGATGTTGGATGTAGGAGGTGGGAGTTAGCGCCTCGCCTGCCATGTGTCCGGAACCTTGAGTTAAATAAATTGGATCAGCGCCTGGCCAGAGCCAGGACCTGGAACATCAACCCGACGGCGATACCGGCCAGCAGCGCCAATGCAGGCAGCTTGAAGACCAGGAACCCCACCATCAGGACGCCGAAAACGAGCACCCACTTTGCCACCACCGCCAGGATCAGGCGGGTCATCGCCGAACCTGCCGCCTGCACGCCACCGCTGAGCGCCATCCGTGCAGCCACCCACCCACCGGCCGAGACCGCCACGCCCGATGCCAGCGCCCCGAGGGCGTACATCGTTCCTGCCAGCAGCAGGAAGGCCAGGGCCAGGACAGCCACTGCAGCCAGCGGGTAAACCGCTGCGCGCAGCATCAGTCGCCGACCCGAATCAACGGAGTTCAGCACACGTATGTCCTGCATGATCTTGAGTAGAAAGGCCGAGGCCGCAATCGTGCGCCTCGTCGAGCCGCCAAATTATAGCAACGGGACAATTTGCGAGACAACCGCTCCCTGTTCATCCCGGATGGGCGCAAGTTGCTGCATCGCCACAGATTTTGCGGTCCACCGGCGGGCCAATCCCGGCCTGTCAGGCTTTTGACGTGTTGCGACGCAGCATATTGAACTTTGGTCGCGGCACCCGGTCAGACCTGTCGACCTGCACTTTTCGATCCTCGTCGACGCCCCGAAGGCAGGTCTGCAGCCCAAAGTGGCCCCGAGCTCTCTCCGGGGCCACTTCTTTCGGGCGCCCCGGCGGCGCCTTGGCCGTCTCCCCGCGCAACGCGGCGGCGCGCTCCACCGGTCACGCAATGTGATCGGCGGCTCAGTTTGGTGTGTGAACGGTACACGCGACCTCCACCATACGTTCACGAATGGTGGACGCCGCGCTGGGCAGAGTGGCTCCACATCAATGAACCCCTGCAAGGACACACACCGATGCGCCTGACGCTCTCCCTCCTCGCCCTGCCGCTGGCCATGGCCGCGCTGACCCACGCCAACACCGCCAGCGCCGCCGAGGGCGATGACCGCTTTGCCCTGCGCCTGGGCGCGATGAACATCGATTCGGACAACACCATCCGTGGCAACACGACGGTGGGCGGCCAGGGCGTGGGCTTCTCGGAAGACTTCAAGCTGGGCGGCAAGGAGTGGGAACCGCGCGTGGACGGCATGTTCCGCATCAGCGACCGCCAGCGCCTGCTGTTCAACTACTTCAAGTACGACAAGGACCGCCGCGAGACGCTGGACGACGGCGTGACCTTCGATGACGTGACGGTGCCGGCCGGCAGCTTCGTCAAGGGCGAGCTGAAGTATCAGGTGGCGAGCCTGGTGTACGACTACTCGGTGGTGGACACCGATACCTTCGACCTGGGCCTGCAGCTGGGTGCCGAGTACGCGAAGGTGAGCGCGAAGGCGTATGCCGACGTGGGCGATCTGTACCAGGGTCGCTTCCTGGATGAGAAGGCCGATGGCGTGGCACCGGTGGTGGGCGCGCGGATGAGCTTCAATCCGTCGGAAAAGTGGATGATCACGGTGCAGGGCCAGTACCTGAACACCAAGTGGGGCAACTTCGATGATTACGACGGGGACCTGACGCGTGCGAACGCGATCGTGGATTACCGCCTGACCAAGAACTTCGGCCTGTTCGCCGGCTACGACTGGTTCAAGCTGGACGTGGACCAGACCGGGAGCGACGGCACGATCGGGCTGAAGCAGGAGTTCAAGGGCCCGGTGGCGGGTGTGAGCTTCGTGTTCTAAGCCTCTGCGGCATTGATCTTTTCGAGCGCGGCGACAGGGTGACCTGTCGTCGCGCTTTTGGTTTTGGGGGTGTTTGGTTTTTCTTCGAAGCGTTGAAGCTGAGAGCGCAAGGCAACGGCTCGGCGCCTTTGCCAGGTCGAGGGAGGGCACCGGGCAACCCGGCCCGGGACACGGCGTGAACCCATCCATGGGGCCTCGACAAGCGGCATCCATGCCGCTTGACGGTCCCGGGCCGGGCTGCCCGGTGCCCTCTGGACAGATTGGCGGGGGCGCGGTTGGTGGTGACGGCCAAGGCGGATTACGCGTTGACTCGTTCGAATGCGTGGCTGGTGGGATTGGGGATTGGGGATTGGGGATTGGGGATTGGGGATTGGGGATTGGGGATT
>NZ_JAVWXA010000076.1:0-19342 GCF_036662295.1 Stenotrophomonas sp.
GCACCTAAGGTGCCAGATCGCCAAGAGATAAGAGCCACCCCATGGGTGGCTGCGCCGTGCCGAACCTTTCAGGGATCAGGCGTACGCCGGCACGCCGTACACCACGGGCGCGGTGGCCGCCGCCGCGTCATAGCTCACCCACTCCCACGCGCTGGCATCGGCCATCAGGGCCCGCACCAGCTTGTTGTTGAGCGCATGGCCGGACTTGAAGCCTTCATAGGCCCCCAGCACCTGGCCGCCGGCCAGGTACAGGTCGCCGATCGCGTCGAGGATCTTGTGGCGCACGAACTCGTCGGCATACCGCAGGCCGTCGTCGTTGAGCACGCGGAATTCGTCGAGCACGATGGCATTGTCCATCGAACCGCCCAGGCCCAGGTTGCGCTCGCGCATGTACTCCAGGTCGCGCATGAAGCCGAAGGTGCGCGCGCGGGAGATTTCCTTGGTGTAGGCGGCCGTGGAGAACTCGATCTCGGCGCGGGACTGCTTGGCCGGGATCATCGGGTGATCGAACTGGATGGTGAAACCGAGCTTGTAGCCCTCGTAGGGCTCGAAGCGGGCGACCTTGTCGCCTTCGGTGACTTCCACCGTCTTGAGAATGCGGATGAAACGCTTGGGCGCGTCCTGTTCGGCGATGCCCGCCGACTGCAGCAGGAACACGAACGGGCCCGAGGAACCGTCCATGATCGGCAGCTCGGCCGAGGACAGCTCCACGATGATGTTGTCCACGCCCAGGCCGGCCAGGGCCGACATCAGGTGTTCCACGGTCTGGATCTTGGCCTCGTGGTAGGTCAGCCCGGTGCACAGGGTGACTTCGGTGACCAGGTCCGCGCGCGCGGGCACTTCCACCACCGGCTCCAGGTCGACCCGCCGGAACACGATGCCATGGTTGACCGGGGCCGGGCGCAGGGTCATGTAGACCTTGTCACCGCTGTGCAGGCCAACGCCGGTGGCGCGGATCGTGTTCTTGAGGGTGCGTTGCGGGATCATGGGGGGCAGGACCGGGAATGCGCGCGGTCAGCGCGGCTGAGACAAACAAGAATAACACGCACTACCACCGCCACTTTCTGAACCAGAAAACGGGCGGCAGACTGCCGGGCCACTCCGGGCCCGGCAGCAAGGGACATGGAGGCGCTCACCGGGGAGGACAAGACCCCGGCAGGCAATCCTCAGTCCGCCTGGCGGCGCAGGAACGCCGGGATGTCCAGGTAGTCGTTGGGCAGCTCGGCGGCCGCCGGGCCAGCCGAGGACGCCGACGGGGCCGCCGGGGTGTCCGCGCTCGGACGACGCAGGCCCATGCCCATGCCCATCCCGCCCACGGCCTTGGAGACGGCATCGCCGCCGGTGTCGAACTCGCCGAACTCCGGCTGGCCGGTGGTAGCGTTGCGGACCAGCTTGATCGGCGCACGTTCGCCCGGACGCTGGGTCTTGGCGGCGGCGACGCGGTTCAGGCCGGTGGCCACCACGGTCACGCGCACCTCGTCCTGCATGTCCGGGTCCAGCACGGTGCCGACCACCACGGTGGCATCTTCGGAGGCGAAGCCGTCGATGGTGCGGCCGATCTCGTCGAACTCGGCCATGGTGAAGTCCGCGCCGGCGGTGATGTTGACCAGGATGCCGTTGGCACCGGCCAGGTTCACATCGTCCAGCAGCGGGTTCTGGATGGCGGCTTCGGCGGCGGCCTGGGCGCGGTCATCGCCACGGGCGGTGCCGGTGCCCATCATCGCCAGGCCCATTTCGGACATGACGGTGCGCACGTCGGCGAAGTCGACGTTGATCAGGCCCGGGCGCACGATCAGGTCGGCGATGCCCTGCACGGCGCCCTGGAGGACGTCGTTGGCGGCACGGAAGGCCTGGATCATGGTGGCGTTGCGGCCCAGCACGGTGATCAGCTTTTCGTTGGGGATGGTGATCAGCGAGTCGCAATGCTGGCTCAGTTCCTCGATGCCCTTCAGCGCCACCTGCATGCGGCGACGGCCTTCGAACGGGAACGGCTTGGTGACCACGGCCACGGTCAGGATGCCCATTTCCTTGGCCAGCTGGGCCACCACCGGTGCCGCGCCGGTGCCGGTGCCACCGCCCATGCCGGCGGTGATGAAGACCATGTCCGCGCCCTGCAGGGCGTCCATGATGCGCTCGCGGTCTTCCAGCGCGGCCTGGCGGCCCACTTCCGGATTCGCGCCTGCGCCCAGGCCCTTGGTGACGTTGGTGCCCAGCTGCAGCTGCAGCTTGGCACCGCAATTCTTGATGGCCTGCGAGTCGGTGTTGGCGGTGATGAATTCCACGCCGTCCACGCTGGTGCTGACCATGTGCGCCACGGCGTTGCCGCCGCCGCCGCCCACGCCGATCACCTTGATCACCGCATTGGGTGCCATCTTTTCAATCAGTTCGAAATGCGCCATGTCCGTGTCCTCGTTGTATCCGCTTTGGGTGGCCAGGGCGTCCAGGCATCCTGCCTTCGCGCGTCCTGCTCCCGTACGGCTTTATGGGTTGTGTGTTGCCGGTGTTGCGTTGTGCTTCGGGTGGTGCCGGTGGTGCGCCGGGACAAGGCCCCGGGTGGAACAGGAATCGCGGTATCAGAATTCGCCGCGGAACCAGGTCTTGAGTTTCTTGAAGAGGCTGCCGGCGCGCCCGGTGGGCAGCGACGGGCGACGCGGGTGTTCGATCTGGCTGCCCATCAGCAGCAGGCCCACGCCGGTGGCATGCACCGGGTTGCCAACCACTTCGCCCAGCCCGGTAACGTGCTGGGGGATGCCCACGCGTACCGGCATCTGCAGCATTTCCTCGGCCAGTTCGACCACCCCTTCCATCTTCGAGGCGCCGCCGGTGAGCACCATGCCGGCGCGCACCAGTTCCTCGAAGCCGGAGCGGCGCAGTTCGGCCTGCACCATCTCGAAGATTTCCTCGTAACGGCCCTGCACCGCCTGGGCGAGCGCGTGGCGCGGCATCCGGCGCGGCGGACGATCGCCGACGCTGGGCACCTGGATGCTTTCCTCGGCGGTGGCCAGCTGGGCCAGCGCGCAGGCATAGCGCACCTTGATCTGCTCCGCTTCGGGGGTGGGCGTGCGCAGCATGTGCGCGATGTCGTTGGTGACGTGGTCGCCGGCGATGGGCAGCGAGGCGGTGTGGCAGATCGCGCCCTGCACGAACACGGCCAGGTCGGTGGTGCCCGCGCCCATGTCCACCAGCACCACGCCCAGCTCGCGCTCGTCGGCGGTCAGCACGGCCACGCTGGAGGCCAGCGAGGACAGCACCAGGTCGTCCACCTGCAAGCCGCAGCGCTGCACGCACTTGCTGATGTTGGCTGCGGCCGACTGCGCGCACACCACCAGGTGCGCATGCACCTCCAGGCGCACGCCGGTCATGCCGACCGGGTTGCGGATGCCTTCCTGCGAATCATCCAGCACGTATTCGCGCGGGATCGCATGCAGGATCTTCTGGTCGGCCGGGATGGCCACGGCCTTGGCCGCGTCCAGCACCCGGTCCAGGTCGCCCCAGGTCACTTCCCCGTCGCGGATCGGCACGATCCCCGGCGAGTTCTTGCACTGCACGTGGTTGCCCGAGATGGAGGCATACACCGAGCGGATCTCGCAGCCGGCCATCAGCTCGGCCTCTTCGACCGCACGCTGGATCGACTGCACGGTCGATTCGATATCCACCACCACGCCGCGCTTGAGCCCGCGCGATTCGTGCGAGCCGATGCCGATGACCTCGATCGGATTGCCCGGCGAATACTCGCCGACCAGCGCCACCACCTTGGAGGTGCCGATATCCAGGCCAACGATCAGTGATTTGTCACCCTTGCGATTCATGTCCTGTCCTGCGCCGGCTTAGGCGCGCTAGCGGCCGGGGTACCCCAGCTCAGCGTGAAACCGTTGGTATATCGGAGGTCGGCGCGTTCGATCGGCGCCTGCTGGTTGGTCAGCTGCGGCAGCACCCGCACGAAGCGCTGCAGGCGCGAGCGCGCGTCGTCGCGGCCGACCACCACTTCGGTGCCGTTGCTCAGCAGCAGCGACCAGCTGCCACGCGCATCCATGCTGACCCGCTTGACGTCCACCCCGGCCGGCGCGAACAGCGCACGGGCATCGTTGTAGAGCGACACGACCTCTTCGGTCTGCGTGTCCGGGCCGTCCAGGTCGGGCAACTGCAGGTCCTGCAGCTTCTTGGGCGTGGCAAACAGCTTGCCCTGCTCGGACAGCAGCCGGTCCTGGCCCCAGCGCGCGAACGGCTTGTGCTCGACCAGGTTGATTTCCAGCACGTCCGGCCACTGCTTGCGGACCTGCGCGCTCTCCACCCACGGCAGCTTTTCGATGGCGTCCTGGGCGTCCTGCAGCTTGACCGCGAAGAAGCCCGCCTTGGCATACGGCAGCACGGTCTGCTGCAGCTGTTCGGCTGGCACCCGCTTGAACTCGGCGTGCACGCGCAGCTTGGCCAGCGGCCAGCGTTCGGCACCGACCCAGCCGTTGAGCACCGCCACCACGGGCAGCGCCACCACCGACAGGGCCAGCAACCAGACGAAGATGCGCAGCACCGCGTTCATGCGTGGGCGCGCTCCCGATCCATGTCCTGCAGGTTGGCCGGCAGGGTCTGTTCCAGCACGCGCCAGACCAGCTCCTCGAAGCCGATGCCGGCCTGCGCGGCCGCCTTGGGCACCAGCGAGTGGCTGGTCATGCCCGGGGCGGTGTTCACCTCCAGCAGGAAGAAGCGGCCGCTTTCGCGGTCGCGCATCACATCCACCCGGCCCCAGCCGCGGCAGCCGGCCGCCTGGAACGCCGCCAGGGCGAGGCGGCGGATCTCCGCTTCATCCTCGCCCTCCAGGCCCGGGCACAGGTACTGGGTGTCTTCGGCGATGTACTTGGCGGTGTAGTCGTACCACTGGCCCTTGGGCACGATGCGGATCGACGGCAGCGCCTGGTCGCCCAGCACCGCGACGGTGAGTTCGTCGCCGACCACCATCTGCTCCATCAGCAGCTGGCCGTCATAGCGCGTGGCCAGCGCCACCGCCTCGTCCAGCCCGGCAGCGTCGATGACCCGGCTGATGCCCACGCTGGAGCCTTCATTGGCCGGCTTGACCACCACCGGCAGGCCCAGCTCGGCGGCGGCGGCATGCACGTCCACGCCTTCCACCAGCTTGAGGTAGCGCGGGGTGGGCAGGCCCAGCGACAGCCACACCTGCTTGGTGCGGATCTTGTCCATGCTCAGCGCCGAGCCCAGCACGTCCGAGCCGGTGTAGGGCACGCCGAAGGCCTGCATCAGCCCCTGCACGATGCCGTCCTCACCGCCACCGTTGTGGCCGTGCAGGATGTTGAAGATGCGGTCGAAGCGCTTTTCCACCAGCGCGAGCGCCAGCGCCGGGATGCCGTCGATGGCCACCGCGTCCACGCCGCGCGCACGCAGCGCCTCGATCACGTTGCGGCCCGAATCCAGCGATACCTCGCGTTCGCTGGAGGTGCCGCCCAGCAACACGCCCACGCGGCCGAACAGGGCCGGGTCGGTGATGCGCAGCGAAGGGAAGAAGATCGGGTTCATGCCGCCGGAGTCTCCTGGAAGCCCTCGGTGGCGATCAGCTGGGCGATGTGGCCGATGTCGCCGGCCCCCATCAGCAGCAGCAGGTCGCCGTCCTGCAGGACGTCTGGCAATACGTGGGACAGCTCGGCGGTCTGGCCGACCACCACCGGTTCACTGCGGCCGCGCGCGCGGATGGCGCGGGCCAGCGAGCGCGAGTCGGCGCCGGGGATCGGCGCTTCGCCGGCCGGGTAGACCTCGCTCAGCACCAGCGCGTCCACTTCGGACAGCACCGCGGCGAAGGCGTCGAACTGGTCGCGGGTGCGGCTGTAGCGGTGCGGCTGGAAGGCCACCACCAGGCGCTGGTCCGGCCAGCCGCCGCGGGCAGCGGCGAACACCGCCGCCAGCTCGCGCGGGTGGTGGCCGTAGTCGTCGATCAGGCGCACGCGGGCACCGCCCGGCGTGGTGACGATGCCCAGGTCGTTGAAGCGGCGGCCGATGCCGGCAAAGCTCTCCAGCGCGCGGGCGATCGCCTCCGGCGACACCCCCAGCTGCCAGCCCACCGCGGCGGCGGCCAGGGCATTGAGCACGTTGTGCGCACCGGGCAACGCCAGCGTGACCGGGTGGCTGCTGCCTTCGGGCAGGCGCAGGGTGAAGCGCATGCGCGGGCCATCCTGGACCACGTCCTCGGCGCGCACGTCGGCATGGCTGCTCATGCCATAGCTCATGACGTGGCGCGGGGTCTGCGCGGCCAGCGCGGCCACTTCCGGGTCGTCGATGCACAGCACGGCCAGGCCGTAGAACGGCAGGCGCTGCAGGAATTCGGCGAAGGCGGCCTGGACCCGGGCGAAATCGTTGCCGTAGTTTTCCAGGTGGTCCGCGTCGATGTTGGTGATCACCGACACCAGCGGGTTCAGGCGCAGGAAGCTGCCATCGCTCTCGTCGGCCTCGGCCACCAGCCACTGGCCACCGCCGAGCTTGGCGTTGGCACCGGCGGCCAGCAGCTGGCCCCCGATCACGAAGGTCGGGTCCAGCCCACCCTCGCTCAGCACCGCGGCGGTGAGGCTGGTGGTGGTGGTCTTGCCGTGGGTGCCGGCCACCGCGATGCCGCGGCGGAAGCGCATCAGTTCGGCCAGCATCGCCGCGCGCGGCATGATCGGGATGCGCTGGCTGCGCGCTTCCATCAGTTCGGGGTTGTCATCGCGGATGGCGCTGGAGACCACCACGCAGTCGGTGCCCAGCACATTGGCCGCCGAATGGCCGCGCATCACGCGCGCACCCAGGCCGGCCAGGCGGCGGGTGGCCGCGTTGTCGGCGTTGTCCGAGCCGGACACTTCATAGCCCAGGGTCAGCATCACTTCGGCGATGCCGCTCATGCCGGTGCCGCCGATGCCGACGAAGTGCACGCGCGGGAACGCGCGCACCAGGTCGTTGGTGTCATGCAGGCGGCGGATCATGCGCGGCCTCGCGGCGTGGGCGTAGCGGTGGTCATTTGGATTCCTCGAGAATGATGTCGGCGATGCGCTCGGCGGCATCGACCTTGGCCAGGGCACGCGCGGCGTTGGCCATCTGCATGCGACGGGCGGGATGGGCGGACAACTCGCGCAGCACCGTTTCCAGGTGCGTGGCCAGCGTGTCGTCCTGCTTGAGCAATACGGCCGCGCCGCGCTCGACCAGGTACTCCGCGTTGCGGGTCTGGTGGTCGTCCACGGCGGCGGCGAAGGGCACCAGCACGCTGGCCACCCCCACCGCGCACAGTTCGGCCAGGGTGGAGGCGCCGGAGCGGCACACCACCAGGTCGGCCCAGGCGAAGGCCTCGGCCATGTCGGCGATGAAGGGCTCCACGCTGGCCGGCACGCCGGCCTCGGCGTAGGCGGTGACGGCCTCGGCGTGCAATTTTTCGCCGCTCTGGTGGCGCACCTGCACCGGCACCGTGGCGCCCAGGGCGGCCAGGGCCTTGGGCACGGCGGTGTTGAGCGCGCGCGCGCCCTGGCTGCCGCCCAGCACCAGCAGGCGCAGCGGCCCCTGGCGGTTGGCCAGGCGCAGCTCGGGCGGCGTGATGGCGGCGATTTCGGCGCGGACCGGGTTGCCCACGGCCTCCTCGCGCTGGGCGAAGCTACCCGGGAAACCGGTCAGCAGGCGCCGCGCAAAGCGCGACAACACGCGGTTGGTCAGGCCCGGGGCGCGGTTCTGTTCGTGCACCAGCAGCGGCAGGCCGTGCAGGCGCGCGGCCAGGCCACCCGGCCCGGAGGCGAACCCGCCGAAGGCGATCACCGCGCGCGGCTGGCGGTCGCGGATCAGGAAGCCGGCCGCACGCACCGCGCGCAGCAGACGGCCCGGCGCGGTGAGCAGGGCCAGCTTGCCCTTGCCGCGCAGGCCACTGATGGCCAGCGTGTCGATGTGGATGTCGTGCTGGGGCACCAGGCGCGTTTCCATGCCGCCATCGCTGCCCAGCCAGGTTACCGGGATGCCGCGCGCGCGCAGCACCCTGGCCACGGCCAGGCCGGGGAAGATGTGGCCACCGGTGCCGCCGGCCATGATCAGCACCGGGCGCGCCGTGGAAGTGACGGAGGCGTTGCTCATCCCATCCTCCCCAGCGTCGGCTCGATGCGCTGCTGCATGCGGCTGGTGCCGCGCGGCGAGCTGTCACGCGGCGGCGTCTCGCGGCCGGCGTCCTGCATGGCCGCGGCCACGGCCGAGGCCCCCGGCGCGCGGTTGGGCTCGGCCGCCGGCTCGTCGGCGTCGGGCGCGCCCATGCGGACCGCCTGGCGGCGCTCGGCGCGGTCAAGCTCGTAGGACACGCGCAGCAGCAGGCCCATCGCCACGCAGGTCATCAGCACGCTGGAGCCGCCGGAGGAAATCAGCGGCAGGGTCAGGCCCTTGGTCGGCAGGATGCCCAGGTTGACCCCGATCGAGACGAAGCTCTGCATGCTGATCCACAGGCCGATGCCGAAGGCGATGTAGCCGGAGAAATGGCGCTTCATCTCCACGCAGCGCATGCCCAGCCAGAAGGTGCGGCCCACCAGCAGCGCGTACAGCGCGATGATCAGGCAGGTGCCCAGGAAGCCCAGCTCCTCGGCGGTCACCGAGAAGATGAAGTCGGTATGCGCCTCGGGCAGGTAGTACAGCTTCTGCACCGAGTTGCCCAGGCCCACGCCGGTCCACTCGCCACGGCCCACGGCCATCAGCGCGTTGGACAGCTGGTAGCCGTCGCCCTGCTGGTCGGCCCACGGGTCCAGGAAGGAGGTGATGCGGCGCATGCGGTACGGCTCGATGATCGCCAGCGCGCTCATCGCCACCAGGCCGAACACCACCGGCATGGACATGCGCGGCATGTTCACCCCGCCCAGCACCAGCATGCCGGCGGTGATGGCCAGCAGCAGCGTGGACGAGCCGAAGTCCGGCTGCAGCAGCAACAGCACCACCAGCGCGCCGGCCACGCCCAGCGGCTTGAGCATCGCCGGCCAGGTCGCGTTGACCTCGTCGCGGAAGCGCACCAGGTAGCTGGACAGCCACACGATATACAGCACCTTGACCGCTTCGACGGTCTGGAACTTGGAGATGCCCAGGTTGATCCAGCGCCGCGCGCCGTTCACGCTGCTGCCCAGGCCCGGCACGAACACCACCACCAGCAGGGCGAAGCAGCCCAGCAGCAGCACCTGGTTGTACTGTTCGATGCTCTTGAGCTCGGTACGCATGGCGATGGCGGCCAGCACGATGCCCACCGCCAGGAAGATCAGGTGGCGGTTGAGGTAATAGAACGGGCTGCTCATCAAGGCGATCGAGCTCGACGCGACCATCACCACGCCCAGCCCGGTGAGCGCGATGATCGCGCCCAGCAGCCACTTGTCGAAGTGGCCTCCGATGGCTTCAAGGCGGGTTGCCTGGCGCGACAGGTCGTTCATCAGCGGACCTTCAACGTGGCCAGGCCGATCAGCACCAGCACCACCGAGATGATCCAGAAGCGCACGATCACGCGCGGCTCCGGCCAGCCCTTCAGTTCGAAGTGGTGGTGGATGGGGGCCATGCGGAATACGCGCTTGCCGGTCAGCTTGAACGAGGCCACCTGGATCATCACCGACAGCGTTTCAATCACGAACACCCCGCCCATGATCACCAGCACCAGCTCCTGGCGGGTGATCACCGCGATGGTGCCCAGCACCGCACCCAGCGCCAGCGCGCCGATGTCGCCCATGAAGACCATGGCCGGATAGGTGTTGAACCACAGGAAGCCCAGGCCCGCCCCGGCGATGGCCGCGCAGATGATGACCAGCTCGCCGGCGCCCGGGATCTGCGGGATCTGCAGGTAGTTGGAGAACACCACGTTGCCCGAGGCATAGGCGAACACGCCCAGCGCGCAGGCCACCAGCACGGTCGGCATGATCGCCAGCCCGTCCAGGCCGTCGGTCAGGTTGACCGCGTTGGAGAAGCCGACGATCCAGAAATAGGCGATGGCCACGAAGCTGATGCCGGCCAGCGGCAGCGCCACCGACTTGAACATCGGGATATAGAAGGTCAGCGCAGCGGGCACGTCGGCGGTGTAGAACAGGAACAGGCCGGCGGCCAGGCCGAAGATCGACTGCAGCAGGTACTTCCAGCGCGACTTCAGGCCGTTGGGGTCGCGGCGCACGATCTTGATCCAGTCGTCGTACCAGCCGATGGCCCCAAAGCACAGCATCACCGCCAGCACCACCCACACGTAGCGGTTGCGCAGGTCGGCCCACAGCAGCACCGACAGGGTGATGGTGAGCAGGATCAGCGAACCGCCCATGGTCGGCGTGCCGGCCTTGGAGAAGTGGGTCTGCGGGCCGTCGGTGCGGATCGGCTGGCCGCCCTTGAACTGGGCCAGCTTGCGGATCATCGCCGGGCCCAGCCACAGCGACAGGAACAGCGCGGTCAGCGCCGCCAGGATGCCGCGCAGCGTCAAATAGCCGAACAGCCCGAACAGGCTCTCCAACTGCTGCAACCATCGGGCCAGTTCAAGCAACATTGGGGCTTTCCTCTCCTCGCGCCAACAGCGCTTTCACGATTTTGTCCATGGCACTGCCACGCGAGCCTTTCACCAGGCAGCGCACGCCAGCATGCAGTTCGTCGGCCAGCGCAGCGGCCAGGCTGTCGTGGTCGGCGAAGTGCCGGCCACCGTCGCCGAAGGCCGCCGATGCCGCCGCGCTCAGCGGGCCCAGCGTGTACAGGCGCTTGAGCCCGGCCTGGCGCGCGCGGTGCCCGGCCTGGGCGTGCAGCGCCTGCCCATCCGGGCCGAGTTCGCGCATGTCGCCCAGCACCAGCCAGCCCTCGGCCTTGGCGCCGGCCAGCGCGTCGATCGCCGCGGCCAGCGAGCCGGGGTTGGCGTTGTAACTGTCATCGATCAGCACCGCGCCGTTGGGCAGCGTGTGCGCGATCTGCCGGCCAGGCACCGGCTCGGCGCGGGCCAGGCCAATCGCGATCTGGTCCAGGCCGATGCCGGCGGCCAGTGCCAGCGAGGCGGCGGCCAGCGCGTTGCTGATGTTGTGGCGGCCCGGCAGGGCGAGCGCGATTTCCACGTTTCCGGCGGGGCTGGTCAGCAGGAACTGGCTGCCGGTGGCGCTCGGGCGGATCGCCAGCGCGCCCACGTCGGCACTGTGGTCCAGGCCGTAGCGCAGCACGCGGCCGCGCGGCGGCTGGCCGACGATGTGCTGCTCGAACCAGATGCCGAAGGCGTCGTCGGCATTGATCACCGCCACGCCATCGGCCGGCAGCGCGGCGTAGATCGCGCCCTTGGTGGTGGCCACGCCCTGCAGGCTGCCCATCCGCTCCAGGTGGGCCGGGGCGATGTTGTTCACCAGCGCGTACTGCGGGCGCACGATATCGGTGAGGTAGGCGATGTCGCCCGGCTTGCCGGCGCCCATCTCGTAGACGGCGAAGTCCGCATCCTCGGGCGCGTCGAGCACCGCCAGCGGCAGGCCGATCTCGTTGTTGCGGTTGCCCGGGTTGGCGTACACCACCTTGTGCTGCTCGCGTGCCACCTGCTCCAGGATGGCCAGCAGCAGGCTCTTGACGCTGGTCTTGCCGTTGCTGCCGGTGATGGCGAACACGGCCGCGGCGCGGTCGCGCTGCATGCCGTGGGCGATGCGGCCCAGCGCGTACTCGCTGTCGGCCACCACGATCTGCGGCAGCGGCACGTCCAGCAGGCGCTCGACCAGCATCGCCGAGGCACCGCGCGCGGCGGCATCAGCGGCGAAATCGTGGCCGTCGAAACGCTCGCCGCGCAGCGCCACGTACAGGCTGCCCGGGGCCAGGGTGCGGGTGTCGTTGCTGATGGCATCGATGGCGGTGTCATCGCCGTGGATCTCGCCACCGGCCCAATGCGCGATCAGCGACAGGGGGGTGCGCTTCATCGTGCCACCTCCTGCGCGCGCGCGGCCAGCACGCCGGCGGCCACCACGCTGTCGTCGAACGGGTACTGCACGCCCTGCACTTCCTGGTAAGGCTCGTGGCCCTTGCCGGCGATCAGCACGATGTCGCCGGCGCCCGCCTGGGCGATCGCGCTGGCGATGGCGCGCGCGCGATCGCGCTGCACCGTGATCTCTGCGTGGTGGGGGGCTGCGTCGCTGCCTACGACCGCCGCGCCCTGCGCCGCGAAGCCCTTCAGGATATCGGCCACGATGGCATCGCCGTCTTCAGCGCGCGGGTTGTCGTCGGTGACGATCACCACATCGGCCAGCCGTTCGGCGATGGCCGCCATCTGCGGCCGCTTGCCGGTATCGCGCTCGCCGCCGCAGCCGAACACACACAGCAGGCGCCCGCTCAGGTGGTCGTGCAGGCTGGTCAACGCCTGCTCCAGCGCATCGGGGGTATGGGCGTAATCCACCACCACGGTGGGCAGCCCGCCCTCGCCGCCCAGCCGGTTCATGCGCCCGGCGATCGGCTGCAGCTGTGACAGCAGCGCGGCGATGGCGGCCGGCGCATGGTCCAGGGCAAACAGCGCCCCGCCCACGGCCAGCAGGTTGTCCACGTTGAAGCGGCCCAGCAGCGGCGACTGCACCGGGTGGCGCGCGCCATCGACCACCAGGTCGAAGGCGATGCCGCGGCCGTCCAGCTTCAGCGAATCGGCGCGCAGCGTGGCCTGCTGCGCCCCGCGCGAGCTGAGGCCGATCTGCGCCACGCCGGCATCGACGGTGCGCAGCAGTTCGCTGCCGAAGCTGTCGTCGAGGTTGACCACCGCCGCTTTCAGGCCCTGGCGATGGAACAGCTTGGCCTTGGCCGCGCCGTACTGGACCATGTCGCCGTGGTAATCGAGGTGGTCGCGGGTGAGGTTGGTGAACACCGCCACGTCGAAGTGCACCGCATCCACGCGGCCCTGGTCCAGCGCATGCGAGCTGACTTCCATCGCCACCGCACGCGCGCCGTCGTCGCGCAGCTGCGCCAGCACCTGGTGCATCTGCAGCACCAGCGGGGTGGTGAAGCCGGTCGGCACGACCTGGCCATAAAGACCCACGCCCAACGTGCCGATACTGCCACTGGCGGTGCCGAGCAGGTGCCAGGCCTGGGCCAGCAGCTGCACGGTGGAGGTCTTGCCGTTGGTGCCGGTCACCCCGACCATGCGCATCGCGCGGGAGGGATGGCCGTGGAACTGGTCGGCCATCGCGCCCATGCGCGCGCGCAATCCCGGCACGGCAATTGCATCATCCGGGGCAGGCAGTTCCACCGGGGCCGGCGGCTCGAACAGGATCGCGCCGGCGCCGTTGGCCAGCGCCTGCTCGACAAAACCCAGCCCGTGCGCGCCGAAGCCGGCAATGGCCACGAACGCGTTGCCCGGGCGCACGGCACGGCTGTCCAGCACCAGGCCGGTAATGGACGGGTCGTGGCCGAGGGCCACGTCGGGAATCAACTGCGAAAGCAACATCGTCTGGCTCATTGCTGGGTGCCTCCCTGCGCGGGCGGCACCGGGGCGTGCGCGCTGGGCAGCGCAGCATCGAATTCGGCGGCGGCATCGGGGGCGATCACCGTTTCCGGCGGCGGCACCGGCAACGAGGAGGTGGTATGCCCCAGCTTTCCGGACTGCTGCGCCGCCAGCCACGACTCGATGTCGTCCGGCGGCACGTCCATCAGGCGCAGCGCGCCTTCCATCACGTTGTGGAACACCGGCGCGGAGACCAGGCCGCCGTAGTACTTGCCGGCCTGCGGGTCGTTGATCACGATCACCGTGGCAAAGCGCGGGTTGGTGGCCGGCACCACGCCGGCAAACAACGCGTTGTAGTGGCCGCGCTCGTAGCCACCGGGGCCGGCCTTGCGCGCGGTACCGGTCTTGCCGGCCACGTGGTAGCCCAGCACCGCCGCCTGCTTGGCGCCGCCCTGGGTGACCACCGTTTCCATCATCGCCACCACTTCCTTGGCGATGGCCGGGTCGATGATCTGCTTGGCCTCGCTGCGCTGGCCCTTCACGAAGGTCGGGGCGATCAGCTTGCCGCCGTTGCCCAGCGCCGAGTAGGCGGTGGCGATCTGCAACGGGGTCACGTTCAGGCCGTAGCCGTAAGACATGGTGGTCTTGGACGAACCGCTCCAGCGCGCCGGGCGCGGCAGCACGCCGGCCGATTCACCGGGGAACCCGCTGTGCGGCGACACGCCATAGCCGAAGCTGTGCACGTGGTCATAGAACACCTGGTCGGGCATCTTGGCCGCGATCTTGGCCGCGCCGATGTTCGAGCTGCGGGTGATCACGCCGGTCACGTTGAGCACGCCGTTGTTGCGCGGCACGTCCTTGATGGTGAAGCGGCCCACGGCCATGTAGCCGGGGTTGGTGTCCACCGTGGTGTCCTTGGTGACCACCCCGGACTGCAGCGCCGAGGCGATGGTCAGCGGCTTCATGGTCGAGCCGGGCTCGACCAGGTCGGTCACCGCGCGGTTGCGACGGGTATCCGGCGCCGCGCCACCCACCGAGTTGGGGTTGTAGGTGGGCAGGTTGACCATGGCCAGCACTTCGCCGGTGGCCACGTCCATGATCACCATCGAGCCACCGGCCGCCTTGTTGGCGATCAGCGCGTTGCGCAGCTCCTTGAAGGCCAGGAACTGGATGCGGCGGTCGATGCTCAGGGTGAGGTCCTTGCCCGGCTCGGCGGCGCGCAGCAGGTCGCTCTCCACGGTGTCGCCCTTGCGGTTGCGGATCACCCGCTTGGCGCCGGCCTTGCCGCGCAGCCATTCATCGAAGGCCAGCTCCAGCCCTTCCTGGCCGCGGTCGTCGATGTTGGTGAAGCCCAGCACGTGCGCCATCGCCTCACCCTGCGGGTAGAAGCGGCGGAACTCGCGCTGCGAGGCCACGCCCGGGATCTTCAGCGCCACCACCTTCTCCGCATCGTCCGGGTTGATCCGGCGGCGCAGGTACATGAATTCCTTGTCGGCCTTCTGGGTCAGTTTGGTCGTCAGCTCGTCCAGCGGCATGCCCAGCGCGGTGGCCAGCTCGGGAATGCGGTCCGGCGCGCGCAGCAGTTCCTGCGGGTTGACCCAGATCGAGGCCACCGGCGTGGACACCGCCACCGGCTCGCCGTTGCGGTCGGTGATCATGCCGCGCGAGGTATTGATCGGCAGCTCGCGCAGGTAGCGCGCTTCGCCCTGGCGCTGGTAGAAGTCGCTGTTGATGATCTGCACGTAGGCCGCCCGGCCCACCAGCGAGACCGAGCACAGCCCAAGCGCCAACCCCACCCACTTCAGGCGCTGGCGGAGGTTGAAGCTGTTGCGGGTGCGGTTGCGACCGGACTTGTTCATGGGCGGATCACCACGACATCGGCCGCCTCGGGAAACTTCATGCCCAGCTTTTCGCGGGCCACGCGATCGACCCGGGTCGATTCGGCCAGGGTGGCCTGTTCCAGCTGCAGCCGACCGAACTCGATGTTGATTTCGTCGCGCGCGCGCTCGGCCTTGGACAGCTCGATGAAGGTCTGCCGGTGACGGTGGCGCATGAACACCACCCCGATCGCCGAAGCGACGGTGCAGGCCAGCAACACAATCAACAGCAGGCGGCTCATCGGGCCACCTCACGCTTCTCGGCCACGCGCAGCACCGCGCTGCGGGCGCGCGGGTTGGCGGCCAGTTCGTCGTCCTCGGCCTTGATGGCCCCGCCATGGAGGTCCAGGGTGGGCACGAACGCGGCCAGCTCGGGCAGGCGGCGGTTGCTCGGCGGCGCCTTGGCGTGGCGGTTCATGAACTGCTTGACGATGCGGTCTTCCAGCGAATGGAAGCTGATCACCGCCAGCCGGCCGCCCGGCTTGAGGCGCGCCATCGCCGCGTCCAGCCCGGCTTCGAGGTCGGCCAGTTCGCGGTTGATGTGGATGCGGATGGCCTGGAAGCTGCGCGTGGCCGGGTGGATCTTGTCCTTGCCGCGCGGCATCACCGAGGCGATCAGCTCGGCCAGCTCAGCGGTGCGCGAGAACGGCTGCTGGTCGCGGCGGGCCACGATGGCCTTGGCGATGCGGCGGCCCTGGCGTTCTTCGCCGTAGGTCCACAGCACGTCCATCAGCTCGCGCTCTTCCACGCGGTTGAGCCACTGGGCCGCGCTCTCGCCGCTGTCCGGGTCCATGCGCATGTCCAGCGGGCCGTCCTTGCCGAAGCTGAAACCGCGCTCGGCCACGTCCAGCTGCGGCGAAGACACGCCCAGGTCGAACAGCACCCCGTCCAGGCCACCGGCGGTGGCCTCCCAGTGCAGCAGGTCGGCGAAGCTGCCACGGAAGATCGACACGCGCGGGTCCGGCGCGAAATCGCGCTCGGCCACCGCAATCGCGTCGGGATCCTTGTCCATGACCAGCAGCCGGCCTCCGGGACCGAGTTGCTCGAGCACGCCGCGGGCGTGACCGCCACGACCAAACGTGCCATCGAGATACGTACCGTTTTCGATCACCCTCAGGCCATCCAGGACCTGTGTGTACAGGACCGGCAGGTGCCCCGCCGGCGACTGCGACACCGGAAGGTGACCGGTCTGCGCTGCTCCGCGCATCCGGGCACCCCGGCTCACAACTTCAGGTCGAGCAACCCATCGCCCAGATCCCCGTCAGACAACGTCTGCTGGATCAATGCGCGATGTGCCTGCTCGCTCCACAATTCGAATTTGTCGCCCATGCCGAGCAGAACCGCCTTCTTTTCAATGCCAACGGCACCGCGGTGGCTGGCAGGAATACTGATGCGGCCGTTGCCGTCCAGCTCCAGATGCGCGGCCGAGCCGACCAGCTTCTGTTGCAGCAGACGCACGACGCGCTGTGTGTTGGGTTTGGCCATGACGTCGTCGCGGACCCGCTCCCACTCGGCTTCGGCATACAGCCAGAGGCAGCCGGACTCGAAGGGGTTGTAGGTCAGGACCAGCCGGTTGTTGCTCACGCGCGCGACGAGGTCGCGATGTGCGGTGGGAACCGCCATGCGTCCTTTATCGTCAACCGTGATGGCCGTCTCGCCCTGAAACACGACGCGTGCACCTTTCCTTCGCCCGGTGAAACATTGAACCACGAAAAACCACAAAAAACCCGGTTTTGCCTCTGTTGCCCACCTTAGCAGTGCCGATTGGGTTGTCAACAACTTTGCGGACGGCAAATCACTTTGAACATCAAGGGCTTGCAGCAATGTTTAGAGACTTGTTCAAGGCTTATCCACAAGTCGCTGTTTCGTCTCATTTTTTGAGATTGGGCCGAAGTTCAGGCCCGTGTAGGCGGCGTGAAACATAGAGGCGCATTCATCGCAGCCCCCGTCGCCATTGACCCCGCCTTGCGCAAACCCGGCACAATGCCGGCCATGTGCCTGCTCGCCCTTGCCTGGAAAACCCACCCCCGCTGGACCCTGCTCATGGCCGGCAACCGCGATGAGTTCCACGCCCGCCCCACCGCCCCGTTGGCGGCCTGGCCGGCCCCGGACGGCGGCGTGCTGGCGGGCCGCGACCTGCGCTCGGGCGGCACCTGGGCCGGGGTCGGCCGCGACGGGCGGATGGCGGTGGTCACCAACGTGCGCGACCCGCAGGCCCGCCAGACCGGCCCCTCACGCGGCGCACTGGTGGCCGATTACCTGCGTGGCAGCGCCCCGGCCGCGGCCCTCGCCGCCGAGCTGGCCGGGCGCGCGCCGGCGTTTGCCCCCTTCAACCTGCTGCTGGCCGACCGGGAGGGCTGCCAGTTCCTGGGCAACCACCCGCCGGGGCGGCAGGCGCTGGCGCAGGGCGTGCACGGCATGTCCAACGGGCCGCTGGATGCGCCGTGGCCGAAGACGCTTCTATTGAATGCCGCCATGGCCGCGTGGATCGCCAGCGGCAGCGACGACCTTGCCCCGCTCTGGCGGGCGCTGGCCAATGAGACCCGGGCCGACGACACGCGGCTGCCGGACACCGGCATCGGGTTGGCGCGCGAGCGCTGGTTGTCGTCGGCGTTCATCCGCAGCGCCGAGTACGGCACCCGCGCCAGCACGATCATTGCGCTGGATGCGGCCGGCCAGGGCTTCATCCACGAGCGCCGGTTCGGGCCGGATGGGCAGTGCAGCGGCGAGACGCGGCTGGCGGTGGGCGATACCGCTGCGCCGGGATGACGCGATGAGCCCGTTCGCCTCCCTATCGCGGGCGGCGCTTCAGGCCGCATTGAACGTGTTCACGGAAGTTTAAACGTAGCAGTAATGGGCGTTTCGCGCCTTTTTCGCCACCCGGCGGGACCTCTCCCGGGTGCGCGCGCCGTCACGGCACGCCATCCGGCTTGACCCGATGAACGGCCTGCAGAGGATGGGTCGAGCGGCAACGGCGCCGCTTCCCACGAGAGCCTTTCATGCGACGACTTGCGATATTGACCGCCACCCACCTGCTGGCGCTTGGCCTGGGCTTCGGCCTGGGCGTGTATCTGCTGCCCATCCTGGTGGCCCCCGACGATCCGGCCCAGGCACAGGTGGATGCCGCCATGGACGCGGCCCCTTACCACGCCACCTTCAAGCGGGATCTCAAAGGCAGCGACCCGCTGCATTGGGGCGAAGGCACCGTCAGCGTCAGCCCCACCCAGGTGGCCTTCGATGGAAAGCTGGCACCGGGACCGGATTACAAGGTGTACCTGGTCAAGGAGTACGTGGAGACCATTGCCGATTTCGAGCGGGTCAAGGCCGACGCCGTGCGGGTGGGTGAAGTGAAGAGCTTCAACCGCTTCCTGGTGGACGTACCGGCGGGCGTGGACGTGCAGGACTACACCACGGTGCTGGTGTGGTGCGAACGCTTCTCCAAGTTCATTTCCGCTGCCCAGTACCGCACGCCGGGCTGAAGCGCCACCGCGCCGCATTCGCCGAACCGGGGCCGGATGTGCGAACATGCGCGCGGCGGAGTCGGCCAGACAGTCGCGTCATCCCTTGCGGATGCCGAGGAAAGTCCGGGCTCCACAGGGCAAGGTGCCAGGTAACGCCTGGGCGGCGCAAGCCGACGGAAAGTGCAACAGAAAGATACCGCCTACGTTCCCTTCGGGGAGCCGGTAAGGGTGAAATGGTGCGGTAAGAGCGCACCGCGAGTCTGGTAACAGACCGGCACGGCAAACCCCACCTGGAGCAAGACCAAATAGGGACCTAATGGCGTGGCCCGCGTCGGGTCCGGGTAGGTTGCTTGAGCGCTGCGGTGACGTAGCGCCTAGAGGAATGACTGTCCACGACAAAACCCGGCTTATCGGCCGGCTCCGCCCTTTCATTGCATTCTGCAATGAAGCCCCACGGTTTGCGGTGCAAACCGTGGGCCCCGGGCGCCACCAGCATCCAAATCCCCGCGGCTGTCGCCGCGCCCCCTTTACTAAAGGGGGCTATGCCTCCAGAGGGTCGTTTGCGCTTTGGTAGCAACTGTCTTGTCAGTGGTAGCCGAGGGCGACCTCGGCATCCCGCTTGC
>NZ_JAVWXA010000077.1:0-18823 GCF_036662295.1 Stenotrophomonas sp.
CACTACCGGCTCCACGCCATCCATCCCGGGGGTTCGCACCCGCCGCTGCGCGATGCTGGGGTTCACGCGAGCCGGCCAGCGGCCGGCACTACCGGCTCCACGCCATCCATCCCGGGGGTTCGCACCCGCCGCTGCGCGATGGCGGGGTTCACGCGAGCCGGCCAGCGGGCGGCACTACCGGCTCCACGCCATCCATCCCGGGGGTTCACACCCGCCGCTGCGCGATGCCGGGGTTCACGCGAGCCGGCCAGCGGCCGGCACTACCGGAGTCCGGGGCGCCCCCGATGCGGCGGCTCGGGAAACTTGAATCGGGCATTTGGCTGATCTTAAGGTAGGAAAAGTCTGAATGGGGGCAGCGATTTCGTGTAGGATGGGTCAATCCCTTGTCGCGTCAGGCGGGACGGGGGGATGGCTGAATAAACCAGCTATCGCTTTTTCGGTAAAACACGAGTATCGTCCCCCACACTGTGTTTGCTAGGGTCACCGTGAATCGTGGCCTGGTGCAGTTGATCTCACGATCTGCTCATCGATCCGCTTTACCAACGCCTGCAACTCAGTCTCGGCGCCCACAATGGGCAGCCGCGATTATTTCAACTATTGTTTCAGGAGTTTGTACATGTCTGATCGTCAGAGCGGCACCGTCAAGTGGTTCAACGATGCCAAGGGCTTCGGCTTCATCACCCCGGAAAGCGGCCCGGACCTGTTCGTGCATTTCCGCGCCATCCAGGGCACCGGCTTCAAGTCGCTGCAGGAAGGCCAGAAGGTGACCTTCGTCGCCGTGCAGGGCCAGAAGGGCATGCAGGCTGACCAGGTGCAGGCGGTCTAATCGACCCCCCGCTACCGTCAGGTTGCATTGAAACGCCGGAAGCGAAAGCTTCCGGCGTTTTTATTTGGGTCATCCGCGGCATTCAACGACATCCTCGCGGCATGGCGCCGGTTACGATGACGCTTTGAACCTGCGGACGCGTCGATGATCAAAGTGCACCACCTGGACCACTCGCGCTCGCTGCGCGTGCTGTGGATGCTCGAAGAGCTGGGCTTGCCGTACCAGATCGTCACCTATCAGCGCGATCCCAAGACCTGGCTGGCCCCGCAGGCACTGCGCGAGGTCCACCCGCTGGGCAAGTCGCCGGTGCTGCAGGATGACGCGCTGGTGCTGGCCGAATCCGGGGCGATCCTGGACTACCTGGCCGACCGCTACGACAGCGGCCGCCAGCTCTCGCCCGAGCTGTTGCCCGCGCAGGCCGCCGAGCGGCTGCGCTACCGCTACTGGATGCACTACGCCGAAGGCTCGGCCATGCCGCCGCTGCTGCTGAGCCTGGTGTTCGCCCGCGTGCGCAAGGCGCCGATGCCGTTCTTTGCCCGGCCGATCGCGCGCGGCATCGCCGACAAGGTCATGAAGGGCTTCGTCGGGCCGCAGCTGAAACTGCACCTGGGCTGGATGGAGCGCGAACTGGGCGCTTGCCCGTGGTTTGCCGGCGAGCGCTTCACCGCAGCCGACATCCAGATGAGCTTCCCGATCCAGGCGGCGGCCTCGCGCGCCGGCAGCATGGACGCCTACCCCCGGCTGCAGGCCTTCCTGCAGCGCATCGAGCAGCGCCCCGCCTACCAGCGCGCCAGCGAACGCGGTGGGGCGCTCGACCTCGGCGCCGGCGCCGCCTGAGCTTGCAGGGGCGCCGTGGCGCCCCCATCTGGTGGGCATGAGTACCGACCCGCTGCGTTTCGACAACCGCTTCATCGGCGACCTTCCCGGCGATCCTGAAACCGGCGCGCGGGTGCGCGAGGTGCGCGGCGCGGCCTGGTCGTCGGTCCAGCCGACCCCGGTCGCCGATCCAACGTTGCTGGCACTGTCGCCTGCGCTGGTCGATCGGCTGGGCCTGGGGCCGGACCTCACCGACAGCGAGGCGTTCGCGCGCGTGTTCGGCGGCAATGCGCTCTATGCCGGCATGCAGCCCTGGGCGGCCAACTACGGCGGGCACCAGTTCGGCCATTGGGCCGGCCAGCTCGGCGATGGCCGGGCGATCTCCCTGGGCGAGCTGGTCACCGCCAATGGCGAACGCTGGGAACTGCAGCTCAAGGGCGCCGGTCGCACCCCGTACTCCCGCGGCGCCGACGGTCGCGCCGTGCTGCGTTCGTCGATCCGCGAGTTCCTGTGCAGCGAGGCGATGCACCACCTCGGCGTGCCCACCACGCGGGCGCTGAGCCTGGTCGGCAGCGGCGAGCCCGTGGTGCGCGACATGTTCTACGACGGCCATCCGCGCGCCGAGCCGGGCGCCATCGTCTGCCGCGTCGCACCCTCGTTCATCCGCTTCGGCAGCTTCGAACTGCCCGCCTCGCGTGGCGACATCGCGCTGCTGCGGCAGCTGGCCGACACCTGCATCGCGCGTGATTTCCCCGAACTGGCCGACGCCGGGCAGGCGCGCCATGCGCAGTGGTTCGCGCAGGTCTGCGAACGCACTGCGGTGATGGTGGCGCACTGGATGCGGGTCGGCTTCGTGCACGGGGTGATGAACACCGACAACATGTCCATCCTCGGCCTGACCATCGACTACGGCCCGTATGGCTGGGTGGAAGACTACGATCCGGACTGGACCCCCAACACCACCGACGCGCAGGGCCGCCGCTACCGCTTCGGTACCCAGCCGCAGGTGGCGTACTGGAACCTGACGCGGCTGGCGCAGGCGCTGGCGCCGTTGTTCCCCGACGTGGCGCCGCTGCAGGCAGGCCTGGACCGTTTCCAGGCGGTGCAGGCCGAGTGCGAGCGCCGCGACATCGCCGCCAAGTTCGGGCTCGCCGCGTGCGGGCCGGAGGACGTGGCGATGATGGCGGCCTGGCGCGAACGCCTGCAGGCGGGGCAGATGGACATGACCCTGGCCTTCCGCGGCCTGATGGCGCTGGACCCGGATGCGCCGGACCCGGCCGTGCTCGCCTCGTCCTTCTACAGCGCCGAACGCCAGCAGGCCGACGCGCCCGCGCTGCAGGCGTGGCTGCAGCAGTACGCCGCGCGGCTGCGCGCGGACCCGCTGGATGCAGCCGCGCGGCAGCGGCAGATGGGCGCGGCCAACCCGCTGTACGTGCTGCGCAACTGGCTGGCCCAGGAAGCCATCGAACGGGCCGAGCAGGGCGACCTTGGCGGGGTGCACGCCTTGCAGGCGGTGCTGCGCGATCCCTGCACGCCGCAGCCGGGGCGCGACCACTATGCCGGCAAGCGCCCGGCGTGGGCGCAGGACAAGGCCGGTTGCTCGATGCTGTCCTGCAGTTCCTGAGCGCGGCGGGCGGCGCTGCAACAGACCGTCCGCCCGCGCGTGAGCGGGCCGGTTGGCCGCGCGCGGTAAGCTATGCCACCCACTGTATTGCCGTGACCATGACCGATTCTTCCGCCCCCGTGCCCGCCTGGGCCGGTCGCCTGCGCGATGTCGCCGATTTCCCCAAGCCGGGCATCCTGTTCAAGGACATCATGCCGCTGCTCGCCCACGGCGAGGATTTCGCGGCCGCCATCGATGCCATGGTGGCGCCCTGGCGCGATGCCGGCCTGGTGGCGGTGATGGGCATCGAGTCGCGCGGGTTCATCCTGGGCGCGGCGATGGCCCGCGTGCTGGGCGTGGGCTTCGTGCCGGTGCGCAAGCCGGGCAAGCTGCCGGGCCGCACGCTCAAGCAGGACTACACGCTGGAATACCGCACCGACAGCATCGAAGTGCATGCCGACGCGCTGCCGCCCGGGGCCCGGGTGCTGGTGGTGGATGACGTGCTGGCCACCGGCGGCACGCTGCTGGCGGCATTGTCGCTGGCCCGCCAGCTGCAGGTGCAGGTGGTTGGCGCCGCGGTGCTGGTCGAGCTGGCCGGGTTGGGCGGGCGTGAGCGCTGGGATGCCGAGGTGCCGTTGCTGGCGAACCTGGTGTATTGAGTGCGGCTGGCCCGCTGACGGTTGCCACCCATGGGGTGGCACCGTCGCCGTGCCTTACATGCTGCGGACGCGGAAGCGACGGCCCTTGATCTTGCCCGCTTCCAGGCGCGCGATGGCACGGGCGGCATGCTCGCGCGCGATGGCCACGTACGAGCGCGTGGCATAGATGTCGATCTTGCCGATGACCTTGGCCGACAGCCCGGCGTCGCCGGTCAGCGCGCCGAGGATGTCGCCGGGGCGCAGCTTGTCGGTCTTGCCGCCGTCGATGCGCAGGGTTTCCATCGCCGCCTGCGGCAGCACGGCCGGGCGGGCGAGCGCCAGCGGGGTCTTCTGCCAGTCCAGCGGTTTGCCCTGCGCCGCTTCCAGCGCGTCGGCGCGGTTGCGCTCGCGGCCGGTCACCAGGCTGATCGCCAGGCCCGACGCGCCGGCACGCCCGGTGCGGCCCACGCGGTGCTCGTAGGTTTCGATGTCGGTGGGCAGCTCGTAGTTGATCACCGCCGCCAGGTCCTGCACGTCCAGCCCGCGCGCGGCCACGTCGCTGGCCACCAGCACGTTGCAGCTGCGGTTGGCGAAGCGCACCAGCACTTCGTCGCGGTCGCGCTGCTCCATCTCACCGTGCAGCGGCAGGGCGGAGAAGCCGAACTGCTGCAGCGAGTTGGCCACCTCGTCCACGTCGCGGCGGGTGTTGCAGAACACCACCGTCGACTCGGGGTTGTACTTGAGCAGCAGCCCGGCCAGCGCCTTCTGCTTGCTGGCCAGGTCGGTCTCGCAGAACAGGTGGCGGATCGCCGGCGCGTTGTCGGCGCCCTGCACGGTCACCTCGACCGGGTCGCGCAGCAGCTCGCGCGCGATCGCCCGGATCTCTTCGGGATAGGTGGCCGAGAACAGCAGCGTCTGCCGATCCTTGCTGGTGCGCCCGGCGATCTCGCGGATCGGCTCCTCGAAGCCCATGTCCAGCATGCGGTCCGCTTCGTCCAGCACCAGCGTGGTCACCCCGCCAAGCTTGAGCACGCGCTTGCGGCCCAGCTCCTGGATGCGCCCGGGCGTGCCCACCACCACGTGCGGATCGTGCGCTTCCAGCGAGGCCAGCTGCGGGCCCAGCGGCATGCCGCCGGTGAGCACCACCAGCTTGAGGTTGGGGATGCCGGTGGCCAGCTTGCGGATCTGCTTGCCCACCTGGTCGGCCAGTTCGCGGGTGGGGCACAGCACCAGGGCCTGGGCGCGGATCACCGCCGGGTCCAGGGCCTGCAGCAGGCCCAGCCCGAAGGCGGCGGTCTTGCCGCTGCCGGTGGGGGCCTGGGCGATCAGGTCGCGGCGCTCGAGGATGGCCGGCAGGCTCTGCGCCTGCACGGGGGTCATCTGGGTATAGCCCAGCGCGTCGATGCCCGCCGCCAGCGAGGCCGACAGGGGCAGTTCGGAGAATTCGTTCATGGCGCATTCTACCCGCTGCGTCGCCCGTCGGGCGTGTGCCGGTGCGGCTCAGGCCAGATCCAGCGCCTGCAGCCCCGCCATCAGCGCCGCGTGCTGGGCATGGCTGAACCCGCCCGGGCTGTCGCTGACATCCAGAATCAGCGTGTGGAACCACGGGTTGGGGTGGGCGGTGTCCTGCTCCCAGCGGACCACCACCTCCGGGCCCAGCACGCGCTGCAGCAGGTCGATCAGGTCGTCTTCGGCTTCATCGACGGCACCGTAGCGATCCAGCACCACGCGGTACGGGATGTGCAGACGACGGCGTTCAACGGGCGGGACCTGCTCACGCTTCATCGCCCCAGTGTGGCATGCGGCACGCGCTCACCCCAGCAGCGCGTGCACGCCCAGGTTGATGCCCAGGCCCCCGGCCAGCAACCAGCCAAACAGCAGCAGGGCCAGCAGCAGCGGCTTCATGCCGGCCTGGCGCAAGGCGGACACGTGGGTGGTCAAGCCCAGCGCCGCCATGGCCATGGCCAGCAGCACCGTGTCCACCTCGATGGCCAGCGCCACCCACCCGGCGGGCAGCAGATGCAACGAGTTGAACCCGGCCACCGCGACGAAGCCGAACGCGAACCACGGCACCACGATCTTCGCGCGTGCCGCCCCGGGCTGGGCGCGGCTGCCGCGGGCCAGCAGCAACGACAGCGCCACCAGGAACGGGGCCAGCATCATCACCCGCACCATCTTGGCGATCACCGCGGTGTCGGCGGCCCCTTCGCCGACCGCGCGTCCGGCCGCGACCACCTGCGCCACTTCGTGCACCGTCGAGCCGGTGAACACGCCATACAGTGGCTCGCTCATCGGCAGTACGCCATGGGCCAGGTTGAGCTGGTACAGCGCCGGGTACAGGAACATGCCCACGGTGCCGAACACCACAACCGTCGACACCGCCACGGTCACCTGTTCGGCCCGCCCGCGCACCACCGGCTCGGCCGCCATGACCGCGGCCGCGCCGCAGATCGCGCTGCCGGCACCGATCAGCAGGGCGCTCTCCCTGTCCATCCCGAACCAGCGCGTGCCGGCCCACCAGGCCAGCGCGAAGGTGCTGGTCAGCACCAGCGCATCGATCAGCACACCGCCCACGCCCACCTGGCCGATGTCCTGGAAGGTCAGGCGCAGGCCGTACAGCACGATGCCGGCGCGCAGCAGCCACTGCTTGGAAAAGCCCACGCCCGCCGCTGCCTGTGGTGCCAGGCGCGGGTACACGCTGTTGCCCAGCGCAATGCCGAGCACGATGGCCAGGGTGAGGGCACTGATCCCGTGCGCCTGCAGCCACGGCACGGTGGCAAGCGCCATCGCCGCCACGGCGACACCGCCTGCCAGCAGCAGGCCGGGCACGCGCCCACGCCAGCGTGCCACGGTGGTCGGGGAGGGCGAGGGGAGCACGGACACGTTCACGGGAAACTCCGCAGGGGGCGATTGGCCAGCGTGAAGAATCCGGCGTAACCTGTAAAACGCATTGTTTATGTGATTTCAACCGATTTTATGGGTTAATGCGGCCATGCGCATCAGCCTTCGCCAGTGGCAGATATTCGTGACCGTCGCCGAGCTGGGCACGACGGCCGCCGCCGGCGAGCGGCTGGCGTTGTCGCAGTCGGCCACCAGCGCGGCGCTCAACGAGCTGGAGGCGCAGCTGCCGTCGCTGCTTTTCGACCGTATTGGCCGCCGCCTGGTCCTCAACGCGCAGGGACGGGCGCTGCTCGACCCGGCGCGCGGGTTGCTGGCCGCCGCCGCCGACCTGGAGGCGATGGCCGGGGCGGGCCGCCCGGCGTCGGCCACCGGGGTACCGCTGCAGCTGCGCGTCGGCGCCAGCACCACCATCGGCAACTACCTGCTGCCCGCCCGGGTCGCGGCCCTGCTGGCCGACCAGCCGCACGTCGACGTGGACCTGCGCATCGGCAACAGCGCCGGTGTGGTCGCGGCGGTACAGCGGCTGGAGGTCGACCTGGGCCTGATCGAAGGCCCGTGCCACGAGAGCGGCCTGAACGTGCTGCCGTGGCGGCAGGATGCCCTGGTGATCGTGGCGGCCACCGGGTCCGCGCTGGGCGACCGCCCCGACCTTGCCGCGCTGTCGGCTGCGCGCTGGCTGCTGCGCGAGCCGGGCTCGGGCACCCGCGAGGCGGTGGAACAGGCGCTGCTGCCGCACCTGCACCACTTTGCCCGTGCCATGCAGCTGGGCAGCACCGAAGCCATCAAGCAGGCTGCCGTGGCCGGGCTGGGCGTGGCCTGCCTGCCGCGGCATGCGGTGGCCGACCTGGTGGCGCTGGGCCGCCTGCGCATCCTGGATACCCCGCTGCCGCCGCTGTCGCGCCAGTTGTGGGTGGTTCACCATCCCGGCAAGCATGTGCCACCGCCGCTGCGCGCCCTGTTGGGGCTGCCGGCGGACGCTTTCATGCCTGGTTGAGCGACGCCGCGCACCGCCACACCGTACAATGGCCGGATGCCTCTGATTACTCTGCAAAACGTCGACTTCAGCGTCGGCGGCCCCCTGTTGCTGGAAAAAGCCGAACTGTCGATCGAGCCGGGCGAGCGTATCGCCCTGATCGGGCGCAACGGCGCCGGCAAATCGACCCTGCTCAAGCTGCTGTCCGGCGACCACAAGCCCGACGACGGAGAAATCCGCATCCAGCAGGGGGTGCGCGTCACCCGCCTGGAGCAGGAAGTGCCGCACGGCGCGGCCGGCAGCGTCTTCGACGTGGTGGCCGACGGCCTGGGCGAGCTGGGCCAGTGGCTGGCCGAGTTCCATCATCTCAGCATGGCCGAGGATTTCGACGGTGATGCGCTGTCGGCCGTGCAGGCCAAGATCGATGCCGCCAACGGCTGGGGCCTGGACCAGCGCGTGAGCGAAACACTGACCAAGCTGGACCTGGACGGTGAAGCCGAGTTCGCGCGCCTGTCCGGCGGCATGAAGCGCCGCGTGCTGCTCGGCCGCGCGCTGGTGTCCTCGCCGGACCTGCTGCTGCTCGACGAGCCCACCAACCACCTGGACATCGAGGCCATCGACTGGCTGGAAATGTTCCTCAAGAACTGGAATGGCAGCGTGGTGTTCGTCACCCATGACCGCCGTTTCCTGCGCGCGCTGGCCACCCGCATCGTCGAGATCGACCGTGGCCAGGTCACCAGCTGGCCGGGCGACTGGGCCAACTACGAGCGCCGTCGCGAAGAACGCCTCAATGCGCAGGCGCAGGAAAACGCGCGCTTCGACAAGCTGCTGGCGCAGGAGGAAATCTGGATCCGGCAGGGCATCAAGGCCCGTCGTACCCGCGATGAAGGGCGCGTGCGCCGGCTCAAGGCGATGCGCAACGATCGTTCGCAGCGCCGCGAGCTGGGCGGCAACGTGCGCATGGAAGCGGCGCAGGCGGAGAATTCGGGCAAGAAGGTCATCGACGTCAAGGACATCTCCTTTGCGTTCGGCGAGCGCGCGATGGTCAAGGATTTCGAAACGGTCATCCTGCGCGGCGACCGCATCGGCCTGATCGGCCCCAACGGCAGTGGCAAGACCACGCTGCTGAAGCTGCTGCTGGGCGACCTGCAGCCGGACAGCGGTGAAGTGCGCGCCGGCACCAACCTGCAGATCGCCTACTTCGACCAGTACCGGTCGGTGCTGCGCGAGGACTGGACCGCGATCGAGAACGTGGCCGAGGGCCGCGATTTCATCGAGGTCAACGGCAAGCGCAAGCACGTGCACGCCTACCTGCAGGATTTCCTGTTCACCCCCGAGCGGGCGCGCGCGCCGATCACCCGCCTGTCCGGTGGCGAGCGCAACCGCCTGCTGCTGGCCAAGCTGTTCGCGCAGCCGTCCAACCTGCTGGTGATGGACGAACCGACCAACGACCTGGACGTGGAAACCCTGGAGCTGCTCGAAGAGCTGCTGGGCGACTACGCCGGCACCCTGCTGCTGGTCAGCCACGACCGTGACTTCCTGGACAACGTGGTCACCTCCACGATGGTGATGGAAGGGCAGGGCGTGGTGGGCGAGTACGTGGGTGGCTACAGCGACTGGCAGCGCCAGGCCGCGCGCGTGGCGGCCGCGATGGCCGCCGCCCCGGTTGCGGCGGCCAAGCCGGTAGCGGCGGTGGCCGCAGCCGCAGCCGCAGCGCCTGCCGCCAAGCGCAAGCTCAGCTTCAAGGACCAGCGCGAGCTGGAGCAGCTGCCGTTGAAGATCGAGACCCTGGAAAAGGACGTCGAAGGCCTGACCGCGGCGATGAACGACCCGGCCTTCTACCAGCGCAGCGCGCCCGACATGGCCGCCCACAACGCCAGGCTCGCCACGGTCCAGGCCGAGCTGGACGCGGCCTACGCGCGCTGGGAAGAACTGGACGCGTAATCCGCCGGGAGGGTAGAGCCACGCCATGCGTGGCTGCACACACCCAACGACCGGGGTAGGAGCCACGCCATGCGTGGCAGACACGTGGCGCCCGAGGGCGCCACGGTCATTTCAACCCGTGCAGGTCCCGCAACTGGCTCGGCCGCGAACCGAAATAGGCGGCCAGGTCGGCGATGTCCTGATCACTCAGGTCGGTCGCCTGCGGGGTCATCAACGCATGCTGGCGGTCGCCGGCCCGGTAGGCCTGCAACGCATGCGCCAGGTAGTCCCCGTACTGCCCGCCCAGTTTCGGGTAGGTCGGGTCGATCGGCTTGTTGCCGTCGGCGCCGTGGCAGTCGATGCAGCTCTGGCCGGTGGCCTTGCCCTTGACCTGGGCACGGGCTTCACCAGCCGCCAGGCGTCCGGCCGGCAGGCCGGCGGAGGAGCCGGACCCGTGCTCGCCACTGGCGTGGCCCGGATCGGCGGCGGAATCTGCGCTGTTTTCCACCTGCGACTGCGAACAGCCAGCCAGCAGCAGGGCAACGGACAGGGCGATGGCATAACGCGTGAACGGCGCGGCTTTCGTCATGAGCGGTGCTTATTTGGCGGTGGACAGGTAAACAGCGAGATCGGCGATCTCCTGTTCGCTGAAACTCATGGACTGCGCCTGCATCGTCGGATGCCTGCGCTTGCCCTGGCGATATTCGCTCAGCGCCTGGCTGAGGTACTGCTGGGTCTGCCCGCCAATCTTGGGCACCCGGTAGCTGGGATAGGCGTTCTTGTAGCCGGTGATGCCGTGGCACCCCTGGCAGGTGTAGGCCAGCACGCGACCATTGTCGTAGCTCCCGGTAAGGGGCGCGGGGGCGACGGCGGCAGGGGTGGAGGCGGGTGCGGCAGGTGCGGCGGGTACTGCTGGAGCAGTGGCGGCCTGTGCGGCGGCCCCGAAGGGCAGGAGGACGGCCAGAAGACAAGCGGCGAGCGGCTGCGGGCGCATGATGTCCTTTCCGGTGTACGGGTCTGGTCGTTCCGGCGTGGGGTACGGAACTGGCCCGAGTATAGCCTGCGTTTTCATCTAGCTGAAACCGGGCCCGGCCGGGGCGTCGCCGCAGGTCACCATGACCTTTGGGATATGGTGTGATCGTGACGTGGTGCATTACTTTGCTACCACACCTGCTTACGCATCCTTCAGGGACACGACGATGTCGCGAATTTCTTTCCTGCACGGCCGCACCGGAACCTGCGCCGCTGCCCTGCTCATCACCACGACCCTGCTGCTGAGCGGCTGCGGCGCCGGGGCCGGCACCGCCGATGCCCAGGCGGCGGAGAAGGACGCCAAGGCCGACAAGGCCGCCGAGGCGGTGCCGGTCGAGGCCGTGGCCGCTACCCGTCGCGCGGTCGCCGCCAGCTACACCGGCACCGCGGCGCTGGAGGCGCGTGCCGAATCGCAGGTGGTGGCCAAGACCTCCGGCGTGGCCCTGGCGGTGCTGGTCGAGGAAGGCCAGCCGGTCCGCGCCGGGCAGCCGCTGGTGCGCCTGGATCCGGATCGCGCGCGCCTGGCCGTGGCCCAGAGCGAGGCGGTCATGCGCAAGCTGGAAAACAACTACCAGCGCGCCCAGAAGCTGATCGGCCAGCAGATGGTGAGTGCCGCCGACGTCGACCAGATCAAGTACGACCTGGAAAACGCACGCGCGCAGTACCGCCTGGCCACCCTGGAGCTGTCCTACACCACGGTGGTCGCGCCGATCTCCGGGGTGATCGCCTCGCGCTCGATCAAGACCGGCAACTTCGTGCAGATCAACACGCCGATCTTCCGCATCGTCGACAACTCGCGCCTGGAAGCCACCCTCAACGTGCCCGAGCGCGAACTGGCCACGCTGCGCGCCGGGCAACCGGTCACGCTGGTGGCCGATGCGCTGCCGGGCAAGTCCTTCCCCGGCGTGGTGGACCGCATCTCCCCGGTGGTGGATGCCGGCAGCGGCACCTTCCGCGTGGTCAGCGGCTTCGGCGAAGACGCGCAGGGACTGCAGCCGGGCATGTTCGGCCGCATCCGCATCGACTATGACCAGCGCGCCGACGCGCTGGTGGTGCCGCGCCTGGCGCTGCTCGATGACGGCGACCCGGCGGTGTTCCGCGTGCGTGCCGGCAAGGTCGCGCGCGTGCCGGTGAAGCTCGGCTATGCCGAAGGCCCGTGGGTGGAGATCCGCGACGGCCTGGCCCCGGGCGACCAGGTGGTCACCGCCGGCAAGGTGGCGCTGCGCGATGGCACCGCCGTGCAGGTGATCGGCGCCAAGCCGGCGACCGCCGCGGCGGCCACGCCGAACGCGAAGAAGGCGGAGAGCCGTCAATGAGTGCGGCCGGCAACGACCACGGCAACGACCCGCACCCGGGCGATCACGCCGGTGCACCCGGCGGCGGCCTGGTGGCCTTCGCCACCCGCCGCCGCGTCACCATCGCCATGTGCACGGTGACGCTGATGCTGTTCGGCTTCATCGCCCTGGGCAACCTCAAGGTCAACCTGCTGCCCGACCTGAGCTATCCCACGCTCACCGTGCGCACCGAGTACACCGGTGCGGCGCCGACGGAAATCGAAACCCTGATCAGCGAACCGGTCGAAGAGGCCGTGGGCGTGGTCAAGAACCTGCGCAAGCTCAAGTCGGTCTCGCGCACCGGGCAGAGCGATGTGGTGCTCGAGTTTGCCTGGGGCACCAACATGGACCAGGCCAGCCTGGAGGTGCGCGACAAGATGGAAGCGCTGAACCTGCCACTGGAGGCCAAGGCCCCGGTGCTGCTGCGCTTCAATCCGTCCACCGAGCCGATCATGCGCCTGGTGATCTCGGCCAAGGCCGATGCGGCCACCGATGCCGATGCGGTGCGCCAGCTCACCGAGCTGCGCCGCTATGCCGACGAAGACCTGAAGAAGAAGCTGGAGCCGGTGGCCGGCGTGGCCGCGGTCAAGGTCGGCGGTGGCCTGGAAGACGAAATCCAGGTGGACATCGACCAGCAGAAGCTGGCCCAGCTCAACCTGCCCATCGACAACGTCATCAAGCGGCTCAAGGAAGAGAACATCAACATCTCCGGCGGCCGCCTGGAGGAGGGTTCGCAGCGCTTCCTGGTGCGCACCGTCAACCAGTTCGCCGACCTGGAGGACATCCGCAACCTGCTGGTGACCACCCAGGGCAGCAACGGCAGCGCCGCCGACGCGGCGATGCAGCAGATGTTCGCCATCGCCGCCTCCACCGGCTCCGATGCCGCGGTGGCCGCCGCCTCGGCCGCACAGAGCGCGTCCAGCAGCAGCTCGTCCAGCATCGCCAACGGCCTGCCGGTGCGGCTCAAGGACGTGGCCACGGTGCGCCAGGGCTACAAGGAGCGCGAGGCGATCATCCGCCTTGGCGGGCGCGAGGCGGTGGAGCTGGCGATCTACAAGGAGGGCGATGCCAACACGGTCGCCACCGCGGCCGCGCTGCGCGCCCGGCTGGCGCAGATCAAGGCGCAGATTCCCGGTGACGCCGAACTGACCACCATCGAAGACCAGTCGCGCTTCATCGAACACGCCATCAGCGACGTCAAGAAGGATGCGGTGATCGGCGGCCTGCTGGCGATCCTGATCATCTTCCTGTTCCTGCGCGATGGCTGGAGCACGTTCGTGATCAGCCTGTCGTTGCCGGTATCGATCATCACCACCTTCTTCTTCATGGGCCAGATGGGCCTGAGCCTGAATGTCATGTCGCTCGGTGGCCTGGCGCTGGCCACCGGCCTGGTGGTGGACGACTCCATCGTGGTGCTGGAGAGCATCGCCAAGGCGCGCGAGCGCGGCCTGGGCGTCCTGCAGGCGGCCATCGCCGGCACCCGCGAAGTGAGCATGGCCGTGGTCGCCTCCACGCTGACCACGATCGCGGTGTTCCTGCCGCTGGTGTTCGTGGACGGCATTGCCGGGCAGCTGTTCCGTGACCAGGCCTTGACCGTGGCGATCGCCATCGCGATCTCGCTGCTGGTGTCCATGACCCTCATCCCGATGCTGAGCTCGCTCAAGGGCCAGCCGCCGCTGGCCTTCCCCGAAGAGCCGGAACAGGCCACCTGGCAGCCGTCGCAGCGCTGGCTCAAGCCGGTGGCCGGTGGCCGTCGTGGGGTGGGGGCGCTGGTGCGCTGGAGCTGCTTCGGCCTGGCCTGGCTGGTCATCCGCGTCTGGCGCGGGCTGGTGGCCGTGGTCGGCCCGGTGATGCGCAAGGCCAGTGACGTGGCGATGAAGCCCTATGCCGGTGCCGAGCGCGGTTACCTCAAGCTGCTGCCGGGCGCGCTGCACCACCCGGGCAAGGTGCTCGGCCTGGCCGCGCTGGCCTTCGTGGCCAGCCTGGCGCTGGTGCCGATGCTGGGCGCGGACCTGATCCCGCAGCTGGCCCAGGATCGTTTCGAGATGACCGCCAAGCTGCCGGCCGGCACGCCGCTCAAGCAGACCGATGCGCTGGTCCGCGAGCTGCAGCTGGCGCATGCCAAGGACGGCCAGATCGCCTCGTTGTACGGCGTCAGCGGCAGCGGCACGCGGCTGGATGCCAGTCCCACCGAAAGCGGCGAGAACATCGGCAAGCTCACCGTGGTGATGGCCGATGGCGGCAGCGCACGCACCGAAGAGGCGATCACCGAGCGCCTGCGCGGCACGATGCAGCAGCATCCCGGCGTGCAGGTGGATTTCGCGCGGCCGGCGTTGTTCAGTTTCTCCACGCCGCTTGAAGTGGAACTGCGCGGCCAGGACATGGCCACGCTGGAGCGCGCCGGCCAGGCGCTGGCGGCCATGCTGCGCAACAACCCGCACTACGCCGACGTCAAATCCACGGTGGAAGAGGGCTTCCCGGAGATCCAGATCCGCTTCGACCAGGAACGCGCCGGTGCGCTGGGCCTGACCACGCGCCAGATCGCCGACGTGGTGGTCAAGAAGGTGCGCGGCGACGTGGCCACCCGCTACAGCTTCCGCGACCGCAAGATCGACGTGCTGGTGCGTGCCCAGGAAGGCGACCGCGCCAGCGTGGACAGCATCCGCCGGCTCATCGTCAATCCCGGCAGCAGCCGGCCGGTCACGCTGGATGCGGTGGCCGAGGTGGTGGCCACCAACGGCCCCAGCGAGATCCATCGCGCCGACCAGACCCGCGTGGCCGTGGTCTCGGCCAACCTGCGCGACATCGACCTGGGCGGTGCGGTGCGCGAGGTGCAGGCCATGGTGGCCCAGGACCCGCTGGGTGCCGGGGTGGGCATGCACATCGGCGGGCAGGGCGAGGAGCTGGCCGAGTCGGCGCGTTCGCTGATCTTCGCCTTCGGCCTGGCCATCTTCCTGGTCTACCTGGTGATGGCCTCGCAGTTCGAATCGCTGCTGCACCCGTTCGTCATCCTGTTCACCATCCCGCTGGCCCTGGTCGGCGCCATCCTGGCGCTGACCCTGACCGGCAAGCCGATCTCGGTGGTGGTGTTCATCGGGCTGATCCTGCTGGTGGGGCTGGTCACCAAGAACGCCATCATCCTCATCGACAAGGTCAACCAGCTGCGCGAGGCCGGCGTGGCCAAGCGCGAGGCGCTGGTGGAAGGCGCGCGCTCGCGCCTGCGCCCGATCATCATGACCACCCTGTGCACCCTGTTCGGCTTCCTGCCGCTGGCGGTGGCGATGGGCGAGGGCGCCGAAGTGCGCGCGCCGATGGCCATCACCGTGATCGGTGGCCTGCTGGTGTCCACCCTGCTCACGCTGGTGGTCATTCCGGTGGTATATGACCTGCTCGACCGCCGCGGCGATGCGTACTACCGCGAGCGTGGCCGCAAGCATGCCGGGCACGTTGTGCCCGGTGGCGCCGGCGCGGTCCCCGGCACCGGCAGCGCGCAGGAGCCGGCATGAGCGTCGCCGAGTTCTCCATCCGCCGCCCCATCACCACCATCATGTGCTTCATTTCACTGGTGGTGGTGGGCCTGATCGCCTCGTTCCGGCTGCCGCTGGAGGCGCTGCCGGACATCTCCGCACCGTTCCTGTTCGTGCAGGTGCCCTACACCGGCTCCACGCCTGAAGAGGTCGAGCGCAACATCATCCGGCCCACCGAGGAAGCGCTGGCCACGATGACCGGGATCAAGCGCATGCGCTCCTCGGCCACCTCCGAAGGCGCCAGCATCTTCATCGAGTTCACCGACTGGGATCGCGACATCGCCATCGCGGCCTCGGACGCGCGCGAGCGCATCGATGCGATCCGTACCGACCTGCCCGACGACCTGCAGCGCTACAGCGTGTTCAAGTGGTCCAGCAGCGATGATCCGGTGCTGAAGGTGCGCCTGGCCAGCACCAGCGACCTGACCGGCGCGTACGACATGCTCGACCGCGAGTTCAAGCGGCGCATCGAACGCATCCCCGGCGTGGCCCGGGTCAACATCTCCGGCGCGCCGCCCAACGAAGTCGAGATCGCGATCAGCCCGGACCGGCTGACCGCGCACAACCTGAGCATCAACGAGCTCAGCGAACGCCTGCGCACGCTCAACTTCTCGATCTCCGCCGGACAGATCGACGACAACGGCCAGCGCGTGCGCATCCAGCCGGTCGGCGAGATCACCGACCTGCAGGAGCTGCGCGACCTGGTCATCGACACCAAGGGCCTGCGCCTGGGCGACATCGCCGAGATCCGGCTCAAGCCCAGCCGCATGAACTATGGCCGCCGCCTGGACGGCAACCCGGCCGTGGGCCTGGACATCTACAAGGAGCGCAGCGCCAACCTGGTGGAGGTCTCGCGCGCGGCGCTGGCCGAAGTGGAGGCCATCCGCAAGCAGCCCTCGATGCGGGATGTGCAGGTCAAGGTCATCGACAACCAGGGCAAGATGGTCACCTCCTCGCTGCTGGAGCTGGCCGAGGCCGGCGCGGTGGGCCTGGTGCTGTCCATCACGGTGCTGTTCTTCTTCCTGCGCCACTGGCCGTCCACGTTGATGGTCACCCTGGCCATCCCGATCTGCTTCGTGGTCACCCTGGGCTTCATGTACTTCGTCGGCGTCACCCTCAACATCCTCACCATGATGGGCCTGCTGCTGGCCGTGGGCATGCTGGTGGACAACGCGGTGGTGGTGGTGGAGAGCATCTACCAGGAACGCGAGCGCATGCCGGACCAGCCGGTCCTGGCCTCGATCCTGGGCACCCGCCACGTGGCCATCGCGCTGAGTGCCGGCACCCTGTGCCACTGCATCGTGTTCGTGCCGAACCTGTTCGGTGAGACCAACAACATCAGCATCTTCATGTCGCAGATCGCGATCACCATCTCGGTGTCGCTGCTGGCGTCCTGGCTGGTGGCCGTCAGCCTGATCCCCATGCTGTCCGCGCGCATGCAGACACCCAAGCTGGTGCACGCCGAGTCCGGCGTGATCGCCCGGCTGCAGCGGCGCTATGCCCAGCTGCTGCAATGGACGCTGGAGCACCGCGGATGGAGCGTGCTGGGCATCCTGCTGGTGGTGCTGATCAGCCTGGTGCCGATGAAGCTGACCAAGATCGACATGTTCGGGGGCGAAGGCGGCCACGAGGTGTTCATCGGCTACAACTGGAAGGGGGCCTTCACCTACGGCCAGATGTCCGAGGAAGTCGCGCGTGTGGAGCACTACCTGGAAGCGCACCGCGAGGCCCTGCACATCACCCAGGTCTACTCCTGGTACAGCGAGCAGGAAGGCAGCAGCACCATCGTGACCTTCGACGAAAAGCACGCCGACAACATGCCCGCCGTACAGGAGGCGCTGCGCAAGGGCCTGCCGCGCTCGGCGCGTGCCGACTACATCGTGGGCAACCAGGGCGGCGACGGCGGTGGCGGCGGGGCCGGCAACCAGTCGGTGCAGGTGCAGCTCGTCGGCGACTCCAGCAAGATGCTGCAGGAGATCGGCGAGGAAGTGCTGCCGCTGCTGGCCCGGCGCAAGGAACTGCGCGACGTGCGCATCGACAACGGCGAGAAGGGCAGCGAGCTGGCCATCCACGTCGATCGGGAGCGCGCGGCCGCCTTCGGTTTCAACGCCGAACAGGTGGCCAGCTTCGTCGGCCTGGCCCTGCGCGGCGCGCCGCTGCGCGAGTTCCGGCGCGGCGACAGCGAAGTGCCGGTGTGGGTGCGTTTCGCCGGCGCCGAGCAGAGCAGCCCGGAAGACATGGCCAGCTTCACCGTGCGCACGGGGGATGGGCGTTCGGTCCCGCTGTTGAGCCTGGTGGATGTGTCGATCAAGCCGTCGGCCACGCAGATCGGCCGCACCAACCGCCAGACCACGCTGACCATCAAGGCCAACCTGGCCGAGAAGATCACCGCGCCGGAAGCGCGCAAGGCCATGGAGGAGATCCTCAAGCCGATGAGCTTCCCGGCCGGCTACACCTTCACCTTCGATGGTGGCGACTACGGCGACGACAACGAAGCGATGCAGCAGATGATGTTCAACCTGCTCATCGCGCTGGTGATGATCTACGTGGTGATGGCTGCGGTGTTCGAGTCGATGCTGTTCCCGGCGGCGATCATGAGCGGGGTACTGTTCTCGATCTTCGGGGTGTTCTGGCTGTTCTGGCTCACCGGCACCTCGTTCGGGATCATGTCCTTCATCGGCATCCTGGTGTTGATGGGCGTGGTGGTGAACAACGGCATCGTGATGATCGAGCACATCAACAACCTGCGCCGTCGCGGCATGGGGCGCACGCAGGCGCTGGTGGAGGGCTCACGCGAGCGCCTGCGCCCGATCATGATGACCATGGGCACCGCGATCCTGGCCATGGTGCCGATCTCGCTCACCGACACCCAGCTGCTGGGCAACGGCCCGCCCTACTATCCGATGGCGCGCGCGATCGCTGGCGGGCTGGCGTTCTCCACGGTGGTCAGCCTGCTGTTCCTGCCGACCATCTACGCGATGCTCGATGACATGAGCACGGCGGTGTCGCGGATCATCCGGCGCGCGCGTGGCCGCGGCGTGGATGCTCCGGTGGTCGAGCCGGGCGCAGAATCGGTTTGAGGGTGGATGGAGGCCCGTTGGGCGGGCCTCCTTTTTTCGCGGACCGCATCCACGCATGGCGTGGATCTACAGGCGGGTATGGGCGCCATCCACCCATGGCGTGGATCTGCACGTGGGGCGGTAGTGCCGGCCGCTGGCCGGCTCACGAGATACCCCCCATGTCGGGAGCC
>NZ_JAVWXA010000078.1:0-18202 GCF_036662295.1 Stenotrophomonas sp.
TAGCACGCGGTCAGCAGATAGCCACCCGTAGGTGCCTCCCAGTCCAGCATTTCGCCGGCACAGAACACGCCGGGCACTGCCCGCAGCATCAAGCCCTCATCCATCGCATCCAGGCGCACGCCACCGGCGGTGCTGATCACTTCGGCGATCGGGCGCGGTCGCAACGGGCCCAGCGGCAGTCGCTTCAGGGCGGCGGCAATGGCGTCGGCCGGGCGCTGCCCAGCGTCCTTGCCCAGCACCTCGAACAGCAGCGCCGACTTCACCCCACCCAGGCCCAACTGGCGACGCAGGTGTTCGCCGAAACTGCGGCCCTGGCGCGGCCGCTGCAGCTTGTCCAGCACCTGCGCTTCGGTCTGCCCCGGCAGCAGGTCCAGCTGAAGCTGCACCTGGCCATCGCGGGCCAGCGTGTCGCGCAGGTCGGCGGCCATCGCATACACCAGGCTGCCTTCGATGCCGTCGGCAGTGATCACGCACTCGCCCTGCTGCACGCAGGCCTGGCCATCCAGCGACGTCCAGTGGGCCACCACCGGCTTCAACGGTGCCCCGGCCTGGCGCTCGCGGAAGTACGCGCTCCATTCCAGGTCGAAACCGCAGTTGGCCGGCTTCAGCGGGGCCAATTTGATCCCGCGCGCGGCCAGCGGTTCCACCCACGCCGCGTCCGAGCCCAGCTCAGGCCAGCTGCCGCCGCCCATTGCCAGCACCACCGCGTCGGCAACCACGCGCACCGGGCCCTCGGGCGTGTGCATAAGCAGTGCACCGTCGGCGTCCCAACCGGTCCAGCGGTGCTGCACGTGCAGGCGCATGCCCTGTTCCTTCAGCCGGCGCACCCAGCCGCGCAGCAGCGGCGCGGCCTTGCGATCGACCGGAAACACCCGGCCGGAACTGCCGACGTAGGTCTCCACGCCAAAGCCCTGCGCCCACGCCCGCAGCGCCGGGCCGTCGAAGTCGGCCAGCCAGCGGCCCACCTCGGCGGCGCGCTCGCGGTAGCGCGAGACGAACAGGGCCGACGGATCGGAGTGGGTCAGGTTCAACCCCCCCTTGCCGGCGATCAGGAACTTGCGCCCCGGCGATCCCTTGGCCTCGTAAACATCGACCTGGTGGCCGGCCGCGCGCACGGTTTCAGCCGCCATCAGCCCGGCCGGGCCGCCGCCGATGATCGCCACGCGCCGTGGCGCGCTGTCTGGACTACGCATGCAGCAGACTCAGTTCGGGGTGACGTCGAGCAGCTCGACATCGAACACCAGCGACGCGCCGGGCTGGATCGGGCCGGCGCCGCGATCGCCGTAGCCGAAGGCCGGCGGGATCATCAGCGTGCGCTTGCCGCCCACCTTCATGCCGGCAAACCCTTCGTCCCAGCCCTTGATGACCTGGCCCTTGCCGAGGTCGAAGGTGAACGGCTCGCCGCGGTCCACCGAGCTGTCGAACTTCTCGCCGTGCTTGTCGGCGGCGTGCTCGTTGTAGATCCAGCCGGTGTAATGCACGGTCACCTTGCTGCCCGGGGTGGCCTCGGCGCCGTTGCCCGGCTGGGTGTCGATCTTCTCGAACTGCGTGAGGGTGCCCCCCGGCGGCGGGCCGGGCGGGGTGCAGCCGGCCAGCGCCAGCAGCATCAGGGGAGCAAGCAGGTAGGACGACAGACGAGGCATGACGGCTCCGGATCGCAAAAACGGGACGCAAGGGTAGCGCATCGTCGGGCGCTATCATGGGCGCATGTCGAAACTGCTGCTCAACCTGCGCAACGTCGCGGACGATGAAATCCAGGACGTGACCGCCCTGCTGGACCAGGCGGGCATCGCCCACTACCGCACCGAGCCCAGCCCCTGGGGCATCTCCTGGGGCGGGATCTGGCTGCGTGATGACGCCGACCAGCCGCGCGCCAAGGCGCTGATGGCCGAGTACCAGCAGGCCCGGGGCGTGCGCGTGCGCGCCGAGCGGCAGGCCGCGCTGCGCGATGGCACCGCCGAGACCTTCGGCAGCCTGCTGCAGCGCCGGCCGCTGTTCGTGGTGGCGGTGCTGCTGGGCATGCTGGCCGCCGCCGCCCTGGTGCTGCTGCCCTTCATGCTGCTGCGCGGCTGAACCGCCCCGCCGCCCGGGCCGGGCAGCGCGGCGGTCGGGATTTATAATGGGCGCATGATCGCCAATACCGCCGCCTACCACTTCACCCCCGTCACCGACCCGGACGCGCTGTGCGCCACGCTGCGCGCACGCGCGGAAGCGGCCGACCTGCGTGGCACGATCCTGGTGGCGGGCGAGGGCATCAACCTGTTCCTGGCCGGCGCGCCGGCCGGGATCGAGGCCTTCTACGCCGCGCTGCATGCCGACCCGCGCTTTGCCGACATGCGGGTCAAGACCAGCACCAGCCAGGGCCAGCCGTTTGCGCGGCTCAAGGCCAAGGTCAAGCCGGAGATCATCAGTTTCCGTATCGCCGATGGCCAGCCGCTGGCGTTTCCGCGTGCCCCGGCCGTCGATCCGGCCACCGTGCAGCGTTGGCTGCGCCAGGGGCATGACGACGCCGGCAAGCCGGTGGTGATGCTGGACACCCGCAACACCCAGGAGGTGGCCTACGGCACCTTCCAGGATGCGCTGGTGCTGCCGATCACCCGCTTCACCGACCTGCCCGAGGCGCTGGCACCGCACCGCGATGCCCTGCGCGACAGCACCGTGGTCAGTTTCTGCACCGGCGGCATCCGCTGCGAAAAGGCCGCGCTGTGGATGCGCAACGATGGGATGGACAACGTGCTGCAGCTCGAGGGCGGCATCCTGGGCTACTTCGAGGCCGTCGGCGGCGAAGGCTACGAGGGCCGCTGTTTCGTGTTCGACGAGCGCGTGGCGCTGGACGACCAGCTGCAACCGCTGGTGGACGGATCGGCCACCGCGGCCGCCTGAGCCGGACGCGCCGCCACGCCGCGCGCCACCGGCCGGGGCGCCTCACGCACCCGAACCGCAGGAATCAGCATCCCGCCACCGGCACTGGCGGGTGGCCAGCCCGGCCCCATGTCAGGGGGATATCTCCTGGAGGCAACGCGTTCATGCAATTGTCGATTCTTGACCTGGCCCCGGTCTGCGAGGGCAGCGACACCACCCAGGCCTTCGCCAACATGCTGGACCTGGCCCAGCATGCCGAAGGCTGGGGCTTCCACCGGTACTGGCTGGCCGAACACCACAACATGCCGGGCATCGCCAGCGCCGCCACCGCGGTGCTGATCGGGCATGTGGCTGGCGGCACCCGGCGCATCCGCGTGGGTGCCGGCGGCATCATGCTGCCCAACCACTCCCCGCTGCAGGTGGCCGAGCAGTTCGGCACGCTGGCCTCGCTCTATCCGGACCGCATCGACCTCGGCCTGGGCCGCGCCCCCGGCACCGACCAGCCCACCGCGCGTGCGCTGCGCCGCTACTTCGACAGTGCCGACCAGTTCCCCCAGGACGTGCGCGAGCTGCTGCATTACTTCGAGCCGGCGCAGCCTGGCCAGGCCGTGCGCGCCGTGCCCGGTGCCGGCATCCCGGTGCCGGTCTGGCTGCTCGGCTCGAGCCTGTTCAGTGCGCGCCTGGCCGCCGCCATGGGCCTGCCGTTCGCCTTCGCCTCGCACTTCGCCCCCGATGCGATGGACCAGGCGTTGGCGGTCTACCGCAGCGAGTTCCGCCGCTCGGCGTACCTGGAGGCCCCCTACGCGGTGCTCGGCCTGAACGTGGTCGCCGCCGAATCCGAGGCCGAAGCCAAGCGCCTGTTCACCACCCAGCAGCAGAGCTTCGTCAACCTGCGCCGCGGCCTGCCCGGCCTGATCCCGCCGCCGATCGAGGACATCGAAGCGTTCTGGCAGCCGCACGAAAAGATCGGCGTGCAGAACGCGCTGGCCTGCGCCGTGGTGGGCGACGTCCGCCAGGTGGGCGAGGGCATGGCCGCGTTTGCCGCGCGCCACAAGCCGGATGAAATCCTGCTCACCGCCAACATCTACGACCACGCCGCGCGCAAGCGCTCGTTCGGCCTGGCGATGCAGGCATGGAAGGCCAACGCATAACGGCACGGTAGCGCTACCCCATGGGTGGCTGCACCCGTTCACCGTTCCACACACCCACCTTCGAAGCGTCCTGCGAAGGCCGCGTGACCACCCGGTTCACGCGGCCATGGCTGCCGATCGGCTGTGATGGGGCTCCCGTTCCAGGAGTCACCCCCATGGCAGAGCAGGATCGCCAGCAGCACATCAAACAACTGGCCGGCATGATTGCCGACGTGGACATCGCCATGTTCACCACCGTCGGCGTCGATGGCCGTCTGTACAGCCGCCCGCTCGGCACCCAGGAAGTGGAGTTCGACGGTGACCTGTGGTTCGCCACCGCCGCCGACAGCCCCAAGGTGGCCGAGATCGCGCTCAATCCGCGCGTCAACGTCTCCTACTCCTCACCCTCGGGCAACACCTATGTGTCCGTTGCCGGCACCGCCCGCGTGGTCGATGACCGCGCCAAGATCGAAGAACTGTGGTCACCGGCGATGAAGCTGTTCTTCCCCGGCGGCAAGGACGATCCGAACCTGCGCCTGATCCACGTCAGCGCCGAATCGGCCGAGTACTGGGACGGCCCCGGTGGCCTGCTGGGCAGCGCCCTGTATTTCGTGCTGTCGGCCGTCACCGACGACCCGGGCGCGTTGTCCGATACTGGTACGGTGGACCTCAAGCCGGGTCAGTAAGCCAGCGCCGGTGCCGGCCATGGCCCGGCACCGGCAGCTGCCGACCGTCGGTCGGCACGCCGCTCAGAACCAACGCTGGACCTGCTCCATCGTATAGCTCACCAACTGCCCCGAACTGAAGCCGAAGAACACCACCGCCGCCACCGCGCCGATCCAGTTCAACAGCATCAACACCCCATCCCGTTCCAGCAGCGCCAGCGCGAACAACAGCAGCTGGAAGCCGAACAGGTAGTTGGTGAACGGAATCGGCAGCGACAGCAGCACCGCCACCAGGATCAGCAGCAGGCCGGTGAAGGCATGCGCGGGGTAGGGCACCAGCAACGCCGGCAGGCGCGGCTTGAGCAGCTTGTCCAGCCGCCGCAGCGGCCGGTCGATCCGCGCCAGGAAGCGATGCATGGTCCCGCGCCGGGGCCCGCGCCCGGCGATGAACCGCGGCAGCCACGGGCGGCGCATGCCGAACAGCATCTGCGCGCCGATCAGCACGATCAACGGCCCGCTCACCGCCCCGGCCACGCCCGGGATCGGGATGAACGCCGGCAGGATCGCCACGAACAGGAACACGCCGAACGCGCTCTGCTGCAGGTCGCGCAGGATCGTGCCCAGCAGCAGCCGGTGCTCGGGATCGCCGCGGTCGAACATCGCCAGCAGCGTGCGGATACCCTCGTTGCGGTACGCGTCCCGGCCCGGCTCCGGCGGGGGATCAGCCGGTGAGTTCATCGGTCTCTTCTTCGGACAGCGTGCGCAGCAGCAGCTTGTCCACCCGCGCACCGTCCAGGTCGACGATCTCGATGCGCCAGCCGGCCCAGTCGAAATACTCGCCCGCGTGCGGGATGCGCCCGAAGTAATGGATGCACATGCCGGCCAGCGTGTAGTAGTCGCCATCCTCGGCGTCGGGCAGCTCGGCGTTGCCCATCAGCTCGCGCAGGTCTTCGATCGACAGCGAGCCATCGACCAGGAACGAGCCGTCCTCGCGCGTCACCACCAGCGCGTCCTCGTCCACGTTCTCCACCGACTGCAGGCGCCCGACCACCGCGCCCATCAGGTCGCTGATGGTCACCAGGCCCTGGATCTCGCCGTATTCGTCCACCACCAGCGCCATCGACTGCTGTTCTTCGCGGAAGATCTCCAGCAGCTTCATCGCATGGGTGGACTCGGACACGTACAGCGGCTCGCGCAGGTGCTGGAACAGCGAGTGGTCATCGCGCACCAGGCGCGTCACCAGGCTCTTGACCTCCAGCACGCCCACGATGTCCTGGTCGTTGTCGCGGTATACCGGGTAGCGCGAGAACTCGTTCTCGCGCATGGTGGCGATGTTCTTCTCCGGGTCGGCGGCGGTGTCCAGCCAGGCGATCCGGTTGCGTGGGGTCATCAGGCTGTCGGCGGTGCGGTCGCCCAGGCGCATCACCCGGTTCATCATGTCCCGCTCATGCGTATCGATCACGCCGGCCTCGTGGCTTTCGGCCACCAGCATGCGGATTTCCTCTTCGGTCACCGACGCCGCCTCGTCCTTGCCCAGGCCCAGCACGCGCAGCACCAGGCGGGTGGTATGGGAAAGCAGCCATACGGCGGGGAAGGCGATGCGCGCCAACCCGCTCATGGGCAGCGCGACGAGGCCGGCGATGTCCTCCGAACGGGTGATCGCCAGCCGCTTGGGCACCAGTTCGCCGAAGATCAGCGTCAGGAACGTGATCAGGGCCACGGCCAGGGTCTTGCCGATCAGGGCCGACCACGGCTGCGGCTCCCCGAACAGCGGGAACGGCGCGGACAGGGCCGGGAACATCTGCTGCAGGTGCACGGCGATGGCATTGCCGATCGCATCGCCACCGTAGACGCCGGTCAGGATGCCGATCAGGGTGATCCCGATCTGGACCGTGGACAGGAAGCTTTCCGGCTTCTCGGACAGCTCCAGCGCGCGCTCGGCCCGCTTGCTGGTCGCGGCCATCTGCTTGAGGCGGCTCTTGCGCGAGGTCATGACCGACATCTCGGACATGGCAAAGAAGCCGTTGAGCAGGATCAAGGCCAGGACAATAATCAGTTCAAACACGGGCGTCGTCCCCGGTTGGTGGCAGGGAGGGCGTGTTCAAGCGGTGGCGGCTACCGGAGGGCGCGTCAGCGCGGCGGTGCGGCGGGGGGGTAGGGTCGTCGTCCATAGAGTGCGCCCGAAGGCGCCCGCGCATCTTAACAAAAGGCCGGGGCAGGGAGGCAACCAGCGTCGTTCAGGCGGGGGCGCGGCGGCGTGAAGACAGGGGGGAGTACCCGGAACGGACATCAAACCGTCATAATTCCGTCCGGTGCCGTCCTTCCTCGACGGCGAATAGGTTTCTCAATGTTCTCTCTGCAGACCATTTTCGGCTCCGGCAAACAGTTCTACACCCTGCTGGACGAGGCTGCCCAGGCCGCCCAGGACAGCGCCAAGGCGCTGCACGCGATGCTGCGCGAAGCCGACCGCCAGCCGGCGCTGGACGCCTTCAAGCTGGCCCGCCTGCGCGAGCGCGCGGCCTCGGACAAGATCAGCCAGGCGCTGGTGGACAGCTTCATGACCCCCATCGAGCGCGAGGACATCGAGGCGCTGGGGTCGGCGCTGTACAAGATCCCCAAGCAGGTGGAGAAGTTCGCCGACCGCTATTCGCTGGCCACCAAGCACCTGGAGCACATCGATTTCGCGCCGCGCGCGGCGATGCTCGAACAGGCCGCCAGCGTGGTGGTGGAGATGGTGGGCGACCTGCGCCACATGAACCTGGACCGGATGACCGCGCTCAACGAGAAGCTGCGCTCGCTGGAGAACGAAGCGGACCGCCTGATGCTCGAGCTGTACCGCGACATCTATTCCGGCCGCCTGGACAACCTGCAGATGTTCCTGCTCAAGGAGTTCTTCGAGATCCTGGAAAAAGCCATCGACCGCTGCCGCGAGGCCGGCGTGGTGGCGTACCAGATCGTGCTGAAGAACAGCTGACGGACGCCACAGCATGCTGACCCTTGTCCTGGTGGTGATCCTGGCCGCGCTCGTCTTCGAGTTCATCAACGGCTTCCACGATACCGCCAACTCCATCGCCACCGTGGTGGCGACCAAAGTGCTCTCGCCCGGCTGGGCGGTGATGCTCGCGGCGTTCATGAACCTCATCGGTGCCCTGACCGGCACCGCGGTGGCGCTGACCATCGCCTCGGGCCTGCTCAACACCAACGTGGTCGACGTCACCCCGCAGGTGATCCTGTGCGCGCTGCTGGGCGGCATCATCTGGAACCTGATCACCTGGTGGAAGGGCCTGCCGTCCTCGTCCTCCCACGCCCTGATCGGCGGCCTCTGCGGTGCCGGCCTGGCCGCGGCCCACAACAACTGGGACGCGCTGATCTGGTCCGAGCGCATCGGCACCTGGGCCCAGAACAAGGGCCTGCTGTGGAAGGTGTTCCTGCCCATGATCACCTCCCCGATCGCCGGCTTCCTGCTCGGCATCGTGGTGATGCTGCTGCTGTGGGCGATCATCGCCGGCATGGCCAAGGCCGGTGGCTGGCTCGGCCGCCTGGCCCGCCCGCGCATCGTCAACGCCTTCTTCGGCAAGGCCCAGATCGTGTCCGCGGCGTACATGGGCTTCGCCCACGGCCACAACGACGCGCAGAAGACCATGGGCATCATCGCCATGACCCTGATCGGCGCCGAGGCGACCGGTGCACTGGACGACCTGCCGTCGTGGCTGGCCTTCATGCACCCCGATGCCAGCACCGGTGACGGCATCGCGATGTGGATCGTGCTCACCTGCGCGGTGGTGATGGCGGCCGGTACGGCGTCGGGTGGCTGGAAGATCATCAAGACCCTGGGTCACAAGATGGTCAAGCTGCACCCCATCCACGGCTTCGCCGCCGAGACCAGCTCGGCCACCATCCTCACCCTGGCGGCACATTTCGGCATGCCGGTCTCCACCACCCACAGCATCTCCACCGCGATCATGGGCGTGGGCTACGCCAAGAACCCGCGCTCGCTGCGCTTCGGCGTGATCGAGCGTATCGTCTGGGCCTGGATCCTCACCATCCCGGCGGCAGGCGGCTGCGCCTACCTGATCCTGCGCCTGTTCGAACTGTTCGGCTGGGCGTAACGCGCCTGGCCGTCGCGCACCGGGCATTGCCCGTCCGCACCGGAAAGCCCGCCGAAAGGCGGGTTTTTCGTAGGCGCGAGCAGTACATGCGCCTGGCATGCCCGCGAAATGCAGGAGGCAGGAAGCAGAACGTAGAACGTAGAGCGCAGGTACGGTCGCGCCCCAGCCGACTGCCGTGAACCCCTGCCGCCCCGATATCGGCATGGACATGATCGGCATCCGCGCAAATTGACCGACAGGATGTTGTTCGAAGGTCATGCCATCACCGAACGTTGCGCCGGCATCGGCAGTCGGCTGGGGCGCGACCCTACCGGGGTCGCCATTGCACCGGGCCGCCCCGCACCCCCAACCGTACCCGCTCCCCATGTGCGCAAGGCGCTCGCGCGCCTGTGCTCCACCCTCGCCATTCCCCAAAAAAAACCCGCCAAAAAGGCGGGCTTCTTCCAAACCATCAACCCACCCGCGATCAAACCTCCAACGAGGCCAGATCGCCCTTGTTCTCCAGCCACTGCTTGCGGTCGCCGGCACGCTTCTTGGCCAGCAGCATGTCCATCAACGCGCTGGTCTGCTCGCCATCGTCCACCGTCAACTGCACCAGGCGCCGGGTATCGGGATGGATCGTCGACTCGCGCAACTGGGGCGGATTCATCTCGCCCAGGCCCTTGAAGCGCGTCACGCTCACCGCACCCTTGATCTTCTCGCGTTCGATCTTGTCCAGCAGCGTCCGCTTCTCTTCCTCGTCCAGCGCGTAGAACACCTGCTTGCCCACGTCGATACGGAACAGCGGCGGCATCGCCACGAACACGTGGCCCGCATCCACCAGCGCCGGGAAATGCTTCAGGAACAGCGCCGTCAGCAGCGTCGCGATATGCAGCCCGTCCGAATCGGCGTCGGCCAGGATCACCACCTTCCCGTAGCGCAGCCCGCTGATGTCCTCCTTGCCCGGATCACAGCCGATCGCGATCGCCAGGTTGTGCACTTCCTCCGAGGCCAGCACGCTCCCCGACGACACTTCCCACGTATTGAGGATCTTCCCGCGCAGCGGCATGATCGCCTGGAAATCCTTGTCGCGCGCCTGCTTCGCACTGCCGCCGGCCGAGTCGCCTTCCACCAGGAACAGCTCGGTGCGCGACAGGTCCTGGCTGATGCAGTCTGCCAGCTTGCCCGGCAGGGCAGGGCCCTGGGTCACCTTCTTGCGCGTCACCAGCTTTTCGGTCTTCAGCCGCGCACTCGCGCGCTCGATCGCCAGCTGCGCGATCTTCTCGCCCATCTCCACGTTCTGGTTGAGCAGCAGGCTGAACGCATCATGCGCGGCCCCCTCCACGAACCCGGCCGCCTGGCGCGAGGACAACCGCTCCTTGGTCTGGCCGCTGAACTGCGGGTCGGTCATCTTCAGCGACAGCACGAACGACACCCGGTCCCACACATCTTCCGGTGCCAGCTTCACCCCGCGCGGCAGCAGGTTGCGGAAATCGCAGAACTCGCGCAGCGCCTCGGTCAGGCCCGTGCGCAGGCCGTTGGCGTGCGTCCCGTGCTGCGCCGTCGGAATCAGGTTGACGTAGCTTTCCTGGACCAGCTCGCCCTCCGGCAGCCAGGCCAGGGCCCAGTCCACCACCTCGTTTTCCTTCTTCAGGTGGCCCACGAACAGGTCCGCCGGCAGCATCTCGCGCTCGCCCAGCTCGGCCTTCAGGTAGTCGCTCAGGCCATCCTCGAAGTACCAGCTGTCCTGCTCGTCGGTGGCCTCATCGCGCAGCTTCACGGTCAGCCCGGGGCACAGCACGGCCTTGGCGCGCAGCAGGTGGCGCAGCGCCCGCAGGTTGTACTTGGGCGTGTCGAAATACTTCGGATCAGCCCAGAAGCGCACGCGCGTACCGGTGTTCTTCTTGCCCACGCTGCCTACCACTTCCAGCGGGGTGGCGCGGTCGCCATCACGGAAGGTGATGCGGTGTTCGCTGCCGTCGCGCCGGATGTGCACTTCCACCAGGGTCGACAGCGCATTCACCACGCTCACGCCCACGCCGTGCAGGCCGCCGGAGAAGGTGTAGTTCTTGTTGTTGAACTTGCCGCCGGCGTGCAGGCGGGTGAGGATCAGTTCCACGCCGGGGATCTTCTCCTCCGGATGGATGTCCACCGGCATGCCGCGGCCGTCATCGCTGACCTCGCAGCTGCCGTCCTTGTACAGGGTGACCTCGACCGTCCGGGCATGCCCGGCCAGGGCCTCGTCCACGGCATTGTCGATCACCTCCTGCGCCAGATGGTTCGGGCGCGCGGTGTCGGTGTACATGCCTGGGCGGCGCTTGACCGGGTCCAGGCCGGACAGGACTTCAATATCGGCGGCGTTATAGCGGGCGTTCATCTGTCTTCATAAAGCGCAAAGCGACGGCGAAGTTTGCGGTCTGGGCGGTTTTTTTGCACGCCACACGTTCAGGGGCCGGCCGACCAGGGTTGGATACACTGTCTCCCGTCCCAAGCCGAGACCGCGAGGAGTGCCTCCATGAAGAAGTTGCTGACCGTCATCGCCATTGCCGCCGCCGTCGTGGCCGTGCCGCTGGCCATGGCCCAGAACGCCGGACAGGGCCAGCCCGCGCCGCAGCAGGGCGAGCAGGCCGACAAGGCGCAGGCCGAGGCCGACGCCAAGGCCAAGCGCCGGGCCCAGGCCACCGCCGACATGAAGGCCAAGGGCGAGCAGGCCCCGCAGAAGGAAGAAGAGGAAGAGGCGAAGAAGAAGCGCTGACCGCTTCTGCCCCGCCAACGGACGCCCCGGCACTGCCGGGGCGTCTTTTTTTTGTGAAGGCCCCGCCCCGGCGCTTGGGGTTGGGGCCTTCAATCTGTAAACTAGCGCTTTCCGGGAGCAGTGCGTGTCATCCATCAGCGAATGGACTGGCCTGATCGTGCGCGATCGCCAGCAGGGTAGGCAGGAGGTGACGGTCCATTCAGCGACCGGCACGGCCAACCCGACCTCGCCGACCGGCCTGCCCATCGCCTCCCTGATCCCGCCCCCGGCGCGCGTGTCCTCCCGCCGCCTGTGGCCCGATCACCCCCGATTTCCCCTTCACGCCGTCCGTCGCCCCCGCGCCGGCGTCGTTTTCCCCTTCCTGACAGGACACCCCCAGCCATGACTCCCTTGATCTTCGTAACCGGCGGCGTAGTGTCCTCGCTCGGCAAAGGCATTGCCGCCGCGTCACTTGCCTCCATCCTCGAAGCCCGTGGCCTGAAGGTCACGATGATGAAGCTCGACCCCTACATCAACGTCGACCCGGGCACCATGAGCCCGTTCCAGCACGGCGAGGTGTATGTCACCGACGACGGCGCCGAGACCGACCTGGACCTGGGCCACTACGAGCGCTTCGTCCGCACCCGCCTGAGCCGCAAGAACTCGGTCACCACCGGCCGCATCTACGAGAACGTGATCCGCAAGGAGCGCCGCGGCGACTACCTGGGCGCCACCGTGCAGGTCATTCCGCACATCACCGATGAGATCCGCCGCTGCATGGACGAGGCCACCGAAGGCTTCGACGTGGCGCTGGTGGAGATCGGCGGCACCGTGGGCGACATCGAGTCGCTGCCGTTCCTGGAGGCGATCCGCCAGGTGCGCACCGAGCGCGGCCCGGAGAAGGCGCTGTTCATGCACCTGACCCTGGTGCCCTACATCGCCGCCGCCGGCGAGCTGAAGACCAAGCCGACCCAGCACTCGGTCAAGGAACTGCGCTCGATCGGCATCCAGCCGGACGTGCTGCTGTGCCGGTCCGAGCAGGTGGTGCCCGATTCGGAGCGCCGCAAGATCGCCCAGTTCACCAACGTCTCCGAACGCGCGGTGATCAGCGTGCCCGACGTGGACGTGCTGTACCGCATCCCGATGGGCCTGCACGAACAGGGCCTGGACGACATCGTCATCAACCAGTTCAAGCTCGGCGACGAGGCCGGCCCGGCCGACCTGCACGAGTGGGAAGCGGCGGTGGATGCCACCCTGCACCCGCTGGACGAGGTCACCATCGCGGTGGTCGGCAAGTACGTGGACCACCAGGATGCCTACAAGTCCGTCGGCGAGGCGCTCAAGCACGGCGGCCTGCGCCAGCGCACCAAGGTCAACCTGAAGTGGCTGGAAGCGCAGGACCTGGAAGGCAGCGACATGGGCGCGCTGAAGGATGTCGACGGCATCCTGGTGCCCGGCGGCTTCGGTGACCGTGGTTTCGAGGGCAAGGTGCTCACCTCGCAGTTCGCCCGCGAACAGAACGTGCCGTACTTCGGCATCTGCTACGGCATGCAGGCCGCGGTGGTGGATTACGCCCGCCACGTTGCCGGCCTGGACGGCGCCAACAGCACCGAGAACGACCGCCAGTCGCCCAATCCGGTGATCGGCCTGATCACCGAATGGCGCACCGCCGCCGGCGACGTGGAAAAGCGCGATGACAAGAGCGACCTGGGCGGCACCATGCGCCTGGGCCTGCAAGAGCAGCGCCTGAAGCCGGGCACCCTGGCCCGCGAGCTGTACGGCAAGGACGTGGTGTCCGAGCGCCACCGCCACCGTTACGAGTTCAACAACCGCTACCGCACCCAGCTGGAAGATGCCGGGCTGGTGATCGCCGGCAAGTCGATGGATGACACGCTGGTGGAAGTGGTGGAGCTGCCGCGCACGGCGCACCCGTGGTTCCTGGCGTGCCAGGCGCACCCGGAGTTCCTGTCCACCCCGCGCGACGGCCACCCGCTGTTCATCGGCTTCATCCGCGCCGCGCGCGAGCGCAAGGCCGGCGGCGCGCTGGACGCAGGCGCCTGAGCGCGCACGGCGCCGGTCGCCCCTCCCGGCGGCCGGCATGAGCCAGGATCCGTGGGCGGCGCTGGAAGCGCGCCGCCAGCGCCGGCACTGGCGCGCCTGGCCGTGGGGCTGGGCGGCGCTGCTGCTGTCCCTCGGCGCGTGGGCCTGCACGTTCATGCTCACCGTGCTGGTGATGGCCAGCGTCGGCATGCCCGGCGATGGCAGCCATGCCATGCAGGCCACTGCGCCTTACCTCACCGTCACCCTCGTGCTGGGCGCGACCACGTTGCTGGGCAGCGTCATCGCCAGCGTGCTGGCCCTGCGCCTGCATCGCCAGGCCGGTGGCGGGGTGGCGGCGCTGCTGTTGAACGTCCTGCTGCTGGCGGTGCTGCTGGTGCCCGCCGTGCTCTAGGGCACGCGCCCGGTCCCGGTCGCCTGCCGATTTGGCAAGCGGCAGGTGGATGGCGATAATCACGCGGCAGCTTTTCAGCGCTCCTTTTTTGGCGTTTCCCCTTCCTGACTGGTAACCGGCCCGCTATGACCACGATCCGCAGCATCCACGCCCGTGAAATCCTCGACAGCCGTGGCAATCCCACGCTGGAAGCCGACGTCATCCTCGAGGACGGTTCGTTCGGCCGCGCCGCGGTTCCCTCCGGCGCCTCCACCGGCACCAAGGAAGCGGTCGAGCTGCGTGACGGCGACAAGACCCGTTACCTGGGCAAGGGCGTGCGCAACGCCGTGGCCAACGTCAACACCACCATCGCCTCGGCCCTGACCGGCTTTGATGCCGCCGACCAGGCCGGGCTGGACCGCCGCCTGATCGACCTGGACGGCACCGAGAACAAGGGCCGCCTGGGCGCCAACGCGCTGCTGGCCGTGTCCATGGCCACCGCCCATGCCGCCGCCGCCGCCAACAAGCAGGCGCTGTGGCAGTACCTGGCCGCCAAGACTGGTGCGACCCCGTCGCTGCCGGTGCCGATGATGAACATCATCAACGGCGGCGCGCACGCCGACAACAACGTCGATTTCCAGGAATTCATGGTGCTGCCGGTCGGCTTCAGCTCGTTCTCCGAGTCGCTGCGTGCCGGTACCGAAATCTTCCATTCGCTCAAGTCCGTCCTCAAGGGCCACGGCCTGAGCACGGCGGTGGGCGATGAGGGCGGCTTCGCGCCGGACTTCCGCAGCAACGTCGAAGCGCTGGACACCATCCTCGAGGCGATCGGCAAGGCCGGCTACACCGCCGGCGAAGACGTGCTGCTGGGCCTGGACGTGGCCTCCAGCGAGTTCTACGAGAACGGCAAGTACAACCTGGTCGGCGAGAACAAGCGCCTGACCTCGGACCAGTTCGTGGACTTCCTGGCCGACTGGGCCGCCCAGTACCCGATCATCAGCATCGAAGACGGCCTGGCCGAGAACGACTGGGCCGGCTGGAAGCTGCTCACCGACCGCATCGGCAAGAAGGTGCAGCTGGTCGGCGATGACCTGTTCGTGACCAACCCCAGGATCTTCAAGGAAGGCATCGACTCGGGCACCGCCAACGCGATCCTGATCAAGGTCAACCAGATCGGCACCCTGACCGAGACCCTGGAAGCCATCGCCATGGCGCAGGCCGCCAACTACGCTGCGGTGGTTTCCCACCGTTCGGGCGAAACCGAAGACACCACCATCGCCGACATCGCCGTGGCCACCACCGCCACCCAGATCAAGACCGGCTCGCTGTGCCGCAGCGACCGCGTGGCCAAGTACAACCAGCTGCTGCGCATCGAAGAAGCCCTCGGTGCCGGTGCGCGTTACGCCGGTCGTGACGCGTTCGTGTCGCTGAAGCGCTGATCCCATGCGCAACTGGCGCTGGATGCTGTTGCTGCTCGCCCTGTTGCTGGCGTGGCTGCAGTATCGCTTCTGGTTCGGCCCGGGCAATTCAGGGGAAGTGATGTCCCTGGAGGCCCAGGTCGCCAGCCAGCAGCGCGACAACGCCGGTCTTCAGCAGCGCAATGATGCGTTGGCCGCCGAGGTCAAGGACCTCAAGGAAGGCCAGGCGGCCATCGAGGAGCGCGCCCGCAGCGAGCTGGGCATGATCAAGCCCGGCGAGAAGTTCTACCGCGTGGTCGAAGATGCCCCGGTCGCGCCTGCGCGCGCGCCGGTGGCGATCGATCCGGATGCGCCGCACCCGGACGTGCCCTGATGGGCACGGTCTGGGCCGTGGTGCCGGCCGCCGGTCGCGGCACCCGCTTTGGCGGCGAGATTCCCAAGCAATACCTGCTGGCCGGCGACCGCGTGTTGCTGGCCCACACCCTGGAGGCGTTGCTGACGCACCCGGTGGTGGCCGGGGTCATGGTGGTCGTCGCCGAGGGCGACACCGACTGGCCCGGCTGGCAGTCGCTGGCCGGCAAGCCGATCCTCACCTGCACCGGTGGCGCCACCCGCGCCAGCTCGGTGCTGGCCGGGTTGCAGGCCTTGCCCGACAGCGTGCGTGCCGATGATTTCGTGCTGGTCCATGACGCCGCCCGGCCCAACCTGGCCGCCGCCGACCTGGGCCGGTTGCTGGAGGTGGGGCGCAACGACCCGATCGGGGCGATCCTCGCCGCGCCGGTGCGCGATACCCTCAAGCGCGCCGGCGACGATGGTGGCATCGATGCCACCGAGCCCCGCGCCCGCCTGTGGCGCGCCCTGACCCCGCAGTTGTTCCGTCGCCACCAGTTGGCGCGCGCACTGCAGGAGGCCGCCGCCGCCGGGGTCGAGGTCACCGACGACGCCATGGCGATGGAGCGGCAGGGGCTGCGCCCGTTGCTGGTGGAAGGCAGTGAAGACAACTTCAAGGTCACCACCCCGGCCGATCTGTCCCGTTTCCTATTCGAGCTGTCGCGCCGCGGATAAGCCCTCCGCGCGCATGGCCACCACTGCAGGTTTTTGCCATGAACACGCCTCCATTTCCTCCGGTCCGGATCGGGCAGGGTTACGACGTCCACGCCTTCGGTGATGGCGACCACCTCATGCTGGGCGGCGTGCGCGTCGCGCACACCTGCGGCGTCCTGGCCCACAGCGATGGCGATGTGGTCCTGCACGCCTTGTGCGATGCCATGCTGGGTGCCCTGTCGCTGGGCGACATCGGCCAGCATTTCCCGCCGTCGGACATGCGCTGGAAGGATGCCGACAGCAGCCGCTTCCTGGCCCATTGCAACCAATTGCTGCGCGAACGCGGCTGGCAGGTCGGCAATACCGACATCACCGTGATCTGCGAGCGGCCCAAGGTCGGCCCGCACGCGCTGGCCATGCGCGAACGCATCGCCGACGTGCTGGGCATCGCCCTGGATGCGGTCAGCGTCAAGGCCACCACCTCGGAGAAGCTGGGCTTCACCGGGCGTGGGGAAGGCATCGCCGCCCAGGCCGTGGTGCTGTTGGTGGCCCTGTGATCCCGCTGCCGCTGGCCTTTGGCGCGCCGCTGCTGAGCGCCAGGATCCGGACCACGCCGGAGGATTTCCAGGTGGATGAGCTGCCGGCGTTCGAGCCGAGCGGGGAGGGCGAGCACCTGCTGCTCACCCTGCGCAAGCGCGGGGCCAACACCGTGCACGTGGCCAAGGTGCTGGCGCGCTGGGCCGGGCTGCCGGACATGGCGGTCAGCTATGCCGGCATGAAGGACCGCCACGCCGTCACCACCCAGCGCTTCAGCGTGCACCTGCCCAAGCGGATCGCGCCGGACCCCGCCCTGCTGGCCTCCGATGAGATCGAGGTGGTCGAATCGACCTGGCATAACCGCAAGCTGCAGCGGGGTGCATTGGCCGGCAACCGGTTCAAGCTGGTCCTTCGCGACGTGCAGGGCGATGCGGCGGCCATCGACGAGCGCCTGTCGCTGATCGCCGCGCGCGGCCTGCCCAACTGGTTCGGCGAACAGCGTTTTGGTCGCGACGGCGGCAACGTGCCGGCCGCGCTGGCCATGTTCGGCGGCCGTCGGATGCGCCCGGACCAGCGCTCGCTGCTGCTCTCGGCGGCGCGCTCGGCCTTGTTCAACCAGGTGTTGGCCGAACGCCTGGCCCAGGGCAGCTGGGACACGCCGCTGGATGGGGAGGTGTGGATGCTCGACGGCAGCCGCAGCGTGTTCGGCCCCGAGCCCTTCACCGACCTGCTGGCCGACCGCCTCGGCCGTTTCGACATCCACCCCAGCGGCCCGTTGTGGGGCGAGGGCGAGCTGCGCAGCACCGGCGCGGCCGCCGCACTGGAACTGGGCGCCATCAGCGACGAGCAGTCGCTGGCCCTGCGCGCCGGCCTGGAGGGCGCCCGCCTGAAGCAGGAGCGCCGCGCGTTGCGCCTGCGCCCGGCCACGCTGCAGCACCAGTGGCTGCAGCCGGACGTCCTCGAACTCAGCTTCGCCCTGCCGCCGGGCTGCTATGCCACCGCCGTCCTGCACGAACTGGGACCGGTGGAAGACGCCAGCCAGGCCGCACCCGCGGCGGAGTGACCCTTGATCACCGTTAGCGCCACGCCATGCGTGGCTGCTCTCCATTCCGGCACCGCGCGCAGCCACCCATGGGGTGGCTCTACCCCCGGGGCATGACGCGCCGCGATGGGCGTCGGTCCGAACATCCGAGGCGGGGTGCGCGATGGGCGAACCTCCGAAAATCTTCCGGCAATCGCCGGTAGCAACTGTCTTGTCAGTGGTAGCCGAGGGCGACCTCGGCATCCCGCTTG
>NZ_JAVWXA010000079.1:0-2030 GCF_036662295.1 Stenotrophomonas sp.
ATGCCCGCCACGCGGCCACCTGCCGCTACAACGCGCCCGCCCAGCGGGCCGCGGTGCTTGGCCGCCTGGAGGCCGATCCGGCACCGGCACCGGCCCAGCACGGGGGCCGCCACGAACTCAACCTGCTGGCCCTGCACCAGGCGCTCAAGCGCGGCGATGGGGCCGCGTTGGAACCGGCGCTGCAGCCGCTGATGGACCTGCTGGTGCTGCATGCGCTGTGCGGCCAGGACAGCACGCTGGCGCAGGACGTGACCCTTCGCCTGGGCAAGAAGAAGCTGGCATGGGACGCGTTTTTCCATGAGACGGCGCACTACGACCGTGCCTGGGCGCGGTTGGATACCGCCAGTGCCGAGGTGCCCATGGCACTGGTGGGCACGGTGCGCTCGCATCGCGCGCCTGCCGCTGGCGCCGGCTTCAGTACGACCTTCCTCAACTGCGCGCCCAAGTACCAGCAGACCGGGGTGATGGATCGCCGCGAATTCTACGAAGTCAGCGTGGGCCACGACGATGCCGCGTGGCTGAAGGGCTTCGCGGTGGGTACCGAGGTCGTCATGCTCGGGCTGTGGCGGCAGGGCAACAGCCACACCGCCACCCGCCCGCACCCCACCGACCCGCGCCGCACCATCACCAACGTGACCCACAAGCTGGCGTTGCGACCGGTGTCGCGGCTGCAACTGGCGGTGCTGTAGGCAACCGCGCGCGATCCGGCCAGCGATCGGATCACCGGTCGCCAGCCCTGCGCGGAAGGGCAAGGCCGCGCGCCACGCCGACATCCTCACGCGCGCGACCGTAGGCTGGGCGCATGCGACGCTTCGCCCAGGCCATCGCCGAGTCCGCCACCCTGCCCCCGGGCCTGCCGGCGGCCATTGCCCGCGCCCTGGCCGACGCACCGGACCGTTACAACGTGGGCAAGGCCAGCGAGGCGGCGGTGATCGCACGCGATGGCGACGGCAGCATCGTGGTCGCGGACATGCGCTGGGGCCTGATTCCGCGCTGGTCCAAGCAGCCTGACACGCCCTACACCACCGTCACCGCACGCCTGGAGCGCGCCGCCTCCAGCCGCATCTTCGCCCAGGCCTGGCAGCAACGGCCCTGCGTGGTGGCCATGACCGGCTACTACAAGTGGGATCGGCAGCGGCGCCCGCCATGGCCGCTGTTCGTGCAGCGCCAGGATGGGCTGGCCCTGCTGGCGGCCGGGCTGTGGGAGCACTGGGAGGACGGCCAGGGCGAGCAGCTGGACAGCTTCACGGTGCTCACCGCGCCGAACACCGCCATCCCCGCCCCGCTCACCGCCGACGGGCCGGTATTCGTGGAGGCCACCACCGCCATGGACTGGCTGTCCGGGGCGATCACCACCCCGGCACGGCTGCAGTCGCGCGCCACCACCGCGCCGCTGGAGGCCTATCCGGTGAGTCGCGCCTTCGGTGATCCCACGCGCGATGACTACACCTTGCTGGAGCCGGTGGACCCGGATGCGCCCAAGGGTGACGGTGCCCCCGCCGCCTGGGATGGCGACGGCCTGGACGAAGACGACGCATGAACGCCAGCCGGTGATGTCAACGAAAGCGCAAGGCAGGTTCCCGCGCTGTTGACACGGCTTGGCCCACGATCAAGCGCCCGAACCCAGAATCCGCATGAACAGCCGTCCCCCCGCTCCACCGCCGCATGGCACGATCCTGGTCGTTGAAGACGAACTGCAACTGTCACGTTTGTTCGTGGAAGTGCTCACCACCGCCGGCTATGACGCCGTGCCGGCCTATTCGGTAAGCGATGCGCTGGGCAGCGTGGCCACCCAGCATTTCGATGCCGCCGTGCTGGACATCGAGCTGCGAGATGGCCCGGTGTTTCCCGTGGCCGACCGCCTGGCCGCACTCGGCATCCCTTTCCTGTTCGCCTCGGCGGTATACGCGCAGATGGTGCCACGACAGCACCAGGGCACGCCGTTCGTGGGCAAGCCGTTCAACATCGATACGCTGGTCGCGCGCGTGGCCGAGGCTGTGGCACGCGGGCGAGCAGCGACGCCGGTCCAG
>NZ_JAVWXA010000079.1:2040-17989 GCF_036662295.1 Stenotrophomonas sp.
CGGGGCACGCGTTTGGGGGCAAAGCGTTAAAAATTGGTTCGGGGGGGGGGGCGGGGGCCCGGGCGGTGGCCCGGGGGGCCACCCGCGACGCCGGTCCAGCGCGCGGCAGAGTGACGGAAGCCGGCGTGCACATCGGCGGCACGGGCGGGTGCGCATGATGGGCCACCCCACCCCATCCCCCTGACCCTGCCATGGCCACGCCCACCGGCTCCCGACTCGTCATCTACGCCGCGCTGGCCGGCAACCTGTGCATCGCCATCGCCAAGTTCATCGCCGCCGGGTTGTCCGGCAGCTCGGCGATGCTCAGCGAAGGCGTGCATTCGCTGGTGGATACCATCAACGAACTGCTGTTGCTGTATGGGTTGCGGCGTGCCGAGAAGAAACCGGACACCGTGCATCCGTTCGGCTATGGGCGCGAACTGTATTTCTGGAGCTTCATCGTGGCCCTGCTGGTGTTTGCCGCCGGCGCCGGGGTATCGGCCTACGAAGGCATCCAGCATATCCGCCATCCCGAACCGGCCAGCAACCACCTGATCAGCTACACGGTGCTGGGCGTGTCCATCGCCTTCGAAGGCGCCTCGTGGTGGATCGCGCTGCGCGAATTCCGCGCCACCAAGGGCACGCAGGGCTATTTCGAGGCGTTCCGCCGCAGCAAGGACCCCACCACCTTCACGGTATTGCTGGAAGACAGTGCCGCGCTGCTGGGCCTGGGCTTTGCGCTGGTCGGGCTGCTGGCCGCGCAGCTGCTGGACATGCCCGTCCTGGATGGGGTGGCCTCGCTGTGCATCGCCGCCGTGCTGGCGGTGACCGCGTTCCTGCTGGCCCGCGAGACCAAGGGGCTGCTGGTGGGCGAGCCGGCGCACCCGCGCGTGGCCGAGCGCATCCTGGCGGTGGCCAACACCGATCCGGACCTGCGCAACGCCAACGGCGTCACCACCATGCAGATGGGGCCGGAGCAGGTGGTGGCCATGCTCAGCGCCGAGTTCGAGGACGACCGCACCACGCCGCAGATCGAGGCGTGCATCACCCGCATCGAGAAGGCGGTGAAGGCCGAATACCCCGAACTGGTGGCGTTGTTCATCAAGCCGCAGACGCCGGAAGTGTTCCAGGCGCGGCGCGCGCAGCTGGGCCAGGTGCAGTGACGGCGGCCGGCGTGCGCGCGGCCGCCGGCCCGGTCAGAACATCTGGCGCACGCTGCGCAGCAGTTCGTTCACGCTGAAGGGCTTAGGCAGCAGTGACATGCCCGGCCCGAGGAACTCGTGGCGCACCACCGCGCTTTCGGTATAGCCGGTGACGAACAGCACCGGCAGGTGCGGGCGCAGCGCACGGGCCGCATCGGCCAGCTCCCGGCCGTTCATGCCCGGCAACCCGACATCGGACAGCAGCAGGTCCACCTCACGCGTGGAGTGCAGCTCCAGCAATGCCTCCTGCGCGTTGATTGCCTCCACCACCTGATAACCGGACTCCACCAGCATCTCGCGCACCATCATGCGCACCGAGTCGGTATCGTCCACCAGCAGGATGCGCTCGGCACTGCCACGCGGCACCTGGCCGGTCGGCGCGGCCTGTTCGTCGCTCACCAGTTCGCCTTCGGGCAGCAGCAGCTGGATCTCGGTGCCTTCACCGGCTTCGCTGGCAATGCGCACCGTGCCACCGGACTGGCGGGCGAACCCGTAGGTCATCGACAGCCCCAGGCCGGTGCCCTCGCCCTGCGGCTTGGTGGTGAAGAACGGCTCGAACACCTTGGTCAGCAGCTCCAACGGGATGCCGCGCCCGTTGTCGAGCACGCTCACGCTGATGTAGTAGCCGGGCGCCAGTTCGTGGTCGCGCTCGATGTGGGTGCGGTTGGCGCGGATCCGGATCAGCCCCTGGCCATCCAGCGCGTCGCGTGCATTGATGACCAGGTTGAGGATGACGTTCTCGAACTGGTTGGGATCGGCCACGGCCACCATCGGCTGCGGGCCAAGCTCCAGCTCCAGCTCGATGTTCTCGCCGATCGAGCGCAGCAGCATGTCCTCCAGCGAGCGGATCCGCGTGACCACGTCGAAGGTCTGCGGGTCCAGCGGCTGCTTGCGGGCAAAGGCGAGCATGCGCTGGGTCAGCGCCGCGGCGCGGTGGGCCGAGCCGGTGGCGATCTCGACATAGCGCGAGGCCTTGTCCCACTTGCCGCTGGCGGCGGCGATCTCGATCATGTCCAGGCCGGAGATGATCGTGGTCAGCAGGTTGTTGAAGTCATGGGCGATGCCGCCGGTGAGCTGGCCAAGCGCGTCCATCTTCTGGGCCTGCAGCAGCTCGATCTCGGTGCGCTGCCGCTCGGCGATCTGGAAGGCCAGTTCGGTGGTCGCACTCGCCAGTTCCTGGCGCTGCTCCGACTCGCGTGCATGGTGCTCGGTGATGTCCTCGATCAGCACCACGCCCTGCCCGGAGGCGCGGTACGGCGTGACCCGCCACTCGGTGATGCGCGTCGCCGCGCCCGCACGCAGCGCGAACGTGCCCTGCCAGCGCTCGCCTTCCGCCAGGGCGACCTTCAGCGCACTCACCGGCGCAGCCTGGTCGGCCAGCAGGGCGTCCAGCGCACCGGGCTGGCGCGCGTCGATGCCGAGCAGGCGCACGAACGCCGCGTTTGCATCGTGCGATTGCAGGCCGGCATCCAGGACGGCGATCGGCGCATTGATCTGGCGGAATATCTCGCCGAAGCGTGCCTCGGCCTCGCGCAGCGCTTCTTCCGAGCGACGGGCACGCAGCAGGCTGCGCACGGTGGCCAGCAGCACATCCGGGTCCACCGGATGGATGAGGTAGGCATCGGCACCGGCGTTCAGGCCGGTGATCAGGTCGCCCGTGGCGATCGAGGCCGCCGAGACATGCACGACCGGCAGCAGCCGCAACCGCGCATCGGCGCGCAGCTGGCGCACCACGTCGAAGCCGCTCATGTCCGGCAGGTTCACATCCAGCACCAGCGCGCCGAAATCCTGTTCGGCCAGGCGCAGCAGCCCCTCGCCACCGGTCCCGGCCTCTTCCACGTGGAATCCATGGTGTTCCAGCACGCGGCGCACGGCATAGCGCGTGGCCACGTTGTCATCCACCACCAGGATGCGGTCAGGAATCGACATGCGAGGCCTCCGAGGCCAGCTTGAGCGGCAACACCACGTAGAACACCGACCCCTCGCCCACCACGCTGTCCACGCCCACGTGCCCGCCAAGCAGTTCGGCAAACCGCTTGCACAGCGACAGGCCCAGGCCGGTGCCACGCAGGCGCTTCTGCAGCGGCGTATCGACCTGCACGAAATCCTCGAACAATTTGGACTGCAGCTCGGCCGGGATGCCGATACCGGTATCACGCACGCTGAAGCGCACCGACAGTTCGCCCTCCAGGCAGGCCGAGACCACCACCTGCCCGTTCGGGGTGAACTTCAATGCGTTGGAAATGAAATTACGCAGGATCTGCGCCAGCTTCTTGTCATCGGTGTAGAGCATCGGCAACGCCGGCGGATCCTCGAACAGCAGGTCCACCTGGTTGCCCTCGGTCAACGGGCGGAACATGCCACGCAGCGCCGAGAACAGGTCCATGAGGTCGAACCAGGCCGGCGAAATGGTGATGCGCCCGGCCTCGATCTTGGCCAGGTCCAGCAGGTCATCCACCATCTCGCGCAGCTCGCTGGTGGAGTTGCTGATGAAACGCACCTGGCGCCGCTGCTCATCGGTGAGCGGGCCGTCCAGGCCATCTTCAAGCAACCGCGTCATGCTCAGGATCGAGCCGAGCGGCGTGCGGAATTCGTGGCTCATGTAGGACAGGAACCGGCTCTTGAGCTCGGAGACCTCGCGCAGCTGTTCGGCCTGCTGGTCCAGCTCGGCGTACAGGGCCAGCACGCCCTGGTTGGTTTCCTCCAGCTCGGCACGCAGCGCGTCCGCTTCCTGGCGGAGCCGCTGCACTTCAAGCGGGTCGGGGGCGGTGCTCAATGCAGGTCTCCAAGGCGCAGGGCCACAATGCCGACGTCATCGCGGCCACGGTCGAAATCGCGCTGCAGTACCGCCACGATCACGCTCGGGTGCCGGTGGAACAGGCCGGGGTAGTCGCGCAGGCTCCAACGGGCCTGCAATCCATCGCTGTGCATGACCAGCAGCGTGCCTGCGGGCGCGTGAAATTGGAATGGTTGTGCCTTGCGGTACTGCACGCCGACGATGCCCGGATGGGACGCCATGCCGCGCGAACTGGTCGGCTCGGACAGCGAGGCGGCGATGTTGCCGACCCCGGCGAACTGGATGCTGCCGGCCTGCATGTCCAGGCAGGCCACGGCCACCGCCCCGCCGCGGGTGCCGGACATGCCGGCATGCAGCGCGCCGATCAGGGCCGGCGCGTCGCTACCCGTTGCCTGGCTGGCCGCGGCCGTGCCTGCCTGCGCCGCATCGGCGGCAGGCAGCCCGTGGCCGAGGCCATCGATCAGCGCAAGCGCCACCGTCGCGCCCTGCACGCGCAGGTGCCAGGCATCGCCGCAGGCCACCTCATGCCGCATCGGCAGGCGCAAGGCGCCGTAAGGCAGGTCGTCCGCGCCGCCGGGGCGCGCCGGATACACGCGCGCCATCACCACCGCGCCCTTGGCATCGGACCAGGTATCGAACACGGCCGCCTGGCGGCGGATCGCACCCAGGCCATTGCCCTGGGTGCCGCCGGTGGAATAGCCATCGGGCAGGCACTGGGCCAGCGAGAAGCCCGGGCCGTCATCGAGCGTGCACAGTTCCACGCCCTGGCCGGAACGACCGGCGACAACGGACAGGTACATGCGCCCGCCGCGCGCGTGCTTGATCAGGTTGGTCGCCAGCTCGGTGGCCACCAGTGCCACGCGCGCGGCGTCGGTCTCATCGAAGCCCAGTTGCCCGGCAAGCGCCAGCGCGTCGCGCCGGGCCTGCCCCACCTGGGAGCTCTCTTCGATCACCACGACCCGCGTCAGCTGCCCGGTAAAGTTCAGGTCCATTTGGTGATCGTGATGCGCGTGCCTGCGCCGGGTGCGCTTTCCAGCTCGAATTCGTCCACCAGCCGGCGCGAACCGGACAGCCCCAGCCCCATGCCCGAGCCCGAGGACCAGCCGTCGGTGAGCGCCTGGGCCACGTCAGGGATGCCGGGGCCCTGGTCGGCGAAGACCAGGCGCACGCCCTTGCGCAGGCCGCTTTCAAGGATTTCCCAGTCCATCGTGCCGCCGCCGCCGTAGATCACCGCGTTGCGTGCCAGCTCACTGGCCGCGGTGACCAGCTTGGTCTGGTCGATCAAGCGCAGCTTGCAGGCCACGGCTACCTGGCGCGCGGCCTGGCGCGCCAGCACCACGTCCTGCTCGACCCGGATCGGCAGCGTGCCACTGGGCGCGGTCATGGCGCGAGGTCGTCGGCGTGCTGCAACAGTTTCATGCCGCGCTCCACATTGAGCGCGGTGCGCACGCCGCTCAGGGTGAGGCCCAGTTCCACCAGCGTGATCGCCACGGCCGGCTGCATGCCCACCACCACGGTGGTGGCATCCATGATCCGCGCGATGGAGGAAATGGTGGAAATCATGCGCCCGATGAAGGAGTCCACGATGTCCAGCGCCGAGATGTCGATCAGCACGCCACGGGCGGAAGTGCGCCGGATCTTCTCGCTGAGGTCGTCCTGCAGGGTCAGCGCGAGCTGGTCATGCATGTCCACCTGGATGGTCACCAGCAGCAGATCGCCCATCTGCAGGATCGGGATACGTTCCATCTCAGCGCTCTGCCCGGACCACCGTCTGCCCGGTGCGCTTGAGCGCCAGGGCGAGCGCATCGGCCAGGTTGGCCTTGGTCACGATGCCCTGCAGGTCCAGCCCGAGGTGCACGATGGTCTGGGCGATCTGCGGGCGCACCCCGCTGATGATCGCATCGGCGCCCATCAGGCGGATCGCGGTGACGGTCTTGAGCAGGTGCTGGGCCACCAGGGTGTCCACGGTCGGCACGCCGGTGATGTCGATGATGGCGATTTCCGAGCCGGTATCGACGATCCGCTGCAGCAGCGACTCCATCACCACCTGGGTGCGCTGCGAATCGAGCGTGCCGATCATCGGCAGCGCCAGCACGCCCTCCCACAGCTTCACCACGGGGGTGGACAGTTCCAGCATTTCTTCCTGCTGGCGCTGGATCACGTCCTCGCGGGTCTTCTGGAAGGCCTGGACGCTATGCAGGCCGAGCAGGTCGATGAGTTCGGAGATCGCCCACAACTGGTCGGCCAGCTGCGCCGCGTCGTCGGCGTAGGCCTGCTGGAACAACTCGAACAGGGGGCGCTTGAGCGAGAACAGGAAGCTGGCGGTCTCGGCCGAGTTGAACCCCTTCAGCACGCGGTCGCGCGACAGGGTTTCCAGGAAACGGCGGATCTCCTGCCACTCCGGGCCGGATACGTTGCCGGTGTTGCCGGTGGACAGGCCACCCAACAGCAGCCGCCACATGTCGCGCGCCTGGTTGTCCAGTTCCCGCGCCGACAGCCGCGCGTCGTGGGCCTGGCTGCCTCCCGTCAGGTTCTGCAGCCACTGCGACACCAGTGAGTCACTCTGGCTGCGGATGAGGTCGATCGAGCGCTGCTGCAATGCCGCCATGGCGTGTTCCTGGATATGAGGGTGGGAGACGATGCCTCCCTCCATGCATATGAATAGGGGGCTGGACGCGAGCTTAAATCAATTCAGGTAGCTGAGGGGATACGTTGCAATGCCACATGTGAAGATCGCATGCACGTGCCTGACTTGTTCAGGTCGAGCGCGCGTGGGGACTTGGCAACGGTACCCCGGGCCTGCATCTGCCCCTGGCCCTCGGATTGGCCAGCACGCCCCTCCTCCCCCTAGAATGCGGGCGCGGCGTGGGGAAGACGGCCGCCATCACCCTGCACCGGCCGCCCCACGCGGGTTACCTAATCACACGGATGTCCCATGGATTTCAACGCCTCCCTGTCGCGTTTCTACGCGCTGCCTGTCACCACCGCCCTGGCCGACGCCATCGATACCGATTTCGCCCAGGCCCACCTGGACGACCTGGTGCATGCGCACCTGTCCGGCAACCCGCTGTATTTCGGCGGCATCGACAAGACCCTGTCCGGCTTCGTGGTGCTTGATGACATCGGCGACAACTACACGCTGCTGGACCTGCGCGGCGATGGCACGGTGTGGTGGCAGGATCACGAAACCCGCCAGGTGGAGCCGCGCTTTGCCAACCTGGACGACTACCTGGCCTTCCGTGCCCGCCTCGCTGAAGACGAGGACGAGGCCGCGCTGCTGGCCGAATATGCCTGCCGGCAGCCGATCAAGCCCGGCAGCACCGCCGCGCTGCTGGCGCGCTACCAGTGGCTGATGCATGCGCTGGCCCTGCCCACCCGCGATCGCGAAGGCCATGCGCTGCACAGCGGCGAGGAACTGGCGGTGGATGCCTACGGCCGCCTCATCGGGTTGTTCCCGCAGGACGGCGATGACCAGCGCTGCTTCAGGAAGGAGCTGCCGCAGCTGGCCGCTGACCCGCACCTGGCCCTCTACTGGCTGCTGCACGCGAGCCTGCTGGGCCAGGACAAGCGCCTGGCCAGCGTGCTGGCCGCCATCGACGGCACCACCGTGCCGCTGCTGCAGGCTTTTGTGGCGGTGTTCGGCGCCATGGCCGACGATGCCGATATCGCCGTGGTGCCCGAGTTCCGCCATCGCCGCGCGCGGCTGATGATGATGGCCCAGTACGACACCGGCGCGCCGCTGCGCGAGCGCCTGCGCATGCTGGCGGTATCGCCGCACACCGTGGGCATGCCCCTGGTGGACGAGCTCACCCTTGCGCTGGAGCAGGATCCGGACGCCCTCGATGCGGTGGCCGCGCTGCAGGCGGTGGACGCCATCCAGGACGCCACCGCGCCGTCGGTCTGGGCGCTGCGCGCCTACCTGCAGCACCACCTCGGCCAGCCAGCCGGCGATGCCGCCGACCAGGCCACCCGCCTGCTGGCCAGCGGCGCCCATCCGCCACTGGGCGTGGTGCAGCTCCTCTATCCCATCGCGCAGCAGATCCACGATGGCACCGCCCTGCTGGCGGTGGTGACGCCGCTGCTGGCCTGGGATGACCTGATGACGCGCGTGCTGGACCTGGTCGAGCGCGCGCAGCAGTTGACGCACATCGAGCTGCTCAGCGTCGAGGCCCTGGCCGAGCGCCGGCATCTGGCGGAGGACCTGCTCACCATCTGGGACGCGCCCGGTTTTGCCGCGGGTGTGGCCGCCGCCGCACCGGCCACGCGCGAGGCCATGGCCATCCGCCTGGCGCGCCGCCCGATCCTGGCCGACACCGACGAGGATCGCGAGTGGGCGATCGGCTTCCTGGCGGCGGGCACGCTGCCCAACCGCGGGGCGCTGCTGCAACGCGCTCTGCCCCAGCTTTCCGCGCAGATGCAACGGCACCTGCTGCCGGCCATCTGCGCCAGCGTCACCGATCCCGGCGATGGCCTGGTGCCCATGCTGCTGGCCCTGCTGGGCGAGCAACCACCGGCCGGCGACATCTCCGCCGAGATGGACGCCGACGCCCGCGCCGATGCCATCCTCAAGGGGCTGGCGGCGCATTGGGGCGATCCGCGCCTGTTTGAACCGCTGATGACCATGCTCACCGATGCACCGATCAACAGCGTGCTGGTGGACCGCCTCGGCCCGTTGACCGACACCCTGCAGGCCGTCCTGGACACCTCGCAGCGCCAGCGCCTGTTCCACTGGGCCGTCGCCCGCGTGGCCGCGCGCGAGGACGACTACTGGTCGCCGCGCGTGCTGGAGAGATTGAACAGCGTCGACCTGGTGCCCAGCTTGTGCACCACGCTGGAAGCACGCTCCCAGGCGCTGGCGACGCTGCGCCCGGCCGACGACAAGCTGCTGTCCAGCCTGTATGACAGCCTCGGCGACATCGCCAAGCACGACCCGCCCACCGCCGCCTACCTGGTGGACCGTTTGTGGAAGGAGCAGGCCTACCCCCGCGGCCTGTACTGGGCGCTGTACATGTGCCGTTCGCCGGAACTGCACACGCGGGTGATGGCGCAGTTGCAGCAGCGCCCCTCGGTGGCCGCCGCCGCCGTTTACTGCGTCAGCATCCATAGCTGGGACAAGTACCCCGACCGCGCCCTGGACGTGGCCGACCAGGTGCTCGCCTGGCCGATGCCGCAGCAGGCCGAGGCACGCGCCTGGTACAAATATCTCATGCTGCTGGGCACCGCCGCGGCCCTGCCCCGCCAGGAGCCGGAGCGGGTGCGCGCCTTCCACCAGCGCGCCAGCGAGATCGAGGAAGTCGCGCGCGAGCCCGGCGCACGCAGCGAGCAGGAATTCGATCCCTTCCGCGATGAAGTGCAGCGCGAGGCACTGCAGGATGTGCTGGATGGCAAGGCCGAGAAGGCCTTGGCCACCCTGCAGGCGCGGCTGCTCAAGGCCCGCCGGGACGGCGTGCCCGATACCCGCGTCTCGCTGCAGGGGCTGGGCCAGCTGGCTGGCGGCACGGCCGCGTTCGCCTGGTATCGCGACCCGACCAGCGGTGCCACCCTGTTCCAGGATGTGCTGGGCAACACGCATTATTTCGACGGCTACGCCATTACCGCGCCACCTTTCCAGACCCAGGGCTACACCTTGAGCGACCCGGGCCCCGCCTTCTTCCATGACGCCACCGAGGTCTCGGGCCGCTGGATGTGCTGGAAGGGTGAGACCTTCTTCGACTGGACCCGCCTCGGCGCGGCCATCAACGTGATCCATGGCCAGAGCAACGCGTGGGGCCAGATCCACCTCGCCCTGCGCTGCGCCAGCGAGGAAGAGGCCGCCCGCCTGTTTGCCCTCATCCAGACCACCCCGGCCAAGGGCTTCGTTGCGTGCGACCCGTGGTATCGCGACGGCTACGGCGAGGTGTCGCGCTCGCTCAGCAACCCGCGCAAGCCCGGCGGCACCCGGCTGCGGCTGCGCAACGGTGTCTGGACCGATGACCAGCACAAGAAGTGGCATGGCGACGACGCGCTGGCCGCGGTGAACGCGCTGGAAGTGGACGCCCGCCGTGCCGGGGGCTTCACCTACACCATCGAGTACCAGGACGAATGCAAGCGGCCGCAGGATCTGTCGCTGCTGGACTGGTTCAGCGAGCTGGGCCGCATCAATGGCGAGGGCATCCTCGACACGCTGGCGCAGACGGTGGATGTGATCTGCGACTACCTGGCCGCGCACGCCCTGCACCCGGGCGGCACCCGCATCAGCATGCGGCGCGATGGCCCCGCCCCGGCCGCCGACCTCCAGGCCGTGGCCGCCGCCTGCACCCATCCCCTGCCCGAGGCCCTGTTGGCCTGCTGGCAGCAGCACGCGTCGATCGGCTGGCACTTCCCCGGCCATGGCCGCCGCCTGCTCTCGCCGGCCGAGGTACTGGCCAGCCCGCTGATCGACGGACACCGGCCGCTGGTGGTCGATGACCACGGCGCGCCGCAGTGGCTGCTCGTGGACCACGCCGACGCCTACCGCCAGATCCTGCCGCTGGACCCGTCCATCGACAAACGCTACTCGTTCAGTGTCGAGGGCGGCGTGCGCAACGGCTTGCTGGAGCGGCTGCTGGATGCACTGGAGCGCGACCTGGCCGACATCGCCCTGCTCTGGCATGGCCAGCGCGGCGACGCGGACATCCAGCGGGTGCAACTGGGCAACGAGCGCGAGACCACTACCCTGCGCCTGGACCTGGATGCCGGCTTGCTGGCCATCCACAAGGCCAAGCGCGGCCAGCGCGGCAAGGTGCGTTTCCACCACCTGGCTACCCCGGCCAAGGCGGCCGCCGCCTTCGACAAGGCACGCAAGGCGGCCGAAGCGGCGGGCCAGCAGGCGCAGGCCAGCGCCTGAGAACGCGGGGCCGGCGCGCGCCGCCGGCCCTGGCCCCATCGCGGCCATGCGCTGGCTGCGGGCCAAGGCGTGGGCGGCCTGACTTGCTCGGCGGTTACCATCGGCAGGGATCGCCACCGGAGACCGCCATGCCCCAGACCGTCATTCCCCAGCTGCGCATGACCGATGCCACGGTAAGCGTGCCGTTCTATCAGCGCATGGGCTTTGCCATCGACTGGGAGCACCGCTTTGAGCCGGGCATGCCGCTGTTCGTCCAGCTCAGCCGCGAGGGACAGGTGCTGTTCCTGAGCGAACACGCCGGCGACTGCGAGCCCGGCGGCGCGGTGTACTTCCACGTGCCGGACGTGGATGCCGTGCATGCCGCCTTCGTGGCGGCCGGAGCGGCGGTGTTCCGCGCGCCGGCGGAAGTGCCGTGGGGCGGGCGCGAGATGATGGTGGTGGACCCGGACCATAACCGGCTGCGGTTTGCTACGCAGGGGGAGTGAGGGAAAAGATGTTCACGTCATCACCTGGCGCAACGGGCATGTAAATTTCCATCTCGACCCCGATACCGTATTTATCAGCGTCTACCTGTGACGTTCTGGAGTACGCGATGAAATTCTTCTTGCCTGGCGACAAGAAGAGCGCCCTTTGCCACAGGGATGGTCGTGTGATGACGACCTTCATGTACAAGGACGTTCCCTTTCGCGATGGCCATGGTGTGGCGCGGAACGTGTTGGTTGGGGCTTGCGACATCTGCGGCGATGCCGTTCTCATCCCCGCGCAGTCAACACCTGCCATTGCAATGACACCGTCGAGAGCCGCATCCAGAAACTGAGGAACGACACTCAGCTGTCCGAGACGGATCTGTTCAAATCGCACGACAATCATGAACGCGTCAGCGGCCGCCATCCTGAAATGCTTGAATCTCCCGCGCGGGCCCGCATTGCTAGGGTGCGCCCGCGGTTGGGCGCTCTCAGGAGAAATGCATGCCGCACCATGAACACATCGCCCTTGACGGGGTGATCGCGCACGTCTTCGCGCATCGCTTCACCCTGGTCAGCAAGGACCAGACCTTCCTCGCCGATGTGGGCCCCAAGGGAGCACAGGCGTTCGCACTGTCGCCAGGACTGGCCATCCGATTGGAGGGCGAGCAACGCCCGTCGGAGATCAAGGTGGCGCGCATCGCCAGAAAGGGCGGCGCCTTTGTCGAGCTGGAGCACAAAAAGCCGCACCACGGCCCCAAGCACCACCATCCCGATGCGCCGGCGGATCCGCGGATTGTGCTGGCAGCAGTGAAGAAGGCCGGCTGGACCGTCTCGGGAGAACCCGAACGCCGGCCGAAGCACTTCGAAGTGGTGGCCCGCCAGGGCGCAGCGGCATGGACCGAGCTCCACGTGGATTTTCTCGGCACCGTGTACAAGGAAAAGCCGGCAGACCCGGACAAGTGGGACCTGCCCGCCTGAGCCATTCTGCTTCACGCATACCAGGCGCCCCGGATCTTCCGGGGCGTTCTTTTTGTCAGGCCGGCTGCGCGTTCCACTGACGCAGCGCCGCGCCCCTCAGGGACTGTTGGCCGCAGCCGGTGGGACAGCGAAGCACCCGAGCCACCGACGTACTGACCAGGCCCTGCCCTTCCTGCGCCTTGAAGACAAGCTCACACGTCAGGCAACGCGCCACCATCGAATACAGGTGCCCAACACTCGCACCTCAAGCGAAACCAGCTTGGCAGCGCGTCAGGGCGATGCTGGGCCGAGCCTACTGACGCAACTGGATTTCCCGGTGCTGACCGTAGGCTGTGTCGACAAATCCGAAGGCCCTGCCCGGCCCTCCGAAATTCAGTCCAGCGCCTTCAAGACCCGCCTTGTCTGCTCCCAACTCCGCCAAGTCGTATCCCAAGCGTGGCGAGGCGTGGCTGGAGCCGGCACCGCGCTCACGCAACAAGGCCGCCCCCAACACTCACGGTATACGCTCCAAAATAGCCGTTGTAGCTTGAATCACCCTGGACCCCCAAGCTCCTGTCACTTTTATCGAAATGACAAGCGGCGACAGCTTCAACCGCTGGACTTCCGATGCTTCTCCCAAGGCGCTGCACACCCCATTCATTCAATTGGATTCCAGGTTCAAGCCTTCTGCTTCCCACACAAGCCGTCGTTGGCTCTAGACGGCTCAACAACTGGGACTGGCCAAGTTTTCCGTCAGTAGCCATCACTCGGCTGGCCATCGGCCAAAGCTCCCGTGTCGATCGCCCTGGTCATCACCGAGGTCAGACAGGGCATGTGTCGATTGCCTCCCGAATGTCCCGGACTGCTCCCGGAGCGATGCCCTGCTGCCGCTTGAGGCCTTTCAGCAAACGCTCGATGTCGCTGCGGTCAGCCATCCAGGGGCTCCATTTCCAGTCTAACGCGCGAAACGCAGAGCGGATCTCGGTGACCTTCCGTATCCAGGATGACATGAAGAGCCAGGCCATTGGCAGCTGCGCGCGCAAAATAGACCATCGGTTTGAAACCAACAGCATTTCTGGAAACGCTGAATCCAGTTTCGACCAGAGGGTCATGCAACGATTTGAAGGAAATTACGCAGGACTCCGAGGGACGAACTGTCAACTCAATGCTGTGGCCGGGATTGCGCTCGGAGCGCTTCCACGCGGCAAGCTCGTAGTGCGCGGCACCGATAGAGCCCTGAACACCCGTTCGCTGATGTCGGCCGTCGGGCATCATCCCAAGCGCCATGGCCGGCGCCACGTGAGCGGGAACCATGTCTTCCCGGGATTCAAGCGTGTCTGCCAACCGGACAACAGCTTTGACAAGGACGTCGGCTGTTACTTCGGGGCCCTGTGGCAACGGAGAGTATCCATCGCGGATCAAAGCGCCAGATGTCGCCTGAGCGCTGGCCTCATCGACAGCCGCGTCCGCCATTGCTGCCGCACGATCCTGCTGAACGCGCAATACCTTATCGCTGGCAGTCTGATCTTCCATTTCTGCCCCCTTGGGCAGCTGATTACCCGCAGGAACTTGGCCGCATGCCTGCGTCGTCAGCAATATAGTCAGGAGCGCCGCGTTGCGTATCATGAAAATCAAGTTAGGCCTCCCAGTGATCCGAGCATCTACATTCTTAACCGACACGCGCCCGCTTCCGCAACACGAAGGATGGACCTGGCGTCAGCCACAATCCAGCAACGTCATACCAGCATAATCCGTACGCCATGGATCGGCCCCTGCGACGCCTCCCCAGGCCGAGGAAGTTGTCCATGCAACTCCGGCCCCGCCCAATGCAGCAACAAGGAATGGTCAGCCTTTGCGCAGCGACCAACAGTTGTAAAGCGCAGTGCGTGCGTGGCCTTGCGAACCGATCTGGCTGCTGCAAGACGTCTGATGGAGGGAGAGCAACGCCCGTCGGAGATCAAGGTGGCGCGCATCGCCAGAAAGGGCGGCGCCTTTGTCGAGCTGGAGCACAAAAAGCCGCACCACGGCCCCAAGCACCACCATCCCGATGCGCCGGCGGATCCGCGGATTGTGCTGGCAGCAGTGAAGAAGGCCGGCTGGACCGTCTCGGGAGAACCCGAACGCCGGCCGAAGCACTTCGAAGTGGTGGCCCGCCAGGGCGCAGCGGCATGGACCGAGCTCCACGTGGATTTTCTCGGCACCGTGTACAAGGAAAAGCCGGCAGACCCGGACAAGTGGGACCTGCCCGCCTGAGCCATTCTGCTTCACGGATAACAAGCGCCCTGGATATTCCGGGGCGTTATTTTTATCAGGCCGGCTGCGCGTTCCACTGACGCAGCGCCGCGCCCCTGAGGGACTGCTGACCGCAGCCGGTTGGGCAGCGCAAAACCCGCGCCACCGACGTGCTGACCAGGCCCTGCCCTTCCTGCGCCTTGAAGACGAGCTCACACGTCAGGCAACGCGCCACCATCGAATACAGGTGCACGATCCGCCCGCTGCAGGGGTCCTGCAGGGCACTGACATCCAGCAGATCGAAATGGCAGCTATCGGGCAGTGGTCGCCGGGGCAACGGATGGGAGATGGAGGTCTGCAGGTTCACGCGGGCGCGCCGTCAGTGGGATGGAAGGCACTGTAGGCGGCGCTGTGTGCAGCGCGAGTGCACAGGGGATGCCGGCAGCGTTACGGCGCTCGTGACGACGGTGCGAGCATCTGCCAAGACTGAACCGTTTGGAATCGAAGTCGTCGCCCGTGCCGTTAATTCACCTCGGCACTACGTGCTTACCCAGCAGCATGGTGACGCCCACCCCGGGCGACACAGCGAGGCGTTGAACATGGACAAGAACCGCACTGAAGGCGTGAAGAACCAGGTCAAGGGCACCGTGAAGGAAGTCGCGGGCAAGGTGACCGGCGACAAGGGCCAGGAGCTGGAAGGCAAGGTCCAGAAGAATGTTGGCAAGGTACAGAGTGAAGTGGGCAAGGCGAAAGACGACGCCCGCCACTGACGTGGGCGCGCTGCTCCTGAGCTGCGGCGAGGGAGCAGTGGGCGTGGTCGCGGGGGGTGGCTGACGGGCGTTCCTTTCAGCGGGTGGGAGCCGCTTCATCTTGTTCGCCGATGGCCAGAGCTAAACCGGGCCTTCACAGCGTCCACTGCGCCTGCAATGCAACCATGCAGGACGTTGTCTCCCCCTTCGGTATCCCATGCCACACCTTCGTCGTCTGTTCGGCCGTTGGCTGCGTCTGCGTCGTCTCCTCCGTTGGCGCTGGCGCGAGCGCCAAGCGTCGGCCCCGGCCATCGAGGCCGCCGAAGGGCCGCTGCGTTCCGCGCTGTACAGCGTTGAGCAGATGGAGGTGTATGGCCGCGCACTTGCGCGCCAGCATCGGGTACGGACGCGACCGGGCACCGAACGCCTGCTCGAACGCCTGCAGGCCAACCAACGGGTGCTGGAGGACGCCAATACGCTGCTCGGCAGCGTGGTGCGCGAACAGCTGCCGGTGACCCCGGCCGGTGAATGGCTGCTCGACAACTACTACCTCATCGAAGAACAGATCCAGACCGCGCGGCGCCACCTTCCTCGCGGCTACAGCCGGCAATTGCCGTCGCTTGCCGCCGGTCCGTCGGCAGGGTTGCCACGCGTCTACGAATTGTCGATGCAGGCCATCGCGCACGGCGATGGCCGCATCA
>NZ_JAVWXA010000080.1:0-17884 GCF_036662295.1 Stenotrophomonas sp.
GAGCCAGCCACCCATGGGGTGGCTCTACCCACAGGACGGGCAGGTGTCGATCAGCCCAAAATCCCCGGCAGATCCAGCCGCTTCTCCTTTGCACATTCCACCGCGATCTCATACCCGGCATCGGCATGCCGCATCACGCCCGTGGCCGGGTCGTTCCACAACACGCGCGCGATGCGCTTCGCCGCCGCCTCGGTGCCATCGCACACGATCACCATGCCGGCGTGCTGCGAGAAGCCCATGCCCACGCCGCCACCGTGGTGCAGTGACACCCAGGTCGCGCCGCTGGCGGTGTTGAGCAGGGCGTTCAGCAGCGGCCAGTCCGACACCGCGTCCGAGCCATCGGCCATCGCTTCGGTCTCGCGGTTGGGCGAGGCCACGCTGCCGCTGTCCAGATGATCGCGGCCGATCACCACCGGTGCCTTCAGCTCGCCGTTGGCCACCATCTCATTGAAGGCCAGGCCCAGACGATCACGGTCGCCCAGGCCCACCCAGCAGATGCGCGCCGGCAGGCCCTGGAACTTGATCTTCTCCGCAGCCATGTCCAGCCAGCGGTGCAGGTGCGGGTTGTCCGGGATCAGTTCCTTGACCTTGGCGTCGGTCTTGGCGATGTCTTCCGGGTCGCCACTGAGGGCGGCCCAGCGGAACGGGCCGATGCCCCGGCAGAACAGCGGGCGGATGTAGGCCGGCACGAAACCGGGGAAGTCGAACGCATCTTCAACGCCTTCTTCCAGCGCCATCTGGCGCAGGTTGTTGCCGTAGTCCACGGTCGGCACGCCCAGTGCGTGGAAGGCCAGCATGGCGCGGATGTGGTTGGCCATCGACGCGCGCGCGGCGGCTTCAACCTCCTTCGGCGCGGATACGCGCCTGGCGTCCCATTCCTCCACGGTCCAGCCCTGCGGCAGGTAACCGTTGACCGGGTCGTGCGCGGAGGTCTGGTCGGTCAGCAGGTCCGGCTTGACCCCGCGCACCAGCAGTTCATCCAGCACGTCGGCCACGTTGCCAAGCAGGCCGACGGACAGCGGCTTCTTGGCCGTGCACGATTCCTCGATCAGGCGCAGCGCCTCGTCCAGGTTGTCGGTCCAGGTGTCCAGGTAGCCGGTGCGCAGGCGCATGTCGATGCTGCTCTTGCGGCATTCCACGGCCAGGCACGAGGCACCGGCCATCACCGCGGCCAGCGGCTGCGCGCCGCCCATGCCGCCCAGCCCACCGGTGAACAGCCACTTGCCGGCCAGGCTGCCGTTGTAGTGCTGGCGGCCCATCTCCACGAAGGTTTCATACGTGCCCTGCACGATGCCCTGCGCGCCGATGTAGATCCAGCTGCCGGCGGTCATCTGGCCGTACATGGCCAGGCCCTTCTTATCCAGCTCGTTGAAGTGGTCCCAGGTGGCCCAGCGCGGCACCAGGTTGGAGTTGGCGATCAGCACGCGCGGCGCATCGGCATGGGTGCGGAACACCCCCACCGGCTTGCCGGACTGCACCAGCAGGGTCTGGTCATCCTCCAGCCGCTTGAGCGTGTCCACGATGGCATCGAAGCTTTCCCAGTCGCGCGCGGCGCGGCCGATGCCGCCGTACACCACCAGTTCCTGCGGGCGCTCGGCCACGTCCGGGTGCAGGTTGTTCATCAGCATGCGCAGAGGCGCCTCGGTCAGCCAGCTCTTGCAGGTAAGCGTGCTGCCGGTGGGCGCGATGAGGGTGCGGGACGGGTCGTTGCGGGTCATGCGGCGCTCCGGTTCGTAGCAAATGCCAGGCAGGCGTTGAGCACCTGCGCCAGGGTGTGGCGCAGCGGTGCGGCGTGATCGGGGTCCAGCGGGGTGGGCCAGCTGTGCTCGTCCACCTGGTCGGGCAGCGGCTCGTGCATGTAGCCGCGGCAGGCCAGCTCCATCTGCAGGCTGTGCACGCCGCCGGGGATGTCGCTGTAATGGCGGGTGATCCAGCCGCCCTTGAAGCGCCCGTTGCGCACGTGCGACAGGCCGCTGATCTTCAGCAGGTTCTCCACCACGTCGCTGAGCGTGTTGTCGCACGAGGTATCGACCGCCCCCGACGGGCCGGCGGTGCCCAGGTTGAACTGCGGCAGCTCGCCCTCGAACAGGTGCGGAATATGCGAGCGGATCGAATGCGCGTCATACACCACCACCGTGGCGTGGCGCTGGCGCAGCCGCGTGATCTGCGCGGCCAGTGCATCGTGGTACGGCGCGAACCAGGTGTCGCGGCGGCGCGCGATCTCGGCCTCGTCCGGTTCCATGCCCGCGTGGTACAGCGGCTGGTTGTCGAAGGTGGTCAGCGGGCACAGGCCGGTGGTGTTCTGGCCCGGGTACAGCGACACGCCGCTGGGGTCGCGGTTGAGGTCGATCACCGAGCGCGAGATCGCCGAGCGCACCGTGGTCGCGCCCATGCCACGCGCGAAATCGTACAGGTCGTGCACCCACCAGTCGGCGTCGCGGCGGGCCAGCCAGGGCGACTGGTAGCGCGCGATCAGGTCCGGCGGCAGCTCGCTGCCGGTATGCGGAAAGCTGACGATCAGCGGTGCGTCGCCCTCATGCACCTGCAGCCAGTCCGGGTGGCCGCTCATGCCAGCGGCTCCACCTGCGGCAGCACGTCGGCCAGGCCCTCGGCCAGTGCGCCGCTGCGCACCAGGGCGGTGGCCGCCAGCATGTCCGGGTGGAAGTAGCGGTCGTCCTGCAGCGTGGGCACCTGCGCGCGCAGGCGGGCCCGCACGCCTTCCAGCGCCGCGCTGGAACGCAGCGGCGCATGGAAATCGCAGCCCTGCGCGGCGGCCAGCAGTTCGATGCCCACCACGTTGGCCGCGTTCTCGGCCATCGCCAGCAGCCGGCGCGCGCCGTGCGCGGCCATCGACACATGGTCCTCCTGGTTGGCCGAGGTGGGGATCGAATCCACGCTGGCCGGGTAGGCGCGCTGCTTGTTCTCCGAGACCAGCGCGGCGGCGGTCACCTGCGGAATCATGAAGCCCGAGTTCAAGCCGGGCTTGGGCGTGAGGAAGGCGGGCAGGCCCGACAGCGCCGGGTCCACCAGCATCGCGGTGCGGCGCTCGCTGATCGAGCCGATCTCGCAGATGGCCATGGCCAGCATGTCCGCGGCGAACGCCACCGGCTCGGCGTGGAAGTTGCCGCCGCTCAGCGCCTCGTTGGTATCGGTGAACACCAGCGGGTTGTCGGACACGCCGTTGGCTTCGATCGCCAGCGTGGTGGCGGCCTGGCGCATCACGTCGAATGCCGCGCCCATCACCTGCGGCTGGCAGCGCAGGCAGTAGGGGTCCTGCACGCGCACGTCGTTGTCGCGGTGCGATTCGCGGATGGCCGAGCCCTGCATGAGCTGGCGCAGGGTGGCGGCGGTGGCGATCTGGCCCCGCTGGCCGCGGATCTGGTGGATGCGCGGGTCGAACGGGGTATCCGAGCCCTTGGCCGCCTCGACCGACAGCGCGCCGGTCACCAGCGCGGCCTGGAACACCGTGGTGATCTCGAACAGGCCGGCCAGGGCGTAGGCGGTGGAGTACTGGGTGCCGTTGAGCAGCGCCAGCCCTTCCTTGGCGCCCAGCACCAGCGGCGCCAGCCCGGCGGCGGCCAGCGCGTCGGTGGCCGGCTGGCGGCGACCGCCGACGAAGGCCTCGCCCACGCCGATCATCACGCTGGCCAGGTGCGAGAGCGGGGCCAGGTCGCCGGAGGCGCCCACCGAGCCCTGGCACGGGATCACCGGCACGATGTCGTGCTGCAGGAAGGCTTCCAGCAGCGCCAGCGTCTGCGGGCGGATGCCCGATGCGCCCTGGGCCAGGCTGGTCAGCTTCAAGGCCATCATCAGCCGCACCACCGGCGCCGGCATCGGCTCGCCCACGCCGGCGGCATGGGACAGCACGATATTGCGCTGCAGGGTTTCCAGGTCGTCACGCTCGATGCGCACGCTGGCCAGCTTGCCGAAGCCGGTGTTGATGCCGTAGACCGGCGCGCCCTTGGCCACGATGTCGGCCACGGTCTGCGCGCTGCGCAGGACCGCATCGGCCGAGGCCGGGTCCAGGCGCACGCGCGCGCCGTCGAAAATCGCGCGCCATTGCGCCAGCGTCACCGCGCCGGGCTGCAGGGTCAGGGTAGTGCTCATGGAATCTCCAGACATCACAAAGGTCAGACGGATGCGCCGCGCATCACGCGCGCGTGCAGGGGGTTGAAGCCCATGCGGTACACCAGGTCGGCAGGCGCCTGGATGTCCCACACGGCCAGGTTGCAGTCCAGGCCCACCGCCAGCCGGCCCACGCGGTCGGCGCGGCCCAGGGCGCGCGCGGCTTCGCGGGTGAAGCCGGCGATGCACTCGTCCACGGTCATGCGGAACAGCGTGGCGGCCATGTTCATCGCCAGCAGCGGACTGGTCAGCGGTGAGGTGCCGGGGTTGCAGTCGGTGGCCAGGGCCAGCGGCACGCCGGCCGCGCGCAGGGCAGCGATCGGGGGCAGGGTGGTATCACGGGTGAAATAGAACGCGCCCGGCAGCAGCACCGCCACGGTGCCGGCCGCGGCCATCGCGGCGATGCCGGCGTCGTCGAGGTGCTCGATATGGTCGGCCGACAGCGCCCCATGGCGTGCCGCCAGCGCCGCGCCGTGCTGGTTGCTGAGCTGTTCGGCGTGGATCTTGATGCCCAGCCCGTGCCGGCGCGCCGCCTCGAACACCTGGCCGGCCTGCGCGGCGCTGAAGCCGATGGTCTCGCAGAACACATCCACCGCCTCGGCCAGGCCCTGCGCGGCCACCGCCGGGATCATCACCTCGCACACCTCGTCGATGTAGTCCTGGGCCTGGCGACCGGGCGGAACGGCGTGCGCGCCGAGGAAGGTGGGCACGATCTCCACCGCGCGCAGGCGGCCCAGCTCGCGGGCCACGCGCAGCTGCTTGGTTTCATCTTCCAGGCTCAGGCCGTAGCCGGATTTGATCTCCAGCGTGGTGACACCTTCGGCGAGCATCGCCTCCAGCCGCGGCAGGCTGGCGGCGATCAGTTCGGCCTCGCTGGCTGCGCGCGTGGCACGCACCGTGGACACGATGCCGCCGCCGGCACGGGCGATGTCGGCATAGCTCACGCCCTGCAGGCGCTGCTCGAATTCGCCGGCGCGGTTGCCCGCGTAGACCAGGTGGGTATGGCAATCGACCAGCCCGGGGCTGATCCAGCGGCCCGCGCAGTCGATGCGCTCGGCCGGCTGCAGGTGCGCCGCCGAACCGGCCGCGCCCACGTGCACGATGCGGCCATCGCGCGCGGCGATCACCCCGTTTTCGATCAGGCCCAGGCCGGGGCCGTCGACGGTGATCAGGTGGGCGTGGGTCCAGAGGGTGTCACAGTGCATGGCAGCCACCACGGCGGTCTATATGTCTATACAATATAGGCGCCACTTCCGGGATGTCCAGTGATGCCAGCCAACCCCGCCGCCCCGCTTGTTTTCCACGCCGCCCATGCGCTGTTGCCGCAGGGCTGGGCGACCGATGTGCGCCTGGTCTGCGAGGGCGGCACCCTCACGGCGGTGACCGCCGGCGCAGCCGCCCAGCCCGGTGATACCGCCCTGGCCATCGCGTTGCCGGGCCTGGGCAACCTGCACAGCCACGCCTTCCAGCGCGGCATGGCCGGCCTCACCGAGATCGGTGGCAGCAGCGGGGACAGCTTCTGGAGCTGGCGCGAGCTGATGTACCGCTTCCTGGCCCACCTGCAGCCGGAGGCGGTGCAGGCCATCGCCGAGCAGGCTTACGTGGAAATGCTCGAATCCGGGTTCACGCGCGTGGGCGAGTTCCATTACCTGCACCATGCCGCCGATGGCAGCCCGTATGCCGACCGCGCCGAGATGGCCGCGCGCCTGGCCGCCGCCGCGCAGGGCAGCGGCATCGGCCTCACCTTGCTGCCGGTGTTCTATGCCCATGCCGATTTCGGCGGGGCCGCCCCCAACCCCGCGCAGCGCCGGTTGATCCACGACGTGGACGGCTTTGCCGCCTTGCTCGAAGGCTGCACCCGCGCGCTGCAGGGGCTGGACGATGCGGTGCTGGGCATCGCCCCGCACAGCCTGCGCGCGGTCACCGGCCAGGAGTTGGCCGCGCTGCTGCCACTCACCACCGGCCCGGTGCACATCCACATTGCCGAGCAGACCCGCGAAGTGGACGCCTGCGTGGCCTGGAGCGGGCTGCGCCCGGTGCAGTGGCTGTACGAGCACGCCGCCGTGGACGCGCGCTGGTGCCTGGTGCATGCCACCCACGTCAACGCCGATGAAGTGCAGCGCATGATCGCCAGCCGCGCGGTGGTGGGCTTGTGCCCGATCACCGAGGCCAACCTGGGCGACGGGCTGTTCCCGATGCAGGCGTTCGCGCGGGGCGGCGGCCGGTTCGGGGTGGGCTCGGATTCCAACGTGCTGATCGATGCGGCCGAAGAGCTGCGGCTGCTCGAGTATGGCCAGCGCCTGCATGTGCGCGGGCGCAACGTCCTGGCGCCGGGCACGGGCCGGTCCAGCGGCCGCTGGCTGTTCGAGCAGGCGCTGCAGGGCGCAGGCCAGGCGCTCGGGGTAGCCAGCGGGCTGCAGGTCGGCGCGCCGGCCGACGTGGTCGAGCTGGACCCGGCCCATCCGGCGCTGATCGCCCGCGACGGCGACGCCTTGCTTGACAGTTGGGTGTTCGCCGCACGTAATGGCGCGGTGCGTTCGGTGTGGCGCCAGGGTCGCCAGCTTGTCCAGCAAGGCCGCCACGTGCAGCGTGAGGCCGTGGCCGCCCGATTTGCCCGCGCGTTGCGCACGTTGTTGTCGGCCGGCTGAGTGCCGGTCGCACCCATCAGGACTCCCGAGTGACGGGCAAGAAAGCAGAAACCCTCAACCAGCGCATCCGCGCCGACCTGGAAAGCCGCATCCTCAGTGGGGCGTGGGAGCCGGGTTTCCGGATTCCCTACGAGCACGAGTTGATGGAGCAGTACGGCTGCTCGCGCATGACCGTGAACAAGGTGCTGACCGCCCTGGCCGAGAGCGGCATGATCGAGCGCCGCCGTCGCGCCGGCTCCTTCGTGGCGCGGCAACCGCCGCACCTGGAACAGGTGGCGCTGGAAATCCCCGATATCGCCATGGCCGTGGGCGCCCGCGGGCACACCTATGGCTACCAGCTGCTGGAGCGCGCCTACCGCGCACCGCGGGCGCAGGCCGATGAAGAAATGGCCTTGTCCGGCGGCGAGAAGCTGCTGGCGATCCGCTGCCTGCATCGTGCCGACGGCCGCCCGTTTGCGCTGGAGCATCGCCTGATCAGCCCGGTCGGCGTGCCGGAAGTGCTGGCGGTGGATTTCGAGACCACCGCGCCGGGCAGCTGGCTGCTGCAGAACGTGTCCTGGACGCGTGCCCAGCATCGCATCAGTGCGTGGGGAGCCGATGACGCCGCCGCCGCCCTGCTGGAGGTCAAGCCGGGCACCGCCTGCCTGGTCATCGACCGCCTCACCTGGCGCGGCGAACAGCCCATCACCTGCGTGCGCCAGATGTTCCTCGGCGACGCCTGGGACCTGGTAGCCCGCTTCGCCCCCGGCGCCCGGTAGTGCCGGCCGCTGGCCGGCAACCCTGAAACCCTGGCCCTACGCGCCGCCCCGGTAGTGCCGGCCGCTGGCCGGCAACCAGTAAACCCCGGCCCTACGCGCCGCCCCGGTAGTGCCGGCCGCTGGCCGGCAACCCTGAAACCCCCAGCATCACAACGTGGCGCACTGGCGCCAACGCACCGCCTCGTCCACGCCCGGGCGCGGGTTGAGCTGGATGCGCACCGTGCGCAGCGACGGGTAGCGCTTCACTTCGGTACAGAGCCGCGGCCAGATCACGTCGATCTCCTCGGTGCGGTTCACCGCCAACGTCTGCCGGGTCAGCCAGAACGCGCTCACCACGCCGGGCTGGGTGGCCAGGGTGCGGGTGAGTTCCTTCTGGTAACGCGCCAGGGTGGCCGGGTCCGGGTCGGGCTCGTCGCCCAGAATGCTCGGGGTGGCAGCGGCGGGCGCGGGCCTGGCCGGGGCCGGGTCTGCTGCGGCAGCCGGCGAGGGCGATACAGTCGGCGCGTCCGCAGCAGGCGTGGCCGGGGCTACGGCGGCCGGTTGTGCCGGCGCGCTGGCCGGCGGTGCCGCGACCAGTGACTGCTCCAACCGCGAGGTCAGATAGCCCATGCCCACCAGCAGGCCCAACGTCAGCGAACCCAGCGCGGCGATGGAAATGCGCCGGATCGCCTCGCGCCGCGCCGCCGTCTTGACCTGCGCTTCCATGTCCCCGGGCAGGTAGGGCTGCAGCAGCGGCCACAGCAGGTGGCCATCGAGGACTTCCACGCCTTGCTTCTCGGCGGCCGCGCGGCCATCGCGCTCCACCCGGCCTTCGGTGATCAGGATGCCGCCGCGGGCACCGGCCAGGCGCGCGGCCGCGCCCAGTTCGTTCACCGCCGCGGTGCCAATGCGGTAGGCACGGCCATGCTTGCACGACAGCAACCAGCGGTGCTGGTCATCGTGCATCAGGAAATCGCTGCGCGGCTCACGGCTGTCGTCGGTCTCGCCGGGCACATCCTGCAGGCCGCGCTGCTCGCGCATGGCCCGCCGCACGATCTCGGAGAAATCGCGCCAGTGCATGCCCGCCAGGGCATTCAGACCCAGCCGGGTCTCCTTGCGGCGCCGCTTCACCAGCCAGAACCAGGCAGCGCAGAGCGTCCAGACGATGAGGGCCAGCAGTAGAGCAAGAATCCAGGAGAACATGAGGCGCTAGGGTTGAACGCGGGGATGCGATTGACAGTTTATATGCGCTCGCCGGGCTCTGCGGTGCTTCATTGCAGGCGCTTGACAGGCACCGCGAGAGCAGCCGGTGACCGATGTCTCACTTTGCTGGCAGCCGGGCACAAAAAACCCGCCAATCCGTAGCCGTGAGGGGAGGGAACAAACGGCGCAGAAGCGATTGGCGGGTCGCGTTCGATTGTCAACAAATGTGTGCTGCTTTGCAACAATCCGGGACTGGCGGGGCTCAGGCGCCGCCCGGCCCCTGGTGGCTGCCCGGTGCCGGGTCCGCATTGGGCGAGGCATTACGGGCCTCGGCGCGGTTGACCCGGGCGTTGAGGGCGTCGATCCGGGCGTTGAGCGCGGCCACGTCTTCGGCCGTGGGGATGTGCAGGCGCTTGAGCACGCCCTGGACGCGGTCGTCGAAGGCCTTCTCCACCTTGTCCCAGGTGCCGGCGGCCTTCTCGCGGGCCTCGCCCAGGTGGTCTTCCACGTTGTCGCGCCAGCGCGGGGTGTCGCCGGCCTGCTCGCGATTGCGGGCCTCGATGGTCTCGCCCTCGCGTACCAGCGTGTCGAACATGCGGCTGCCCTCGGCCTGGGCGCGCCCGAAGGCCCCCAGCCCGGCCAGCCACACCTGCTGGGCCGACCCGCTCAGCCGGCGCGAGAAGCGTTCGGCCTGTTCCTGCAGCGAGGGCTTGTCGCCCGGGCGGTACGTGTCGCGGTCGTCGAAGTCGTCGTGTGCGGTCATCGGGGGGATCCTGTGTGTGGACGCACCCCCGATGCTAATCAGCGCCGGCGTTGGGCGATGTGATGGCGCGCGCCGGCGGCCGTCGTGGCGGGTGTCAGACCAGCTTTTCCTGCAGCACGCGCTGGATCTCGCTTTCCACCATGCCCTTCATCGCCGAGAGCAGGAAGCCCAGCTTGGCAGTGACCCGCACCGCGCCCGGCTGCAGTTCGATCGCACCGTCCACGCCGGAGCCGCTGAAGTTCAGCACCTCGCCCACCCAGTTGCTCTGCAGCCCGAAGCGCTCGGACAGCTTGGCCGCCACTTCTTCGATCGCCTGGCGCGCGCGGTCGGCGGGCAGGGCATGGGCGTGGCGGATATCGATATTGGACATGGAAGGCTCCTGGCGGGCCGCAGCGTGGAAAGGGCGTGCATTGTGCGCATGCTGGCGGCCAACTCCAAGGTCTGCGTCACACTTCTTCTTCGATGACATCCAACCTGCTAGGCTTTGCCCGCGTGCAGAACCTGCTAGTTCACTTCACCCATCGCCAACACCCCGACCAGCCCCTGCGGCCCGGGGTGCAACGGGTCGTGCGGCACGCTTCAGGCAGCGTCCGGCTCAGCAGCGATGCGGTCGGCAACCTGCTGCTGGCCCAGTTCTGCCTGGACGACCGCGGCCTGTGGCTGCAGGTGGCCAACGGCATCCGCGGCATCCACGTCAACGGGCGCCCGGTGCGGCGCATGGCGATGCTGCGCGCCGGCGATGCCGTCTACGCCGACGGCGTGGAAATGGTCATCCAGGGCGAGTGCGAAGTCCTCAGCCACGCCCCCGTGCGCAGCGATGCCGGCAGCGAGGAACAGCGCCTGTTGCGCGGCCTGGGTGGCCAGCACCACGGCCGCAGCTTCACCCTGGACCGGCCGCGCCTGATCGGCAGCAGTGCCGAGGCCGACATCGTCATCGACGACCCGGCCTTCGCCGAGCAGCACGCGCGGCTGGAGCTGCACGGCGAGCGCGTGCTGCTGCGTGACCTCGGCGCCGGCGAATCCACCCGCGTCAACGGCGTGGCCGTGCGCCACTGCTGGCTGCAGCCGGGCGACCAGCTGGTGTTCGACACCCAGCACCGCTTCGTGCTGGAAGTCCCGCACGATGGCCGCAAGCGCATTTTCAGCGAAGACGAAGACGACCTGCTGGACCTGCCCACGCAGGCCACCGCCCCCACCAAGCCCCGCCGCGTGAGCCGCTGGCCGTGGCTGCTGGCCAGCGCGCTGCTGCTGGCGGCGATCATCAGCGGCCTGCTGTGGTTCGGGGCACGGTAAACGCCCCGGTAGTGCCGGCCGCTGGCCGGCTCCACGCACACCCGGATGGGTTCATGAGGTTGCCGGCCGCTGGCCGGCTCCACGCACATCCGGATGGGTTCATGAGGGTGCCGGCCGCTGGCCGGCTCCACGCACATCCGGATGGGTTCATGAGGTTGCCGGCCAGCGGCCGGCAGTACGCGCATCGCCCTGCCGCACTACCGGCACGTGGTGACACGGAGGGTTACCACCGCAGGTCTTGACGCCTTCGACGCCCACCCCGATAGATTCGTTTGCAACCAAATTCGCCAGCGCCCGCAAGGCCTAAAGCCTGGTGCGCTGCGGCATACTAGGGGTCTTGCCCCATAGGTGTGACATGACGCGCGCGTTCAATTTCAGTGCCGGCCCTGCAACCCTGCCGGAATCGGTCCTGCGCCAGGCGCAGGAAGAGATGTTGGAATGGAACGGCGCCGGTGCCTCCATTGTCGAGATGAGCCACCGCGGCCCGGAGTTCATGGCCGTCGCCGCCCAGGCCGATGCCGACCTGCGCCGCCTGATCGGGATTCCCGACGACTACGCCGTGCTGTTCCTGGCCGGCGGCGCCACCACCCAGCAGGCGCTGCTCGCGCTCAATTTCGCCCAGCCCGGGCAGACCGTGGACTACGTGCTCACCGGTCACTGGGGCAAGACCGCCATCAAGCAGGTCAAGCCCTACGTCAACGTCAACATCGCCGCCACCAGCGAAGCGAACGGCTTCCACGACATCCCCGCGCGCGATACCTGGCAGCTGTCCGATGACGCCGCCTACGTCCACATCACCGCCAACGAGACCATCCACGGCGTCGAGTTCCGTGACACCCCGCATGTGGGCAATACGCCGCTGTTCGCCGATTTCAGCTCCTCCATCGCCAGCGAACCGCTGGAAGTGGGCAAGTACGGGCTGATCTACGCCGGCGCACAGAAGAACCTCGGCCCGGTCGGGGTCTCGGTGGTGATCGTGCGGCGCGAGCTGCTCGAGCGCAGCGGCCAGCCGCGCGCGGACATCTTCGATTACCGCTCGCATGTCGCCCGCGACTCCATGCTCAACACCCCGCCCACCTGGAACTGGTACCTGGCCGGGCTGGTGTTCAAGTGGATGCTGGCCGAGGGCGGCGTGGCCGAGTTCGCCCGGCGCAACGCCGCCAAGGCGGCCCTGGTGTACGGCGCCATCGACGGCTCCGGCGGCTTCTACCGCAACCAGGTGGTGCCGGCGGCGCGCTCGCGCATGAACATTCCCTTCTTCCTGCCCGATGACACCCTCAACGCGCGGTTTGTCAGCGAATCCAAGGCCGCCGGCCTGCTCGCGCTGAAGGGCCACGCGGCGGTGGGTGGCATCCGCGCCTCGCTCTACAACGCCCTGCCGGTGGAGGGCGCCCAGGCGCTGGCCGCCTTCATGGCCGACTTCCAGCAGCGCCACGGCTGAGTCATTCGTTTCAACCGGGGCGTCGCCCGCCCCACCGCACCAGGAATCCCGATGGCCAGACAACCCGCCAAGCCCAAGCCCAAGGCCAGCGCCGCCAAGCCCGCGCCGACCCAGACCAAGGCCGCCGCCAAGGCCAGGCCCGCCAAGCCCGATCCCGCCGTGCCGGCACCGGTGCTGTCGGATGTGCGCGCCAAGATCGACCACATCGACCGCAGCATCCAGGCGTTGATCGCCGAGCGCGCCAACTTCGCCCACCAGGTCGGCAAGGCCAAGGGCAAGCTCGCCGCCGCCGTGGATTACTATCGCCCCGAGCGCGAGGCCCAGGTGCTGCGCATGGTGGTGGACCGCAACGAAGGTCCGCTCAGCGACGAAGTGCTGGTGCATGTCTACCGCGAGATCATGTCTGCCTGCCTGGCCCAGCAGGAGCCGCTCAAGATCGGCTACCTCGGCCCGGAAGGCACCTTCAGCCAGCAGGCCGTGCTCAAGCACTTCGGTCGCTCGGCGCTGGGCCTGCCGCTGGCCAGCATCGAGGAGGTGTTCCAGGAAGTGGAAGCGGGCAACGCCGATTTCGGCGTGGTGCCGGTGGAAAATTCCGGGCAGGGCACCATCCAGATCACCCTGGACATGTTCCTCACCTCCAACCTCAAGATCTGCGGCGAAGTGGAACTGCGCGTGCAGCAGTACCTGATGTCGCGCAGTGGCCGGCTGGAGGATGTCGAACGCGTCTACGGCCACCCGCAGTCGTTCATGCAGACCTCGTCCTGGCTGCGCGCCAACCTGCCCAAGGCCGAGAAGATCCCGGTCTCCAGCAATGCCGAAGGCGCCCGCCGCGCGCGCAATGCCGACGACGCCGCGGCCATCGGCGGGGAGAGTGCAGGGCACGTGTACGGCCTGAAGAAGGTGGTGACCAAGCCCATCCAGAACGATGCCGACAACACCACCCGCTTCCTGGTCATCGGCCGCAACATCTTCCCCACCTCCGGCCACGATCGCACCTCGGTGCTGGTGTTCATCCACGACAAGCCCGGCGCGCTGTTCGACGTGCTCAGCCCGTTCGCGCGCCACGGCATCAGCATGAACCGCATCGAGTCGCGGCCCTCGCACAACGCCAAGTGGGAGTACGGCTTCTTCATCGACCTGGCCGGCCATGTCGAGGACGAGGCCATGCAGGCCGCCCTGGCCGAGCTCAAGGCGCACTCGGCGCAGATCAAGATCCTCGGCTCCTATCCGGTCGCCGTGCCCTGATCGCCGTCGGCGCCGCTGCCGCCTGGCGCTGCGCCGTCTCCCCCGCATCCCGCTGCACCGCCGCCCGCGCGGCCGCCCCACAGGAATTCCCATGACCGCAACGCCGTACTGGATCGCCCACAAGGGCCAGCCCCTGCAGGGCAGCCTGACCATTCCCGGTGACAAATCCGTCTCGCACCGTTCGGTGATGTTCGCCGCGCTCGCCGATGGCGTGTCCCACATCGAGGGCTTCCTGGAAGGCGAGGACACCCGCGCCACCGCCGCCATCTTCAGCCAGCTCGGCGTGCGCATCGACACCCCCTCGCCATCGCAGCGCGTGGTCCATGGCGTGGGCGTGGGTGGCCTGCAGGCCCCGGCCGCCCCGCTGGACTGCGGCAACGCGGGCACCGGCATGCGCCTGCTCGCCGGCCTGCTGGCCGCCCAGCCCTTCGACAGCGTGATGGTGGGCGATGCATCGCTCTCGCGCCGGCCGATGCGCCGGGTGACCGGGCCGCTGGCGCAGATGGGCGCCCGCATCGACACCGAGGCCGACGGCACCCCGCCGTTGCGCGTGCACGGCGGCCAGTCGATCAAGGGCATCACCTTCGCCTCGCCGGTGGCCAGCGCCCAGGTCAAATCCGCCGTGCTGCTGGCCGGCCTGTATGCCGAAGGCGAGACCGTGGTCAGCGAGCCGCACCCCACCCGCGACTACAGCGAGCGCATGCTGCGCGCCTTCGGCGTGGACATCGAATTCTCGCCCGGCCATGCCCGCCTGCGTGGCGGCCAGCGCCTGCGCGCCACCGACATCGTGGTGCCGGCCGACTTCTCCTCGGCCGCGTTCTTCCTGGTGGCGGCCAGTGTCATTCCCGGCTCGGCGCTGCGCCTGCGCGCGGTGGGCCTCAACCCGCGCCGTACCGGCCTGCTGGCGGCCCTGCGGCTGATGGGCGCGGACATCACCGAAGAAAACCCGGCCGAGCAGGGCGGTGAAGCCGTCGCCGACCTGGTGGTGCGCTACGCGCCGCTGCACGGCGCGGCGATTCCCGAGGCGCTGGTGCCGGACATGATCGATGAGTTCCCCGCGCTGTTCGTCGCCGCGGCGGCCGCCCAGGGCAACACCGTCGTCACCGGTGCGGCCGAACTGCGCGTCAAGGAATCCGATCGCCTCGCGGCAATGGCCACCGGCCTGCGCACCCTCGGCGTGCAGGTGGATGAAACCGAGGATGGCGCCACCATCCACGGCGGCGCGGTGCTTGGCAGCGGCATCATCGAAAGCCACGGCGACCACCGCATCGCCATGGCCTTCGCCATTGCCGGCCAGCTCAGCAGTGGCCAGGTGCAGGTGAACGACATCGCCAACGTGGCCACCTCGTTCCCCGATTTTGACGGCCTGGCCACCGGCGCCGGCTTTGGTTTGCGCCAGGGTTGATCGGCGCGCGGGCGGCCAATCGGAGCCGACCAACGTCAGGCAGCCATCGGATGCGCTGCCATCGCCCAAAAAAACGGAGGCCATCGGCCTCCGTTTTTCATTGCATCAACCAGTGACTCAACGCTCGGTGCGGAAATCCACCGGCACGCGCACCACGCTGGCCACGGCACGACCATTGTTCATGGCCGGCTCGAACTGCCAGCCGCGCACGGTGTTGAGCACCGAGCGGTCCAGGTCGCGGTCACGCGAACCGGTGCGCTGCACGATGGTGGCATCGGTCACGTGGCCACGCGGGTCCACGTTCAAGCTGGCCACCACGCTGCCCTGCACGCCATTACGCAGCGCCGAGGCCGGATACGCTGGCTTGGTGTTGCTGGCCAGCGGGCGCGCCTCGCGGTTGCGGGCCACCGGCGCGGCCTTGCGCGGGGTGGTCGCCGCCGGCGCGGCCTGTCGCGTGGCCGGGGTGGGCGTGGTGGTGGCCACCGGCGTTTCGGTCGCCGGCAGCATGCGCTCGCCGACCGGTGCGGTGGTGGTGTCGTTGGGGTTGGCATAACGCAACCAGACCAGCGCGGCGGCGAACATCGCCACGATCAGCGCCATCCACAACCACGGCGAGGTGCCACGGCGGGCGGGTTCATCGGTCACGTCGCGCTGGTGCTGCGGCGAGGTGTGCATGTCCTGGGCATGGGAAACACTCATGGCTGACTCCTGGTGTCGAGGTGACACCCGCAGTCTTGCCCGGCCACGGTTGCCGGTGTGTCAGCGCAACGTCAACGCGGTGATTGCATGGCCGGCGAGGTTCAGCTTGATGAGATCCAGCCCAACACGCGCGGTGAACACCGCGCGAAGCGCGCGTTACTGCGGCTTGAAGTCGAACGGCACTTCAATCGTGCCCGGCACCGGCTGGCCATTGCTCTGCGCCGGTTGGAAGCGCCAGCGACGCACCGCATCGGTGGCGGCGCGATCAAGATCGCGTGAACCGCTGCGCTGGATCACCGTCACGTTGTTGGGGTAGCCGGTGGCATCCACCTCCACCCGCACCACCACGCTGCCGGCATCGCCACGGCGCAGGGCCGCGCGCGGGTAGCTCGGCGGCGGCGACTGGTCGGCAATCGGCTGCGGGCGATCGGTGGGCGCGTTGGCCACCGGTGCAGCCTCGCTCGGGGCGGCCGGGGCGGCGGCCGGCGGCGCAGGCGGCGCGGTTTCCACCAGCTGCGGCTTGTCTTCCCCGGCGGGCAGGGCCCTGGCATCGGGCATGTCGCTGGAGCCGGCGGCGGCGGGCAGGGGCTCGGGCAGCGGCTCGATCTCGGCCACCTGCTGCGGCGTCTGCGCCGGGCCGGCCTTGTAGAAGTCGTCGTTGCGGGTGTTCAACCACACCACCAGGAACAGCGCCACGCCCACCCCGAAGGCGATGCCGGCGATGAGCAGGCTGCGGCGAGGCAGCTGGAAGGTGATGTTCTTGCGAGACGAAGCGCGGGAAGCGGACATGAGCCATACCGTTATGAACCCCCCGATTCTGCCACGCTGGCCATGACTGAGGGGTACATGGGCACCGCCGGGCGGCAGAAATCCGCATAACAGGCGATAATCCCCCTCCAGTCCCAACCCCACGCCACCTGCCATGCTTGATCCAGCCCTGCTTCGCCAACACCCTGCCGACCTTGCCGAACGCCTGCGCAGCGCGCGCGGTTTCGAGCTGGATGTCTCCGGGCTGGAGTCGCTGGAGGCAGACCGCAAGCGCATCCAGGTGCGCACCCAGGAACTGCAGAGCCTGCGCAACAGCCGCTCCAAGGCCATCGGCCAGGCCAAGGCCAAGGGCGAAGACGTCTCGGCGATCATGGCCGAGGTGGCCGCCTTCGCCGACGAGCTCAAGGCCTCCGAGGTCACCCTGGACGAGCTGCGCGACAAGATCGAAGCCATCGCCCTGGGCATCCCCAACCTGCCGGCCGACGACGTGCCGGCCGGCGCGGATGAAACCGAAAACGTGGAACAGAAGCGCTGGGGCACCCCGCGCAGCTTCGATTTCCCGGTGCTGGACCACGTCGAGCTGGGCGCGCGCAACCGCTGGCTGGATGGCGAAACCGCGGCCAAGCTGTCCGGCTCGCGGTTCACCGTGCTGCGCGGCCCGATCGCCCGCCTGCACCGCGCCCTGGCCCAGTTCATGCTCGACCTGCACACCGGCGAGCACGGCTATGAAGAAACCAACGTGCCGGCGCTGGTCAATGCGGACTCGCTGCGCGGCACCAGCCAGCTGCCCAAGTTCGAGGACGACCTGTTCAAGACCGCCGTGGGCGAGTCCACGCGCTACCTGATCCCGACCTCGGAAGTGCCGCTCACCAACATCGTGCGCGATGACATCATCGATGCCGACCAGTTGCCGCTGCGCATGACCGCCCATTCGCTGTGCTTCCGCGCCGAAGCCGGCAGTGGTGGCCGCGACGTGCGCGGCATGATCCGCCAGCACCAGTTCGAGAAGGTGGAGCTGGTGGCCGCCTGCACCCCGGCGCAGAGCGATGACGAGCACCAGCGCATGACCCGCTGCGCCGAAGTGGTGCTGGAAAAGCTGGGCCTGCCGTACCGCAAGGTGCTGCTGTGCACCGGCGACATGGGCTTCTCGGCGGTGAAGACCTTTGACCTGGAAGTGTGGCTGCCCTCGCAGGACACCTACCGCGAGATCTCCTCGTGCTCCAACTGCGGTGATTTCCAGGCCCGCCGCATGCAGGCCCGCTGGCGCAACCCGGAAACCGGCAAGCCCGAGCTGCTGCACACCCTCAACGGCTCTGGCGTGGCCGTGGGCCGGGCGATGATCGCGGTGATGGAGAACTACCAGAACGCCGACGGCAGCATCACCGTGCCGGACGCGCTCAAGCCCTACATGGGCGGCCTGGCCACCATCGCCTGATCCACCAAAAACCCGCCGCAAGGCGGGTTTTTTGCACCAGCAGGTAGAGCCACCCCATGGGTGGCTGCGCGTGATGCCCGAACGGTAAGGCAGCCACCCATGGGGTGGCTCTACCCCCCGGG
>NZ_JAVWXA010000081.1:0-4133 GCF_036662295.1 Stenotrophomonas sp.
CCGGTGCGCACCGGAAAAGCCGGTAGTGCCGGCCGCTGGCCGGCATCCCACAGCCCCCATTGTTCTCCACTACTACCGACCAAGCGCCAGTGCCGCGGTCGTTGATCTTCTGAGCCACCGACCCACCGACCCACCACGCGCACGAACTCACGCCCGCCAAGGCCCGGGCAGTCCCCGCGCGCTCCCGGTACAATCAACGGCTGGGCCGTGCGTTCCCGTCGCGGCCTGTTTCCCTGGATTCCGGAGCCCCCCATGACCCCTGCGCATTTCTACCCGATCGGTACGCCCGGCCAACCCTGGGGCGAGGCCGAGCGGGCGCAGTGGCGCGCCGGGCAGCAGCGCCAGCGCAGCTACCAGGACGATGTCGTCGCCGCGCTGGAGCGGCTGGGCGAGCGCTTCGACGTCGTGCAGTACGGCCAGCTCGATTACGCCCCGGACCATTACCCGTTGTTTGCCGTCGTCAACCGCGAGGTCGACCCCGCGCTGCCCACCGCCCTGGTCACCGGCGGTGTCCACGGCTATGAAACCAGCGGCGTGCATGGCGCGCTCCAGTTCCTGGACGAGCGCGCCGACGCCTATGCCGGGCGCATCAACCTGATCGTCGCTCCGTGCGTCAGCCCCTGGGGCTATGAGCGCATCCAACGCTGGAACCCCGATGCCATCGACCCCAACCGCAGCTTCCGTGACGGCGGCCTGATCGAAGAAGCCCGCGCGCTGATGCAGTGGGTCGGCACGCGCGCGGACCACCTGCTGGTCCACCTGGACCTGCACGAAACCACCGACAGCGACCTGCACGAGTTCGATCCCGCCCGCTGCGCGCGGGACGGCAAGGCGCTGGTGCCGGACATCATTCCGGATGGTTTCTACGTGATCGGCAACAGCGAAGACCCGCAGCCGGCCTTCCAGCAGGCCCTGGTGGCGGCGGTGGAGAAGGTCACCCACATCGCCCCGGCCGATGCCAAGGGCGAGCTGATCGGCATGCCGCTGCAGTCCAACGGCGTGGTCTGGGGCGAGTCGCGCTCGATCGGCGCCTGCGCCGGCTTCACCAACGCGCGCTTTGCCACCACCACCGAGGTCTATCCGGACAGCCCGCGCACCCATCCGCAGGAATGCAACGACGCCCAGGTGGCCGCCGTCTGCGCCGCGCTGGACTTTGCGCTCGCCGTGCGCGACTGACGCCCCGCACCGGCTCCCCCGACGATGCCCTCCGCCCCGTCCCGACGCGGTCCGCCGCGCGCGGCCACGCCCAATCCCGCCGCTGCCGATGACGGCGATGCCCTGCATTTCTGCAGCACCTGCGCGTTCTCGGATGCGTGCATGTCCCAGGGCTACGACAAGACCGCGCTGGCCGAGCTGCATGTGCTGGTCGACCACGTCGGCCCGTTCCAGCCGGGGGAGATCATCTTCCGCGTGGGCGATCCCTTCGATGCGATCGCCGCGGTGCGTGGCGGCATGGTCAAGACCTACGTCGAAGACAGCCAGGGCAACGAGCAGGTGCTGGGTTTCAGCCTGCCCGGCGAGGTGATCGGCCTCAACGCGATCCACGGTGCGCGCTATCCGTGCAACGCAGTGGCGCTGGATACGGTGTACCTGTGCCGGTTTTCGTTCCCGCGGATGAGCCTGCTGGCCACCCGCATGCCCGGCCTGCAGGCCAAGCTGTTCAGCCTGCTCAGTGCGGAAATCGGCAAGGTGGCGCTGCTGGCGGCCAACCATCGCACCGAGGAACGCATGGCCGCGTTCCTGGTGGATCTGTCCGAGCGCTATGCGCGCCGGGGGTTCTCGCCGGTGCGCTTCAACCTGAGCATGACCCGGGTGGAGATCGCCAACTACCTGCGCATGGCACCGGAAACCGCCAGCCGCGTGCTGCGCCGGCTGATCGACGATGGCGTGATCGCCGTCAACCAGCGCGAGATGCAGTTGCTGCAACCCGAGCGCCTGGCCGCGTTGGCCGCGGCCGGCGAGGGCCACGACGCCACCGGCTGAGGCGGCGCGGGGTCAGTACAGTTCGCAGTGCAGGCGGCCCTGCGCCTGCAGCGCGGGCCAGGCCTCCAGGGTGTCCTCGGCCGCAGGCAGGATCTGGTTGATCGCCGCCTGCATCGCGCCCTCCAGATGCCGCTTGTTGCCACACACGTACAGGTGCGCGCCGCGTTCGAACAGCGCGGCCACCTGCGCCGACTGCGCGGCCAGCGCATGCTGCACATAGAACTTGGCCGCGCCATCGCGCGAGAACGCGGTGTGCAGCCCCTGCAGGGTGCCCTCGCGCAGCCAGCCCTCCAGCTCGGTGCGGTAGAGGAAATCGTGCGCGCGCTGCTTCTCGCCGAACACCAGGTGCACCTCACGGCGCTGGCCAGCCGCCTCCAGCTCGCGCAGCAGGCCCATCAGCGGCGCGATGCCCGTGCCGGTGCCCACCAGCAGCAGCGGGGCCTGGGTGTCGGTCGGCAGGTGGAAGCCGGGATTGGACCGGCAATACACCTGGGCGGTGCCGTCGCCCTGCAGCAGCCAGCCGGTGGCCGTGCCGCGGCGTTCGCGTCCGCTGCGGGTGTAGTGCACCTCGCGGATGCACAACGTGGCTTCCTCGCCGCCGGCGGCCGAGGCCAATGAGTACGCCCGCGGCAGGCACGGCGACAGCAGCGCGGCCAGGCGCTCCAGCGGCACGCTGCCCGGCGTGGCGTGGTCCATCAGCACGTCCAGCACGTCCGCCCCTTCCAGGTAAGCCTCCAGGGCCGGGCGCTCGCTGGACTTGAGCAGGCGCTTGAGCACGTCGCTGCCGCCCAGCCGGGCCAGTTCACGCAGCACGCCCTTGCCCAGCAGCCGCAGCTCCTTGTGGCGCAGCAGCGCGATGGCCTCGTCCTGGCCGTACCAGCGGGCCAGCGCATCCAGCAGGGCGGGGTCGTTCTGCGCCACCACGTGCAGGGTGTCGCCGGCGCGATAGGCCATCCCGCTGCCGCGCAGGTCCAGGCCCAGGTGCCAGGCGGCCGGATCGCCGCCACTGAGCCGGCGGCGGGTGGTGATCGGCGCCAGGAACGCGTTGTCCTCGGCATAGGCGGTGACCTGCAGGCGCAGGTCGTTGCCCGCGTCGGGATGGCCGGCCAGCACGTCGCCCAGCACCGGCGCCCAGCGCTGGAAGAACTGCTCGTAGCCGCCGTCGGCATCCACCCGGTGCAGCAGCGGTTGCGCCTGGCGCTCGGCGAGCAGCCCGTCCAGCGCCTTGCTGAAGCCGCAGAAGCGCGGGTAGCCGGTGTCGCCCAGCCCGAACACCGCATAGCGCAGGCCGGGCAGGGCCGGCACCTGCCGCAGCGCGTCGGCAAAGGCCTCGCCGTTGGCCGGCGGCTCGCCATCACCAAACGAACTGGACAGCGCCAGCAGCACATCGCCGCTGCCCAGCGAGGCCACGTCGATGGCGTTCAAGGGCAGCACCTGCGGTGAGTGGCACTGCAGGGCCGGCAACGCGCCCAGGCGGTGGGCGAGGGCGCGCGCGTTGCCGGATTCGGACCCGTAGCCCACCAGCACGCGGTGGATCGGCGCGGTGGCGTTCATCAGGCGGCGTAGACGTCGTCGAACTTTTCCTTGCTGAACTCCACCGCGTCGAAGTTGCTCATCAGGTCATTCACCACGCGGCGGATGCTGATGTAGGCGGTGATGTTGCCCTCGGCATCGAACAGCGGCTGCACGGTGGTGTCCACCACGTACAGGGCGCCGCCCTTGCCCAGGTTGGGCACGATGCCGGTCCAGGTCTTGCCGGCCTTGATGGTGTCCCACATGTCCTTGTAGACCGCCTTGGGCACGTCGGGGTGGCGCACCATGCTGTGCGGCTGCCCGATCAGTTCCTCGCGGCTGAAGCCGGTGAGCGTGCAGAACAGGTCGTTGGCGTAGGTGATGTTGCCCTGCAGGTCGGTGGTGGAAATCACCATCACGTTCTGCATGGCATGGAGCAGCTGGGCGTTGTCCGGGGTGTACGACATGGTGGCATCCTCTGTACGGTGCGTGGGTTGCGGTTCCCGTACAGGATCGGCGTGCGCCCTCGGCGCGGCCATGACAAAGATCAAGCAGGTCGGCGCGGGGGGGGGGGGCCCCAGGGGGCCGCCCCCCGCCGCCGGCACGGGGGTGCCCCCTGTGCCGCCCCACCCCACCCC
>NZ_JAVWXA010000081.1:4143-17842 GCF_036662295.1 Stenotrophomonas sp.
GGGGGGGGGGCGGCTGCGACATGTTGTCGCAGCCGCCGCGGCGCTTACAGGATGTCGCCGTAGGCGCAGCCTACCGTCACCCAGCCCGGCGAGTAGCTCAGGTCCACCAGCACGCGCGCGTTGCGGTTGCCGCTCAGCGCCTTGCGATAGTCCATGCCCTTCCAGCCGTAGGTGGCTTCCATGGCGGCCTGGTCCGGGCGCGGCGACATGCCGCCGATGCGGTCCACGAGAGTCTTGCCGCGCGCCAGTTCCTGGCCCGGTGCCACCTTGAAGGCCAGCAGCATTTCGGTGGTGCTGGACAGGTGCACCAGGTCGGAAGTTTCGCCCCAGGCGGTGATCGGCGCGTCGCTCTTCCACAGGCTCAGGGCGGCGTCGCCGGAGGCGTCCGAACCGGCGTGGGCGAAATCGGTGACCTGCTCGGCGTTGATGGCGTCGGTGAACGCGGCCACTTCATCGGCGGTGAGCTTGCACTCGAGCAGCCGCGACAGCGTGGCGGCCGAGTTGTCCTGGGCGATGGCCGCGGCAGGGGCGAGCAGGCCGAGAAGGGCGCACAGGGTGGTGGTCTTGATGGACATGGAGCCTCGATGGTGGTGCGTGCTGAAGGGGATTGCCGCGCGCACGTTCCGTGTGAGCACGCCGCTGCGGCGGACGGATTCTGCACGATATCGATGGCAGCGCGACGTCTGTATGTGAAGATGAGATAAAGATCACATTTTTGATGTGTAGTACCATGGTCGCTTGATCATTGTCTCGGGCCATTGCCCGTCTCTCGGTCATCCTTCCTGCAGCGCCGTGGCGTCTCTCGCGGCCATCCGGGAACGTCTGTTGCAACCCCCTTCTTCGCGCATCGTGCCGCGTTCTTCCGGAGGCGGTGCTTTCCTGTGCCGTGCGCGGGACCTCGGGCGCAGTGATGGCCATGCTTCCAGGAGAAAGCAGAATGCAGGACCTGCATGCCGCACATGCCCATTTCGGGTGGTTCAAGCGACGCCGCCACGTGCACGTGGATGAAGTCACCGTCGTCGACCGCCCCATGCTGAAAAAAGCCGTCGGCGCCGCTGCGCTGGGCAATGCGATGGAGTGGTTCGATTTCGGCGTCTACGGCTACCTGGCGGTCACCCTGGGCCATGTGTTCTTTCCGTCCAGCAGCCCGACCGCGCAGTTGATCGCCGCCTTTGCCACCTTCACCGTCGCCTTCCTGGTGCGGCCGCTGGGTGGGATGGTGTTCGGCCCGCTCGGCGACAAGTACGGCCGCCAGAAAGTGCTGGCATTCACCATGATCCTGATGGCGCTGGGCACCTTCAGCATCGGCCTGATTCCCTCCTATGAGCGCATCGGCATGTGGGCGCCGGCGTTGCTGCTGCTGGCGCGCCTGGTGCAGGGCTTCTCCACCGGCGGCGAGTATGGGGGCGCGGCCACCTTCATCGCCGAATACTCCACCGACCGCAACCGCGGCCTGATGGGCAGCTGGCTGGAGTTCGGCACGCTGGGCGGCTACATCGCCGGTGCCGGCACGGTGACGGCGCTGCACATGGTGTTGAGCAGCGGGCAGATGCTGGACTGGGGCTGGCGCATTCCGTTCCTGGTGGCCGGTCCGCTGGGGTTGCTGGGCCTGTACATGCGCATGAAGCTGGAAGAAACCCCTGCCTTCCGCGCGTTCGCCGAAGAGGCGGAGAAGCGCGACCACGAACGCCCCGGGCTGGGCGCGCTGTTCCGCGTGCATTGGCCGCAGCTGCTCAAGTGCGTGGGCCTGGTGCTGGTGTTCAACGTCACCGACTACATGCTGCTCACCTACATGCCCAGCTACCTCAGCGTGACCATGGGCTATGCCGAGAGCAAGGGCCTGCTGCTCATCATCATCGTGATGCTGGTGATGATGCCGCTGAACGTGGTGGGCGGTATTTTCAGCGACAGGCTGGGCCGCCGCCCGATGATCATCGGGGCCTGCATCGCGCTGTTCGCGCTGGCCATCCCGTGCCTGAAGCTGGTCGGCACCGGCAACGACTGGTTGATCTTCCTTGGCCTGATGCTGCTGGGCCTGGCGCTGGTGTGCTTCACCAGTTCGATGCCGTCCACGTTGCCGGCGCTGTTCTATACGCCGGTGCGCTACAGCGCGTTGTCCATTGCATTCAATGTGTCGGTCTCGCTGTTTGGCGGCACCACGCCGCTGGTCACGGCCTGGCTGGTGGAGCGCACCGGTGACCCGCTGGTGCCGGCGTACTACCTGATGGGCGCGGCGGTGATCGGCATCATCACCATGCTGTTCGTGACCGAAACCGCCGGCCTGCCGCTGCGTGGCTCGCCGCCGGCAGTGGCCAGCGAAGCCGAGGCCAGGGCGCTGCTGCGCAGCGACGCGCCGATGACCGTGGATAGCGCGCAGCCGACGCTGCCCGAGGCGGTCATCCCCGACGATGCCCGCCCGGCCTGAGCGGGCGCCGGGTGCCTGACCCCGGGTAGAGCCACCCCTTGGGTGGCTGCGCGCGATGTCGGGTGGGTCGATAGCCACCCATGGGGTGGCGCTACCGGCACGCGGCTGTGCGGCGCGCGATGTCCGGTGGGTCGACAGCCACCCATGGGGTGGCTCTACCCGCATGCGGCTGTGCAGCTGCAACATGCGATCGCAAAAGGCGGGTGCTAGGATCGTGGGTACCTTGAATCGATCTAAATTCGACGACATGACCAGAACGGGGACGTTGCGCTGGATGGGGCTCGCAGTCGGAGCGATGTTGGTGGCTGGTACGGCCGGGGCAGCACCGGCGGGGCCGGGCGAGCGCGCCTACGCGGCCGTGGACCCCTTCATCGGCACCGGCGGGGAAGGGCACACCTATCCCGGCGCAACGGTGCCCTTCGGCATGGTCCAGCTCAGCCCGGATACGCGCATCCAGCCGCGCGAGAAGGCCTACGGCTGGGCGGCCGGCTACCGCTATGACGACAGCAGCATCGTCGGCTTCTCGCACACGCACTTTTCCGGCACGGGCCACTCGGACCTGGGCGACATCCTGGTGATGCCGTTCACCGGCACGCCCGGCCTGGAGCGCGGCGATCCGGAAAAGCCCCGCAGCGGCTATGCATCGCGCTTCCGCCACGACGATGAAAAGGCCGAGCCGGGTTACTACGCCGTCACCCTGGACGACTACAAGGTGCGCGCCGAACTGACCACCAGCGCGCGCGTGGGCGTGCACCGCTATGCCTTCCCCAAGGGCGCCGATGCCAAGGTATTGCTGGACATGCGCACCAGCATGTACGACTACCCAGGCAAGATCCTGTGGTCGCGGGTGCGCGTGCGCGATGACGGCACGGTCACCGGTTTCCGCGAAACCCGTGGCTGGGCGCCGGGCCGCCAGGTGTTCTTCGCGATGCGCTTCTCGCGCCCGCTGGCGCGCCACGAACTGCACAGCACCGAGAAGGACATCGCCTACAAGGGCTTCCCGCCGCCGGGCGAGAAGGACCCGGCGCAGCGCGCGCAGATCGAGGGGCGCCAGCTGGTGAGCACCTTCGAGTTCGGCAAGCTGGATGCCCCGCTGGTGGTCAAGGTGGCCATCTCGCCGGTGAGCGAAGCCGGTGCCATCGCCAACCTGGAGGCGGAGGTGGCCGATTTCGATTTTGACCGCGTGCGTGCGCAGGCCAGGCGTGAGTGGACCCAGGCGCTGTCGGTGCTGGATATCCAGGCCCCCGAGCATGCGCGCCGCAGCGCCTACACCGCGCTGTACCACACGATGCTCGGCCCGACGCTGTTCATGGATGCCGACGGCCAGTACCGCGGCTCGGACAATGCCGTGCACAAGGCCGACGGCTACACCAACTACTCCACGTTCTCGCTATGGGACACCTACCGCGCCCTGCACCCGCTGCTGACCCTGGTGCAGCCGGAGAAGCGCAACAGCGACTTCGTCAATTCGATGCTGGCCCACCATGAGCACAGCCCGTACGGGATGCTGCCGGTGTGGTCGTTCCACGGCCTGGAAGACTGGTGCATGATCGGCTACCACGCCGTGCCGGTGATCGCCGATGCCTACGTCAAGGGCATCCGGGGCTTCGATGCGGACAAGGCCCTCAAGGCGATGGTCGAGACCGCCAGTTACGGCCCCTACGACGGCATCGCGCAGTATCGCGAGCTGGGTTACGTGCCGATCGACGAAGAGGGCGAGGCGGCCAGCAAGACGCTGGAGTACGCCTTCGATGACTGGACCATCGCACGCATGGCCGAGGCGATGGGCCGCAAGGAGGTGAAGGCCACCTTCGACACGCGCGCCGGCAACTGGCGCCACGCCTTCGACGAGCAGACCGGTTTCATGCGCGCACGCAAGCGCGATGGCAGCTTCCGGACCCCGTTCGATCCGTCGGCCAGCGGCTACGGCACCGACTACACCGAAGGCAACGCCTGGCAGTATTCCTGGTATGTGCCGCAGGACGTGGCCGGGCTGGCGGCCGCGCACGGCGGCAGCGACAAGCTGCTGGCGCGGCTGGATGCGGTGTTCGAGGCCAAGGTCGATCCCGCGGTCTTCGAGCACATGGAGGACATCACCGGCCTGATCGGCTGGTACGCGCACGGCAACGAGCCCAGCCACCATGTGGCCTACCTGTACGCCTACGCCGGCCAGCCGTGGCGCACCCAGGCGCGGTTGAAGCAGATCATGGACACCCAGTACGCCGATCGCCCGGACGGGCTGGCCGGCAATGACGACGTGGGCCAGATGTCGGCCTGGTATGTGTTCACCGCGCTGGGCTTCTACCCGGTGGCCCCGGGCAGTGGCGAGTACATCCTGGGCCGGCCGTTCCTGCCGAGGACTGCGATGCGCCTGCCCAACGGCAAGACCTTCACCATCGTGGCCAAGGGCCTGGACGACCGGCACACCTATGTGGGCGGGGTGACCCTCAATGGCCAGCCGCTGCAGCGCACCTTCCTGCGCCATGCCGAGATCATGCAAGGGGGCGAGCTGGTCTTCACCATGCAGGCCGAGCCCAACACGGCCTGGCCGGGGCAGGGCGCGCCGGCGCCGTACTCGATGACCCGGTAGCCATCGGCCCGCCCCTGTGCCACGAGGGCGGGCGCGGCCAATGGGGCCAAAATGGGATTTATGTGCAATTTGGCCAAAAGGCGTATGATGGTTTCACTTCCCGCGCTGCTGGAGCCCGCCATGACCCTGCCCCTGGATCTGCCCGGCCTTGAGAAGGCCACCGCCTCCTCGGTCAAGACCCGTGGCTGGCCGAGCCTGATGCGCACCGTGCGCGAGAAGCAGGCGCTGGTGATCACCAACCACAACCACCCCGAAGCGGTGATCGTGGACATCAAGGCCTACCAGGCGTTGCTGGCCAAGGCCGCCGAGGCCGATGCCGACGCGCGCGGCGGTGAGCTGGCCCGCCTGCGCGCGCAGTTCGATGTGCAGCTGGCCGGGCTCAATCGTGACGGCGGGTTGGGCAAGGTACTGGGCAAACCGGTCCGTCGCGGCCCGATCACCCCCGGCCAGCCGCGCTGACCGATGGGGCGGATCCTGGTGCTTGCCGGCGTCAACGGCGCCGGCAAAAGTTCGCTGCTGGGCACCTGGCTGGAAGCCGAAGGCCTGTCCTGGTTCAATCCCGATGCGTTCACCCGCGAGCTGGTCCAGGCCGGCTGGCCCGCCGATGAGGCCAATTCGGCCGCCTGGCATGAAGGCACGCGCCGGCTGCGCCAGGCGATGGTGGACGGCAGCGACTTCGCCTTCGAAAGCACGCTGGGCGGCAACACCATCCCGCGCCTGCTGCGCGAGGCTTGCGCCAGCCACGAGGTGGCGATCTGGTTCTGCGGCCTGGACAGCGTGGCGCTGCACCTGGCGCGCGTGGCCGCGCGCGTGGCCCAGGGCGGCCACGACATCCCGCAGGACAAGATCCACGCCCGCTACGATGCCTCGCGCGAGAACCTGATCGCGCTGTTGCCGTACCTGGCCGAGCTGCATGTCTACGACAACAGCGCGCCGCTGGATGCCAATGGCTGCGCCGACCCGATGCCGCTGCTGCAACTGGACCGGCAAGGCCTGCAGTACCCGGTGTCGGTGGCGCAACTGCTGCACACCCCGGACTGGGCCAAGCCGATCGTGATGCGCGCGATGGAGTTGCACGCCATCCCGTGAGCGGCCTCGCCGCCCCGCACGCCGACTGTGCGTGCACTATAAGTCTCTGATTTAAAGGCAATCATGGCGTTTGCCGACGGGCGCGGCTGCCTGCCTTGCGGGCTCCGGCATATTGAAGTACGGGTGGTGGTTGCATTTTGGCACCATCGCCACTAGTGTATGCCTCACAACAAACCCGGGAGGCTGCATGGCGATCAGATAAACATCCAAAAAAAATCAAAACGTGAATCGGGACAGCATGCTGTCAAACAGCAAGGCTGCACCCCGCTCTCGCTTCGGCGAGCCAAAGTCAGGAGTTAAACGAATGCAAGCGAATAATGCCGAAAGGGGCCGCATCACTGCGCGCATCACGGCACATGCGCAGCAGCTAATCGAAACGGCAGCTGAGATGACCGCGACGACGACAAACCAGTTCGTCGCCCAGGCAGCGCTGCGGGAAGCTGAAAGAGTCATTGACGAATACCGGGTGATCCGCCTTTCCGAGGCAGACAGCCAGCGTTTTCTCGATGCCCTGGATAACCCGCAGCCGCTTTCTGATCGCCTCACTGCCTCTCTATCAACAATTTTGAGGGGCAAGAACTATGAACCAGGAAGTACAAGTAGAACCCTTGAGTGGAAGCCACGACGTAAGTGATTTCGACTGTGGCAATGAATCACTGAGTACCTGGCTGAAGCAGCATGCCCGCCAGGGCGACAGCAAGGGCTCCAGCAGGACCCACGTGCTGCGATTGAGCCCGGCGCAGTTGTCCAGCGTATTCGGCTACGGTCCGGAAAAAGCCGCCAGCCTCGCGGTGGCAGGCTACTTCACCTTGAGTGCCTCGACGCTGGACAGATCCAGGCTCCAGCCCCGGCACTCGCGGGGGCAGATGCAACAGATGCCCGTCATTTTGTTGGGCAAGCTGGCCATTGACCATCGACTGCAGGGCGCCGGACTGGGCGAATTGCTGGTCGGTGAGGCCATCATTCGCGCTGCCGAGGCATCCCGACTGATTGGTGCCGCCGGCATCTTCGTCGAGGCCATCGATGATGGCGCCGCCGCTTTCTACAGGAAATGCGGTTTTCAAGAGTGCCAGGACGACGCAACCAAGCTTTGGCTGCCGATGCCTGCCATCTACGCTCGATTGAGTGAAATGCTTCGCTGATTGCGTCAGCGCCTTCACTCTCGATTGGATGCGACACTCGAACGACAGGGCCCTGCAGGCAGGCATCCGCTTCCAGGGCCCTGTTTCCCGATCAACGCGGACAGGCGCATTGCACACGCGGCGCACACATTCGTATGCGCGGTGCTTACATGCCACTGCCTACCTTGGACCTCGGGCACAACAGCCCGTTTTCCCAAGGAGTCCACGATGCAGCAGCCCATTCCCGAAGGTACCCTGGTCGTCGTCGCAGACGGCGGCTCGGCCCGCGTATTCACCAATGTGGGTGATGGCCGCAGCCTGCAGCTCAAGCAGCATGAAGAGTTGAAGGTGCAGGACATCAGCGCGCAGGGCGTGTCCGGGCAGGGGCCGTCGGGGTCGATGCCGCAGGACACGAGCATCTCGCAGATGAACGAGGCCACCTTCGCCAAGCAGCTGGCCGCACAGTTGAACGAAGACGCACTCAACAACCGCTATGCGCACCTGGTGCTGATCGCCGACCCGCAGACGCTGGGACGGATCCGGCCGCAGCTGCACAAGGAGGTCCAGTCGCGCCTGCTGGCCGATCTGGCCAAGGATCTCACCAACGCGCCGCTTGAAGACATCCAGCGGGCGCTCGAGCAGCCGCGATGAGCTACACCCGCGACTACGCCCGCCAGGAACCCACCCGCGCCGAGCTCGATGCGGCGCGAGGCTGGCAGCTGGTGGAATTCGGTGCGCCGTGGTGCCCGCATTGCAGCGGCGCGCAGATGGCACTGAAGGACTGGCTGGGCGAGCACGACGACATCGCGCACGTGAAGATCGAGGATGGCAAGGGGCGGCCGGCAGGTCGCTCTTATCAGGTCAAGCTGTGGCCCACGCTGGTGCTGCTGCGCGACGGCGAAGAAGTGGCGCGCGTGGTGCGCCCGCGCCAGGACACGGACATGGCGCGGCTCGACGAGGCCTTGACGCTCTCCTAAGGCAGGCAGGCAGCGCGGCGCGGCGGTCGGGCTAGAATCAGCCAGCGATCGTTGTCATGGACCCCTGCGCGTGCCGACTGTAAAGCCAGACAAGTGCCCCGCCGACGGGGAAGGCCGGCGCCTGTCGGTCGGGCCGGCATCGCCGGTGGTCTGCCGGGCGCGCGATTACACCGCCGGCACGGTGATTGGGTTGCATCACCATCCCGACCGGCACCAGCTGGTGTATGCCGAATCCGGCGTGCTGGTGGTGCAGGCCGGGGCCGGGCGGTGGGTGGTGCCGAGCACGCGTGCGATCTGGATGCCGGTGGGCATGGGCCACAAGGTCAGCTGCATCGGCGCGGTGCGCATGCGCAGCCTGTATATTCTGCCGGAGGCGATCGCCCAGCCGCCGCCCGCGGCCTCCACCGTATCGGTGACACCGCTGCTGGCCACCCTGATCCGCGCGGCCGTGGACGTGGTCCAGCCGTATCGGCAGGACTCGCGCGATGGCCGGGTGATGCAGCTGATCGTGGACGAACTGCAGACCCTGCCGGTAGTGCCGCTGCACCTGCCGCAGCCACTGGATGCACGCTTGCAGGCCATCGCGCAGCGGCTGGAAAGCCACCCGGACGATGCCTCCACGCTGCAGGACTGGGCCACGCGCCTGGGCGTGGACGTCAAGACGATCCAGCGCCTGTGCGCGCGCGAGCTGGGCATGACCTTCGGGCAGTGGCGGCAGCAGGCCCGGCTGCTGCGCGCGTTGGAACGGCTGGCGCACGGCCACAAGATCATCGACGTGGCGCTGTCGCTGGGCTATGCCAGCCCCAGCGCGTTCACCGCGATGTTCAAGAAGCGCTTCGGCCAGTTGCCGAGCCAGTTCTTCCAGTAAGCCCCACCGTGCCGCGGGCCGGCCTAGCCCTGGCGGGTCCTGGGCAGGAAGGCGGTGGCCAGGCCCAGCAACGGCAGGTACGAGGTGAGGTGGTAGACCCACACGATGCCGTGTGCGTCGGCCAGCTTGCCCAACCCGGCCGCGCCCAGGCCGCCGATGCCGAACATCAGCCCGAACATCAACCCGGACACCATGCCCACCCGGCCGGGCACGGCTTCCTGCGCATACACCACCAACGCGGCGAACGCCGAGGACATCACCAGGCCGACCGCGACGGCCAGCACGGCGGTGCCCATCAGGTTGGCGTAGGGCAGGGCGAGCGCGAATGGGGCCACGCCGAGGAAGGAGATCCAGATCACCGCCTTGCGCCCGATGCGGTCGCCGACCGGGCCGCCGATGAAGGTGCCCAGCGCGATGGAGGCCAGGAACACGAACAGATACATCTGGCTCTGCTGGATGCTGAGGTGGAAGCGCTCGATCAGGTAGAAGGTGAAGTAGTTGGTGATCGAGGCGATGTATACGAACTTGGCGAACATCAGCACCGAGACCACGGCGATCGCCTGCACCACCTTGCGCCGGTCCAGGCCGGTGCCGGGGTTGCGCGCCAGGCTGCTCATCTTGGCCTGGCCATGGCGCACGGTCCACCCGGTGAGGCGGAACAGCACGGTGATGGCCAGCGCGGCCACCAGCAGGAACCAGCCGATGGCGCGCTGCCCGTGCGGGATCACCACGGCGGCGGCCAGCAGCGGGCCGATCGCCGAGCCGGTGTTGCCGCCCACCTGGAAGGTGGACTGGGCGGTGCCGAAGCGGCCGCCGGAGGCCATGCGGGCCACGCGCGAGGCTTCCGGGTGGAAGGTGGCCGAGCCGATGCCCACCACGGCCGCGGCCACCAGCAGCATCGGGTAGCTGTTGGCCAGCGCCATCATCGCGATGCCCACGAAGGTGGCCATCATGCCGGCGGGCAACAGGTAGGGAAGCGGCCGCTTGTCGGTGTACATGCCCACCCACGGCTGCAGCAGCGAGGCGGTGATCTGGTAGACCAGGGCGATCACCCCGATCTGGCCGAAGCTGAGCTGGAACTGGCTCTTGAACATCGGATACACCGCCGGCAGCACCGCCTGGATCATGTCGTTGAGCAGGTGCGCGAAGGCGGCGGCGCCGACGATGCGGATCGCAAAGCCCTGGTGGGCCGGCGCATTGCCCGGGGCGGGCGGAAGGGGAGCGGGCGCGCTGGCGCCGGGAGTATCGGGAGTCATGGACGGCATCGAACGCAGGGGCGGCCGACGAACCCAGGCGCGGGGCGGTGGGTGGGCGGACCGACGGGCAAAGGGGGGGCTGGCCGCCTAGGGTAGGCCGCGAACGGTGTCCCGTCTCGCGCGATTTGGGCGGCTGTCGTCGCGATAGGGGCATTGGGTGAGGCGCATGGGCGCCGTGAACATTGCCTTCAGTGGAACCGATTACAATCAAACGGTTGATTGAAGGAGTAAATGGCATGACGGACGACGCAAACCAGACCGGCGCAGCCAGCATCGCGCGCCACCGCACCGCCGCCGAAGTGGCGTTCAATCCGGACTACGGTTCGGCCAACAGCGAGTATCGCGCCGCCCTGGGCGGCCAGGCCATCAGCTGGAACCCCGGCGATGGCGCGGTCAAGGGCGCCACCGAGCGCGACGTGGCACGGGTGGGCGCGGTGGCCCAGACCCAGGGCCAGGCGGTGACCTTCACCCACGCCAGCGCCGATGGCCTGGTGAACTACCAGGTGCAACTGGAGCAGATGGCCGGCGCCCGCGCCGAGCACGGCGGTGCCAGTGCGCGTGCGGCCGCGGCCGAAGTGGGCAGCACGGTGGGCACGCGCGGGCGCTACCTGGTCAGCCTGCCGGCCGGCCATGACGCCACCGATGCCGCGCGGGTGAATCCGTTCGATCCCACCTCGATCCCGGTGGGCGGGCGGGTCACGATGGACGCGCAGGCCTTCCAGGGCACCGCGCTGGAAGCCAGCTTCCGCCACATCGCCACCCAGACCCAACTCACCGAGGCCAGCGGCGCCAGCTACCGCGTGGACCGGGTGGATGACGCGCATGTGCGCGTGAGCATGGGGCCCAACCAGGCGGTTTCGGCCTTCAACGGGATGGGCGTGGCGGCAGGCGGGGTGAGTGCGATGGTCGGCCGTCAGGATGCACTGGGGCAGTCCACCCTGCGCACCGCCACCTTCGACCTGGCCCAGCCCGATGGGCAGGCCGCGTATGCGCACTTCGTCGGCAGCGGCGAGATCGCCGCGCAGACGCCGGGCGTGGACGGGGTGGCCAGCGTCGAGCGGCTGGGCATGAGCTCGCAGACGCGCCTGCAGGTGGGCATCGGCGATGCGCTCAGTGCCGACCTCGGCGGCGCGCGCAATGCCGGTGAAGTGGTCCGCACGCGGTTCGAGGATGGCAGCCACGTGGATGCGCGGCGGCTGGCCTACAGCGATAACGTGCCGATGACGCGGCTGAGCGTGCATGGTGCCGACGGCACCGAGAACGTGCCGGCACGCCGTTATGAATTCCAGTTCGACCTGCGCGACCAGCCGCATGGCGAGCAGATCGCCGGGATGCTCAACACCGCGCTGACCGGCGACCCCCGCCGCGAAGGGCCGGTGCAGGCCGGCGACAACCTCACCCTGCGTTTCGACGAGGCGCAGATGCGCACGCTTATGACGCAGACCCAGGCACTGGCGCAGGCCAACCCGACCGGCGACCCGCGTTGGCGGTTGCTGGCCGAGGACGGACAGGGCAAGCCGCAGCAGGACGTGGACGCGTTTGCCACCTCGCTGGCGCGGCTGCAGGGCCAGTCGGCCTACGGCATGGCCGAGCGCCTGTTCCATCTCTCCAACGCCGCCGATGGCGACCTGCGCAAGGGCTTTGCACCGATCGAGGCCAGCGTGGACAGCCCGCGCCTGCGCAACCTGCCAGCGCCCTCGCCGTTGCTGCCGCAGGACCCCCGCCACCCCGACAGCCCCGACCATGGCCTGATGCGGCAGGGGCAGTGCGCCGTGGAGGCGCTGGATGCCGGCATGGGACGCCAGCCGGATGCCATGAGCGAGCGGCTTTACATGGGCCTGGTGGTGGCCGCGCGCCGCGAAGGGCTGGAGCGCATCGACCAGGCCGTGCTGAGCGAGAACGGCCAGTATGCGTTCGCGGTGCAGGGCGACCCCCACGGTGCGGACCGCCGCCTGGCACGCGCCGAGACCAGCGAAGCGGTGGCCACGCCGGTGGGCGAGCATGTGCGTGCGTTGCAGGCCACGCCCGAGGCGCAGGTGGCCGAGCCGCCGGAGCAGCAGCGCGGCGAGGTGCAGGCGGCCGCGTTGGCCCGGTAAGAGGCGGCGGGCGCCTGCCCACCATGGTAGTTTGCCGACCGCTTCCCGATCGTCTTCGAGTGCCTTGCATGACCCTTTCCCTGCTCGCGCTGGCCCTGTCCGTGGCCAGCGCGGATGTGCCGGCCGCGCCCTTGCTGCAGCCGGGTGTGTACGTGCTGCAAGCGGACGCGACGTGGCCGGCGGCACCGGAGGACGCCCCATCCGGCCAGGCGTATGAGTGGCGCGATGTGCACGCCTTGCCGACGGCGGCGAGGGTGCGCGTGGCCTATGTCGCGCTGGACGCGCGGGCGGGCCTGAACCGGCTGGTGTTCGCCACCGACCCGGGCTACCGTTACGACATCAACAGCGCCAACACGCTGTGCCCGGCGTATGCGTTTCCCGGCTGGAATTTCCGTTCCGAGGCAATGCCGTTCTGCCGGACCAACATCGCCAACGACGGCCGCGAGGCGATGTTGGACGGGGAGGCGCGCGCCTTCACGCTGCGTTGGCCGGAGCAGAAAACCTTCCTGCGCACCGAGAAGATCCCGGCGCGGCGCAAGCCGACACCGGAGGAAGTGGGTGCCTGCGCGATCTCGGATGTGTGCGAGCCGGACGCGTATGGGCGCAGCATCCAGCATTACGCCATGACCCGCGCCCGCGATCGTTTCGTGTTGCAGCAGGCGCGACCCTTCGTGGACATGCTGTACCTGCCCAGGGCCATCGCGCTGCACCGGGCCGCCGATGCACACAGTGCGGCCAGCGCGCTGCCCGCCGACAGTTTCGTGGCGGTGCTGGGCCGCACGGCGGCGTGGTACGAAGTGGAGCCGGTGGTGGCCGGCGGCCACGCACAGACCGGCTGGATCGATCGGGACGTGCTGGTGCCGCTGCACTGGGTGGACCAGCAGGCGCGCCTGCCCGGGGTCGGCTTCCGCCTGGGCTATGCGCCGGCCGGCGGGGACGATGGCGATGGCCCGGTACAGATCGCCGCCATCGAGATACGCGACGCCGACAGTGGCCAGCGGCGGCAGGTGCTGCGCGATTTCGACAGCGACCCCGTGGGCGAGGATCGCGAGGTTCTGCAGTTGATCGACGTGGACGGCGATGGCCATGCGGACATCGTGGTGCCGGGCGTGGCGGGCGACCCCGGCGACGGCCAGGGGCAGCTCGTGTTCCGCTTCGATCCGCGCACGCGGCGGTTTGCCGAGGTGCCGGACGCGGCGCCCTGAGCGCCGGCGGCGCGCGGCATGACCCGCCGGCGCCACGGCAGGCCACACCCCGAGGGGGGGGGGGTTGCCGTA
>NZ_JAVWXA010000082.1:0-17797 GCF_036662295.1 Stenotrophomonas sp.
CGATGAGGTGCTGGCGTATCAGCTGGCGGGATGAGCGCGCCTGCGGCGCAGGCCGGGTAGTCCGCGCGCCAGGGTAGGGGGAAGGCCTGCGCGGGTGCTTCCGCCACGTGCGTCGCGGTTGCGGTGGCGCGTTTGCGCGAGGCTGGTGGCAGGTGAGGGAGACGGCCGATGCCATCGCGATATGCCCCGTTGTGGATGTGGTGTCTGTTGCTGTGGACGTTGGCGGTGTTGCCGGCAGCGGCGGCGGCGCGCTCGTCGCCCCCGCCGCCGGTACAGCAGATCCACAAGTGCCGGGTCGAGGGCGTGGCCACGTTCCAGCGCCATGCCTGCGCGCCCGGCCAGGCCGAACAAGCCTGGGAGGTGGACGTGGTGCCGGCCGAGCGCCGGCATGCCGCGCGCATCGAGGCGATCCGCCGCGAGCTGCAGGCGAGCAAGGAGGCGCTGGAAGCGCGGCGCGCACCGCCGGTGCAGCAGCGGCGGCCACGCGCGACCCGTCGGGACGGGGTGGCGCCCCGGCGACGTGCGCGTGCGCCACCCGGCGCGGTGATCTCGCTGCATCAGCAGCCACGCGCCTGCGCCGCGGCGCGCCGCGAACAGGCAGCGGCGTATGCGCGGGCGGGATCGCGGCGCGGTTTCGCGTTGAGCCGGCGCATGGACGACCGCGTGCAGGCCGCGTGCCGGTGAGGCCGCCGCCTCAGCGGGCCGGCGGTGCCGGCTGGGTCATCAGGTAGCGTGCCAGTGCCTCGAAGGCGGGCAGGGTGGTGGGGTCGTTGGCGCTGTTGCCGGCAACCGGGTGCGAACCGAAGCGGGCGATGACGACCTTGGCGGTCGGGTCGATGTACAGCGCCTGGCCGTGAACGCCACGGGCCATGTAGGCGCCGTGGTCGTTGTGGCTGATCCACCACATGCCGCGGTAGCTCCAGCCCGGCAGCTGCGCATAGCCGGCCCGGGCGAACACCTGTTTGTCGCCGCCCGCCCGGATGCGGGCGATGGCCGCGGCAGGCACGATCTGCTGGCCGTTGGCGTGCCCGTCCTGCAGCAGCAACTGGCCGAGCCGCGCCAGGTCGCGCAGGCCGGCGTTGAAGCCGCCGCCGGCAAATGGCGTGCCGGTGGAATCCACGGTGTAATAGGCATCCTGCTCGGCACCGAGGCGTTGCCAGATGCGCTCGGACAGCAACGTGGACACCGGCTTGCCGGTGCGGCGCGCGATGATCCAGCCCAGGGTGTCGGTGTTGATCGTCTTGTAGCCGAACGCCTCGCCATGCCGGCCCTGTTTCTGCACGGTGGCCAGGTAGTCGTAGTAGCTGCGCGGCCCGGTGTAGCCCGGTGCGGGCGGCAGCGTGCTGCCGGCGGCCGAGAACTGCCAGACTTCCGCCTTGGGATCGGCATAGTCCTCGCTGTAGCGCAGTGCGGTGGTCATCTCCAGCACCTGCCGGACGGTGGCATCGGCGAAGGCGCTGTGCGCCAGTTCGGGGATGATCGCGCCCACGGTCTGGGTTTCATCGATCACGCCCTCGGCCACCAGCATTTCCCCGAGCAGCCCGGTGATCGACTTGGTCACCGACATCGCGCCGTGCTGGCCATCGGCCCGCAGGCAGCCGGCGTAACGCTCGTAGACCACCACGCCCTCGTGCAGCACCACGATGCCGTCGGTGTAGTTGGCCTGCAGCGACGCGGCCCACGTCATGGGCGTGGGCGCGTTCAAGGGGGTGAAGGTCAAGGCATCGATGCCCGCATCCAGCCGTTGCGGCAGCGGTGTGGCGGCCCCCGGGCCACGGCCGACGCCGACGGTGGGCATCAGCTGGCGGAAGTGGCAGACGGTCCAGCGCAGCTTGGGAAAACTGAAGTAGTCGCTGTCGGTGTAGCGGATGCGCTGGGCCTCTGGCGGCGGGAAACCCTGCATCCAGCCCAGCGTGGTCGGATCGGAGGCGGTGGCATCCAGCGGCGGCGGGCCGGCCTGTGCGGCGGGTATGGCGGCCAGCAGGCCCAGCACGACCAGCCATGCGTGCCTGCGGGACGGGCGAGGCGGCAAACTGGTGCGGTGATCCGGTGCGCGGGGTGCCATGGCCATCTCCTCCTGCAGACGCCTTGCGGCGTGCCGATGCAGGACAGGGTACTGCACGCGCGCGGCGGTGGGCGGCGCGCTCCCTGCCTGGCAGGGAGCGGCCTGGCTTACGGGTGGCTGGCCTCGCCGGCCGGTGCCGGCGGCGCCACGGGTGCGTTGGCCTCCGGCGGCGGCAAGGACAGCTCGGGGTTGCCCTGCTGCGCCTGCAGGGCCTGGATGCGCTGGTTGAGCGCGTCGAGTTGGGTGTTGGTGCTGCGCAGGTCGGTGCTGAGCGAGACTGCCTGCTGCCTGGCCTGCTGGATGGAGCTGCTGACCTGCAGCGACTGCTGGCGTTGCAGGTCCGCTTCCTGCTGCAGGCTGCGCAGGCGCTGTTCGTTGTAGGCGACCAGGTTGTCGGTGTAGCGCTTGCCGGCTTCCAGGCGGGTGGTGTCGATGTACACCTGGGCCAGTTCCTCGGTCTGCTGCACGAAGGTGCGGTACACCTTCTCGGCGTTGTCCACCGAGTCGGTCTTGATCACGCGCCAGAAGTCCTTTTCATGGAACAGCGCGGCGTAGTACTGCAGCGTGGCGGTGTTGAACAGCAGGCTGGCGCCGTAGCTGCCGTTGTAGGTGGTGCGCAGTTCGGTGAGCTGCTGGGTATCCATCAACTGGCGCAGTTCGTCCACGCTGTTGCGCACCACCGGGGCGCTGCGCGCCGGCTCGGCGGGCTCGCCCTTGGGGGCGCGCGCGGCCCAGGCCTGCGGCGCCAGGCCGAGTGCCATCACCACCAGGCTGCCGGCGAGGAACGTCCGGCCATGGGATACCACCGCTTTTCTGTCTCGCATCATCAGGCCGTCCAAGAATGGCTCAATCGGTGAAATTTCGTCTGTGAAATCCAGTCCCCGCCGCAGTCTAGCATGCGCCCCGCGCGCGCCCGCCAGCCTGCCACGGTGCTCAATACACCAACTTCGCGGGCGTGCATTGCACCGCCTGCAGGTGCACGTCGGTGCGGCCCAGTTCCAGCCCCAGCACCAACGCCAGGGTCTGGGTGAGCAGCGTGCCGACGCCGTTGAGCAGCGGCTTGAGCAGGCCTTCCAGTACCGGTCGCAACAGGGTGCAGAGCAGGCCGCTGCACGCCACCGCGTTGGTGCCGGGGTCGGTGATGCCGCCGCTGCCCTGGTAGCTGTCCAGCAGGCCGTCGTCGGCGGTCTGCAGGTAGGAGGCCAGGTTGCCCTTCACGCAGTTGTTGTAGGACAACAACACGCTGACCAGGCCGCTGCAGCGGTTGATCACCAGCCCGCCCAGCACCGTGCCCAGCAGCCCATCGAGCGCGCCCAGGCCCTGGCCGGTGACGGTGACGCGGTAGGCCTCCCACACCGAACCATCGCGATAGCAGGTGCCCAGTCCGAGCAGGCCGCAGGCGTAGGGCACGCCGTTCTTCACCTGCCAGTCGCCGAAGCGTTGGATGCCCAAGCTGGCCGAGCCGTCGCGCAGCAGCGCGATGCTGGCGTCCACGTCGAACTGGCCATTGGCCTTGCGCGTGGCCATCAGGAACTGGTCGGCCAGCTGGTGGGCGGTCTCGGCCCGGTCCATGCCCTTGGGCGCGGGGTTGAGCACGCCGCCGAGCACGCGCAGCAGCTCGCGCACCAGATCGTTCACGGCCGTGCCGATCTGCGCGCCGTTGATCCAGGTGGAGGCGGTCTGACCGGCCGCCAGGGTCACGGTTTCATCGTGGCTGAGGGCGTTGAGCCTGATCCGGTCGTTGATCAGCGGCGCGCCCAGCAGGGTGAGCAGCTGCTCGTTCTGCAGGCCCGCATCGCAGACGTTGCGCTGGGAGAACTGCGCGGTGGCATCGACCTTGCCCACGCAGGCGCGCAGCACCGAGGACTCGACGCGGATGCTGGCGGTGGCCGGTTGCGCGGCACATTGCAGGTCGGTCAGCGTGCCCATCGCATTGGTGACATCGGCATACACCGGGAGGCGCAGGCGGATGCCGAGCAGGCCCAGCACCTTGCCCAGGCCCAGGGCCAGGTTGTTGCTGTCGATGTCGGCGTGGATGCGCACCTGCGCGTTGTAGGCGCGCGCGCCCACCCCGCCGATGGCGATCGACGGCGGTTCGATGATGGCGGCCTTGGCCTGCACCAGGCCCAGGATGTTGAGCTGGTTGACCGCCACGCCCTTGCCGCCGTTGGCGATGCTGATGCTGGTGGTGACCAGGTCGAGCGCGTTGACCTCGGCCTGCAGGGCGGCCGAGGCCGGGCCATCGGGCGCCACGATGCTGCCGAACAGACCACTGCCGGCCGCGTTGCTGCCGAGCTGGATGTTGAGCTGGTCGATGTCCAGCTTGGCGGCGAGCGCGTCGTGCAGGGCGCGCAGGTCGATCTGGGTGACGCCGTTCTGGCTGAGCACGCTGGCCGTGGCGTCCAGCAACTGGCCCAGCGACACCTTGTGCGCGGCCAGCAGCGCGTTGAAGTCGCCGATGCTGATGTTGGCATCCACCGGGATGCCCAGCGCCTTGAGCAGGCCACCGGGGGTGACCTTGGCCTGGGCCAGGCCGTCGTAGCCGAGCAGGGTGGTGCGGTCCAGGTCCACGCCGACCAGCGAAAGCACGCCGCCCAGTGGCGTGTTGCCGTTGACCCGCAGCAACTGCGAGCCGACGCTGAACACCGCCAGCGGTGGCGCGCGCGTGGCCACCGCCTGCGCGCTGACCTGCGGCAGGCCCTGGGCCTGGCCGAAGAAGGGCAGCACCGGGCGCTCGGCGATCACCTTCACCGCGTTGACCGTGGCGCTCTCCAGGAAGTGGTCGGCGCTGCCGTGGGTGGGGTTCCAGTTGCCGCAGCGCACGGCCAGCGTGCCGGCGAAGCGGTTGGCCTGGACCGCGTTGGCGCGTGCGGCACCGTTGTCGGCGCGGTCGGCGCTGCACAGGTCCAGGCGCTGCGCGCCGGCCAGGGCGGCCAGGTCGGCGATCTTCTGCACGTCGCGCTTGGCCCAGTACAGATAGCCCACCTCGACCAGCCCGAGCATGGTGACCAGCCCGAGCATGACCAGCATCATCGTCACCGACATGCCGCCGGCGTGGCGCCAGCGCGAGGGCGCTGCAAGGGAGCGGGACGGGGGTGGCCGGTTCATGGGTTCAGTCCGCGCTGCCACTGCCGCTGATGGCCTCGCGCACGCGGGTGTCGAGGAACTCCGGAATGGGGTGGGTGAAGCTCTGCAGGTAGCGGGCATAGCTCAGCGAGGCCTGGTCGCCGAGCATGGGCAGGCGGGCGCCGGCCTGCCGGCCGCTGGATTGCAGCCGCAGCAGGGCGCGGGTGGCATCCCCCACCTGCAGGCGCGGCGCCGGTGCGGGGGGCAGCGTTGCACTGGGGGGTTGGGGCGGCAGCGGCGGCAACGGTTCCGGATCAGGCGGTGGGCGCGTGTCGGCAGCGGCCGCCGATACGCCGCGTGGCAAGGCGGTGTCGCCCAGCATCTGCCCGGTGAGGGGGCGCTGCTGGGCGGCGGCCAGCGAGGTGGCCAACAGGGCGAGGGTGGCGCAGGCGAGGCGCGCGGTGGCGCGGGCGAGGGATGTCATGGCGTGCTCCCGGTGGCGGCGTCTTGGCCGCCAAAGCGTTCCAGCATGGACGGGGCCCGGCGTGCATCGGCGCGCGCGGCCGGCGTGGTGCCAGCGGCCACCGAGGTGCGCGGCGGTGGTGGCTGCCTGCGGGTCGGTGGCACCTCGTGCGCCGGTAACGAGGTGCTGGGCGGCCGGCGCAGCTGCTGGGCCAGCCGCTGCACTTCCTCGCGTGCGGTGGCGGGCAGTGCGGCACTGCGCATGATCTGCTCGGCCATGCCGGCGTCGTCGCGCAGCAGCGCCCATACCGCCAGGTTGGCGTTGGCCTTGACGTTGCCCGGCGCAAGTTCGGCGGCCCTGGCCAGCGGGCCGCGCGCCAGGTCCAGGCGCCCGGCCTGCAACCGCGCAAAGCCCAGGTCGCCCAGGTAGTCGGTGTTGAGCGGCTGCAACTGCACCGCGCGGGCCAGGCCGTTCTCGGCCTCTGCCGCGTCGCCGGCGCGCGCGGCGATCAGCCCCAGGCCGTGCCACGCGGCCGCGCCCTGGGGGCCGTTGGCCAGGCGATGGTAGAGCGCGCGCGCGGCGTCCACCTGCTGGGTCTCGCGCAGGCCGTCGGCTTCCAGCAGGCGCAGCGCGGGGCTGTCGCCGTAGCGCTGGCGGTAGGCGTCCACGTGCGCCAGCGAGGCGAAGTACGCGCCCTGGCGCTGCATCTGCCCGATCAGGTCCAGGTACAGGCGCTTGTCGTCCTGTGGCGGGGTCTCCAGCGGCGCCAGGCTGAGCGGATCGGGCCGGTAGGCGGTCTGCGCCGTGCCGCAGGCGGCGCACAGGATCAGCGTGGCCAGCAGCATCGCGCAACGGAGCGGACGGATCGGCATGGTGGTCATCCCAGTCGGTTCACGGCATTGGCCAGGGCGATGATCGCCGGGCCGGACAGGACCAGCATCAAGGCCGGCAACAGGGTCAGCATCATCACCACGGTCATCTTGACCGAGAGCTTGCCGACCTTCTCCTTGAGCGAGGCGCGCCGCTGCTCGCGCAGGCGCACACTGAACTGGCGCAGCGGCTCCTGCACCGCCCCGCCGTGTTCGTGGACCTGCAACATGAGCTGCACCAGGCTGCGCAGGTCTTCGTCGTCGAACGATTCGGCCAGCCGGCGCAGCGATTGCTGGCGGCTGCGGCCGTGCATGTAGGCGATGTTGGCCTGCTGGATCTCCCGGCCCAGCACGGGAATGGCGCTGCGCAGCTTGTCGCCCAGCGTCTGCAGGCTCTGGTCCATGCTGAAGCCCACGCCCTGCAGCAGGCGCAGCAGGTCGATCAGCAGCGGCAGCTCGGCGCTGACGCGCTTGCGCAGGCGCGCGGCCCAGGCGCGCAGCGCGAGCTTGGGCAGCAGCACGCCGGTGCCCAATGCGCCGAGCATGACCACTGCGCGGCTGAGGCCGTCGCCGCGGTAGAAGAACGCGGCCAGCAGCAGGCAGGCGACGGCCAGCAGCAGGCGCAGGGCGAGGAAGCGGGCCGTGCCGGCGCGGGTATGCCAGCCGGCCTGGTCGAGCAGCAGGCGGTCTTCGGGCGCGAGCAGCGCCGCCTCCAGCCGGCCGCCGTTGAAGCGCTCGCCGAGGCGGGCCAGCCACGCCCACCCGCGCGGGCCGGTGGCTTCAGGCGGTGCGGCGGGCGCCGCTTCGCGTGGGCCGGGTTCGCGCTGGCGCAGGGCGCTGTGCAGTGTGCTGGCCGTGCGCTGCTGCTGGCCGGCCAGCCACAGGCCGGCCACGCCGAGCAGGCCCAGGCCAAGGGCGGCCAGCAGCAGGGCGGCGATGAGCAGGCTGCCGGCGCTCATAGCGAGCGTGCCAGGCGATACAGCGCGAAGCCACCGGCCAGTTCCAGCACCAGCGCCGCGCCGAGGAGGCGATGGCCCAATGGCGCGTGCAGCACCGGCTCGAAAAAGTCCGGGCTGACGATGGCCATCAGCAGCGCCGACAACGGCGGCAGCAGGCCAAGCACCCAGGCCGACATGCGGGTCTCGGCGGTGGTGGCCATCAGTTCCTGGCGGGCCTGGTCCACATCGCGCATGAAATCGCTCATGCGCTGCAGGATCTGATCCGAGCGCCCACCGATGCGGATGCTCACCCCCAGCACCACCGCCAGCACGTCCAGTACGTCCAGCCGGTACGGTTGGGCGGCCTGGCTCAGGGCGCGGTCCAGGTCCAGCCCGCTGCGCGTGCCGGAAAGGGTGTCATCGAGCAGGCCGCGCAGCGGCATCGGCACCTGCTGGCTGGCGGTCTGGAAAGACATCTGCAGGCTGTTGCCCAGCCCGGTCAGGCGCACCAGGTTGTCCAGGAAGTCGGGCAGTTGTCGCAGCAGCCGACGCTGCAGGCCGAGGATGCGCCGCGAGATCCACACGCCCAGCACCAGCGCATACAGGCCCAGCGTGATCGGCCAGACCCAGCCGGTGCCGATCCGCGCCGCTGCCGCCCACGCCAGCAGCAGGCCGCCCAGCAGCCACAGGATGGGCAGGCGCCAGCCGGCGCGCAGCGCGGCGCGCTGCAGCAGCGCGTCCCAGGGCAGGGCATCGGGACGGGCGGTGGACGCGGCGGCGGCCGTCGGCGGCGGCGGTCGCGATGGCATGCCGGCCAGTTGCGGCGTGTGCGGGTTGGCGGCCAGCCGCTGCTCGGTATGCAGCAGCGAGGCGCGCTGGCGTTCGCGCCGGGCGGCGCCCCACCACAGCTCGATGGCCACGGCCACCAGGACCAGGATCGCACTGCACAGCAGCAGCACGGTGGCCATGCTCAGTAGCCTCCGTCCAGTGCGTCACGCAGCTGCCGCCGGAACGGTTCGAGCTTGTGCGAGTGCGGGTGGAAGCCCAGCCCGATCCAGCGGTCGTGCTCCCTGCCGTCGGCATCGATCTGGATTTCGTGGCGGAACATTTCCTGGGTGCTGATCAGGTTGTCGCTGACGCCGGTGATCTCGGTGATGGAGACCAGCACGCGGCGGCCGCTGCCCAGCCGGGAGATCTGCACGATGAAGTCGATGGCGCTGGCGATCTGCCGGCGCAGGCTGTCCTCGCTGCCCTGGAAGCCGGCAAACCCGGCCAGCATCTCGATGCGGTACAGGCAGTCCCGCGGCGAGTTGGCGTGGATGGTGGCCATCGAGCCGTCATGGCCGGTGTTCATGGCCTGCAGCATCTCCAGCACTTCGGCGCCGCGCACCTCGCCCACCACGATGCGGTCCGGGCGCATGCGCAGGCTGTTGCGCACCAGGTCGCGGATGCTCACCGCGCCCTGGCCGTCGGCACCGCCGATGCGGCTTTCCAGGCGCACCACGTGCGGGTGGTTGAGCGAGAGTTCGGCGGTGTCCTCCACGGTGATCACCCGCTCCTCGGCCGGGATGTAACTGGCCAGTGCGTTGAGCAACGAGGTCTTGCCCGAGCTGGTGCCGCCAGATACCAGGATGTTGCAGCGGCCCAGCACCAGCGCATGCAGCAGGGCCTGCATGGGGCGGTCGAAGGTGCCCATGCGCAGCAGTTCGTCGGGCGTGAAGGGGTCCTTGCGGAACTTGCGGATGGACACCATCGGGCCATCGACGGCCAGCGGGGAGATGATCGCGTTGAGGCGGCCGCCGTTGGGCAGGCGCGCATCGACCATCGGGTTGGACTCGTCCAGGCGGCGCCCGAGCGGGGCCAGGATGCGGCGCAGGATGCGCAGCAGGTGGCTGTCGTCGCTGAAGCGCTGGGGCGCGCGCACCAGGCGGCCGCCCTGGGACACGTGGATGTCCTTGTAGCCGTTGATCAGGATGTCTTCGATGGTGGGATCGTGCAGCAGGTCGTCCAGCGGGCCGAAGCCGGTCAGCTCCTTGACCAGGGCCGCCCCCACCACCTCCATCTCGGCCTCGTTGACCGGGATGCGCCATTCCTGCACGAAGATCGCGGTCTGGGTGTGGACGTAGCGCGCCACCGTGTCCGGGGCCCAGGCATCGATGTCGATGCGCTCGTCCTCGATGCTGTTGAGCAGGTGTTCGTGCGCGGCGACCAGTACCTTCTGGTACTCGTCGGACTGCGCGAACGGCGTCGGCACGGGCGCCGACGGGACGGGTGCCTCGTGGCGGGCATGCGGGGGAGCGAACGGCGTCACTTTGTCTTCCATGGGAGACCACTCAGGCGGAGGACGAGTTTTTCCCGCCAGCCGCGCGGCAGGGCGCCGGCGAGGGCCGGGTCCAGTCGCACCAGCAGCGGGCCCAGGGCACGCAGGTAGGGATCGCGGGGGGCATCCTGCAGCAGCAGGTGGCCGTGGTTGGCGCTGGCGCGCAGGCGCGGGCAGTCGGGCAGGGTGGCCAGCAGCGGCACGGCGAAGCGCTCGGCGATCTGCGCCGGGGCCAGGCCTTCGGCTTCGTCGTGGCGGTTCACCACCAGCTGCAGGCGGCCATCGCGCACGCCCAGCGCTTCGAGCTGCTTGAGGGCCAGGTCGAGCGAGACCAGCGTGCCGATGGCCTGGTCGGCGACCAGCCAGATGTCGTCGGCACTGTTGAGCAGCGAGCGCGGGATCTGCCGGATCGGTGCGCCGCCCAGCTCGCACAGCACGATGTCGAACACGCCGCGCAGGCGCTGCACGAGCACCGCCGGATCGGCGATCGGGCCGCCTTCGCTGCCGGCCGGCTGGCCCAGCAGCGCCAGCCCACCGGGGTGGCGGGTGAACGCGGTGCGGGCCAGGGTGGCATCGATGCGGGTGGCATTGCGCAGCGCGTCCTCGTAATGGAACTGGCTGTCCAGGTTGAGGTAAAGCGCCACGTCGCCGGCCGGCTGGCCGAGGTCGAGCAGCAGCAGGCTGTTGTCGGGCGGGGCGGGGTCGCCGTCGGCCGCGTCGGCAAGGGGCGGGTGGACCCCCTGCCGGGCCAGCACGCCCAGGTGCGCGGCCAGCGTGCTGCTGCCCACGCCGGCGCGCACGCCCAGCACCAGCACCAGGCGCGCCTTGTGCGCCGGTTCGGCGGCCACGCTGCGGACCGGCGCGCTGCCGCCGGCGCGGCGCAGCACGGCATCGATATCCGCGGTGGCCGCGTCCAGGTCGAGGATGTCGCGCACGCCGGCGCGCAGTGCGGCCACCACGCCATCGAGCTGGTCGGCGGCGGTGGAGCCCACGGCCACCAGGGCCAGGTCGGGATGGGCGCGTTGCAGGTGGCGGGTGAGCTCGGCCGAGGCGGCGGCCTGCTCGCGGCGGAAGTCGAGCAGCACCACGCAGCTGCCGGCGCGCCGATGGGTCTCCAGTGCGGCACTGGAGCCGCGGCTGTCTTCCCACTGCACGCGCATGCCCACCGGCAGCCGCGGGCCCAGCGTGTCCAGCAGGTCACGGCTCGGGGCCACCAGGATCAGCAGCATCGGCGGCGCCATCGGCTGCAGCAGCGGGAGCGGGGCGGAGGACATGAGGCGTGGGCTCCTGGCATCGGCTCAGCGCGAGAAGCCGGGCAACTGGTCCGAGGACGCCGGGCTGAGCAGCCAGGCCCCCCAGACCGGCAGGTTCGGCTTGACCTCGCGCTCGCCCGGCAGCGGCACCACGGTGTCGCGGGCCAGCGGCTGCACCAGGCGCGGGGTCACGATGATCACCAGTTCCTTTTCCTCGCGTTTGTAGTTCAGGCTGCGGAAGAACGCGCCGATCACCGGCAGGTCGCCCAGCAGCGGGATCTTGTCCACGCTGGAGCTGACCGTGTTGCTGACCAGCCCGCCGATCACGAAGGTTTCGCCATCGCCCAGCTCCACGGTGGTATCGGCGCGGCGGGTGGTGATGGAGGGGATCTGCACGCCGTTGTAGGAGATGCCGGCGGCATAGTTGAGGTCGCTTGCCTCCGGCGCCACCTTGAGCGCGATCCGGTCCGGGCCGAGCACGGTGGGCGTCACGGTGAGGCCGATGCCGAACGGCTTGAAGGTGACGGTGGTGGTGCCCAGGCCTTGCGGTTCCAGGATCGGCAGCTCGCCGCCGGCCAGGAAGCTGGCGCTCTGCCCGGACAGGGCCACCAGCGTGGGTTCGGCCAGCACGCGTGCCATGCCGTTGCTCTGCAGCAGGTCGATGTTGGCATCCCAGCCGTGGGTGAGTGACTTGAACACCAGCCCGAAGGCGGACGACAACGGGTTGTTGACCACCGGCACGTTGGGGTCGGTGCCGACCGGTGGCACGCCCGGCAGCGTGCCGCCGGGCCGGGTGATGCCGTAGAAGAAGCCGTTGTTCTGGTTGGCAAAGCTCATGCCGATCTGGCGCAGCACCGACTTGTTGAACTCCACCACCTTGACCTCCACCTGCACCACGCCGCCGCTGGCGATGGTGGAGACATCGGCCAGCTGGCCGTCCTTGCCCAGCGCCATGCTGGCGGCCTTGCGGCTCTGCTCATGGTCCAGCAGGCCTGCCGCACTCCCTTGCAGCAGGCCCTGGCCATCCTGCAGGGTGACCTGCAGGCCCTCCGAGTGCGCCAGCGCCCCCTGGACCGCGCTGCGCACATCGATCTGCATCCGTTGCGGTTCGCTCTGCTGGCGGCGCCAGGCCAGCAGCGTGGTGGTGCCCGGTGCCTTGCCCACCAGCAGGGCCTGGCGCCCGCGCAGCATCACCACGTCGGCCACGCCGGGGTCGGCGATGGCCACCCGCTCCAGGTCGGCCGGCAGCGTCCACGGCCGTTGTTCGCGGGTCTGCAGCACCACGTCGGCGTTGGCCATGCCCAGCCCCGGGCAGGCACCCAGCACCAGCGCCAGCAGCGAGGCAGGCCAACGGCGTGAGGCGCGGTGCAGGCGGGCGTGGCGTGGCGTCATGGACAGTCTCGGCATGGCTCAGGGCGAGCCGCTGTGGGAGGAAACATCGCCGCGGATGATCTCGACGCCGCGATCCCGTCGCGGCGCCAGCCGCGCCGGGGCCGCGCGTACCGCGAGCGGCGCGCGTGCCGGTTGCGGTGCGTGGCGGCCGGCGAGGGCATCGCTGTCCAGGCCGGCGAAGGCGTCGTTTTCCGGCGAGGCCAGCGCCAGCCGCTGCTCGGGGCTCAGCGTGCCGCGCGCATCCAGCACCCCGTCGGCGGTGGCAAACAGGCTGGGGTCGGGCAGGCCGACATCGGCCGGATTGCGCAGGGCCAGGAACAGCTTGCCCTGCTGCGCGCCCAGCAGCAGGCGGTTGGCCTCGGCCACCGGCACGGCCAGCACCGCGCTGCGGATCGGTTGGCTGGCGCTGCTGCCACTGCTGGCAGATGGGCTGCCCTGGATGTCCTGCGCGCGGGCGTCGGTACTGGCGCCCGCGCTGCCATCGGCGGGCGCGCTGCTGGCGGTGGCCTGGCCGGGCGCCGCATCGGCCGCGCCGTAGCTGAGCACGCGCAGGCGCGACAGCAGCAGCCGCGCCTGCGCCTGGCCGTCGGTGTTCATCCCCGCCGGCGCGCGCAGGTTGAGGAATACATCCACGTAGTCGCCAGGCAGGATGCGGTTGCCGGCCGCCACCAGCTCATCCACCGGCACGGCGAGCGCGCGCTCGCCCGGGTTGAGTCGCAGCGCATAGCCCTGTGCCATCAGCGCACGGTTGAGCGCGGTGCCCACGGGAATGTCGCGAACCGGCACCGCGCCGGTGGCGGCGGCGATGTTGGTGAAGCCGCCGGTGGGCGCCTGCGGGGATGCCCCGATGCGCAGGTCGGCCGCCCCGATCGGGCGACCGGCCGGCAGCAGCGTGGCCGCTTCGACCACCGGCCACTGCTGCGGCTGCCCGGCGACGGCCGGTGACGGGGCAGGCGTGGTCGGCGGCGCGCGCCGGCTGACCAGCAGGGCCACCGCGGCCAGCAGCAGGGCCAGGGCGATCAGCGCCACCGCCGCGATCCGGGTCAGTTTGAGCATGCCATTGCCTCCAGGAAGGGCGCGCCGCGCATCAGGGAGTACCCAGGTCGAGTTGGGCCACCGCGGTGCTGCGGATCGGCTGGGTCATCAGCCAGCCGTACACGCGCCCGGTGCCAGGCAGGAACGGCTTGCTGCGATAGTCGTAACTCACCGAGACCTGCATGCACTGCGCGCTGGGCAGGCCCACGCACGGTGCCGGGGCGGTCACCACGATGGGCGGGGCGCCGGCGGCGCTGCAGTTGGCCTGCTGGCCGGCGAAATTGAGCAGCCATTGCATCGAGCGCTGGGCAGCCTCGCAAGCCGCGACGCGGCGCTCGTTGGGGCTGGCGTGGCGCAGCGAGGCGCGCGCGCCTTCGGCCGAGGCCAGCGACAAGGTCTGTTGCGCCGCCATGATCATCACCCCGGTGTAGGTGAGCAGCAGCAGCGGCACCACCCCGAGGATGAGCAGGAAGGCAAATTCCAGCGTGGCCACGCCATGCTGGCGCGCACGCACGGCGGGCCGGGCGTTCATGGCGCGCCTCCCTGGCCGCTGGCGATGAGATAGCCGAGCGTGGCCACGCCCAGGTAGGCGGCGTAGGGAATGCCGGCACGCCCCTCGCGCAGGGCCAGCAGGCGGTGGGCGGTCGGCCCGGCGTGCCAGCGTTCGCGCACCCGTGCCTGCATCCACTGCGCGCGCAGCGGCAACTGGGCGCGCACGGCCGGTGCCACCACCACGACCGAGGCGTGCAGCCCGGCCATCAGGCTGGCGACGATCCAGACCGGCAGCAACGCCGGTGCGCCCAGCAGCAGGCCCAGCACGGCGAAGCACTTCACATCGCCCGCGCCCATCCAGCCGATGGCGTAGAACGGCAGCAGTGCCAGCAGGCCCAGCACCAGGCCAAGCAGGTGCTGGCCGGGCGTGGCGGTGCCGGTCATCCATGCCGCCAGCAACCACGCCAGCGCCAGCGCCCCCACCCCCAGCAGCCAGCGATTGGACACGCGCCGCGCGTACAGGTCGCTGATGGCGACCTGTACGCTCAGCAGCAGGGCCAACACGGGCAGCAGTGACATCCGATGGTTCCTCCTTGATGGCGCATCGAACCGGACAGCGGGCAAGCCGTTGGCGTTGCCGCAGGCGGACCTGCGGGCGCTGCCAGACGACCGGACGCGGTCGATCAGGTGGTCGGGTTGCTCGGCGCGGGGCCGCTGGCGCTTTCCACCAGCGTCTTGAGCTTGCTGAAGAGCGTGGTGAACATTTCGCTCAGGCCGGTACGCGCGGCCACCACCAGCACGCCGGCGATGACGGCGGCGAGGATGCCGTATTCCAGTGCGGTGACACCTTCTTCTTCAACGAGAAACCTGCGGATTGAAGCCTTCATGACGGTCTACTCCCTGTTCCGGTCAATCAATGGGACTGCCTGCGTTCGGATGGCGCGTCCCGGACTCCGCCGGCGCCATCCCGTGGCCTGCGCGCTCCGTGCGCAGGTAAGCGGCCGTCAGTAACGGCCACCGGCCCGACTGGATTCCTCCAGGCGGGCGGGTTCGGGGGCAGGGTGGGGCAGGCAGCGGGCCCACGGTGGCGTGGTCGCCTGCGCGTGCGCGGCCGGGTCGAGCCGATCCGGCGATGTCCGACAATCCACGAGCGTCTGCATTGCATCCCCCTGTTCTACACATCCGGTTTCCGCCACGGAGCTGCCGGGTGTGCTGTCTGCCTGGATAATCAGCGCGATCAACGGCATTCAATGCACAAAATCGGCAGGGTCCGACGGGACTTTAGCTGCCGGGCGCGGTCGATTATGAGCGCGAACCATGTGGCCACCATTTAATGTTTATAAAGTGAAGCCGGCGTGTTTATACGGTGATGTCGTTGTGATGACGATATTTTGACGCGCGTGAAGGCCATTTTGTAGGATTTTCCTGACCCTGCGCGGCGATCGTGTCGCGTTCGGTGGCGACGGGTTTACCGCGCGACGAGTTCATGCATACTTGCCGAAAATGTACATCGATAATAGCGATGGTTTGCAGATGGCATGAACCGTTAATCGGTGTGAGTTTATTCGTTGCCGCGCTGGCGGCCGGCCGCGAAGTTAATGAGACGTACGCCATGAAAAGCCGCGGTACGCGGATGGCGTGGATCCAGGCCTAAGGGGGCATCACTGTCATGGTAGATGGTGTAGCAGGCGACAACGGCGACAGCGCGCTCCGGTCCTACGACCTGGGCACGCTGAGCGGCGTGCTGCGCGTCTGCGACCTTGAACTGGTGCTGCTGGACGGCAACGGCCCGCGCGCGGCGCTGCATTCGCGCGTCCACGATGAAGCGTTGTTCTGCACCGCGCACTGCGGGTTTCATTTCCGTGGCCGCTTCATGCTGCCGCAGGACTGGTGCCTGCTGGGCTTCATCCATGCCACCGATGAGGCGCTGAGCTGGTGCCACGGCATCCCGCTGAGTGCCGGGATGGCGGTGACGGTGCTGCCGGAGGGCATCAGCGAATTCGCCTTCAGCGCCGGCACCCGCCTGAGCCTGCTGCTGGCGCCGATGCAACGCGTGCAGCGCAAGCTGACCGAGCTGAGCCTGCGCAGCACGCTGCCGTCGGGGCAGGCGCTGTCGCTGTTCAACATCGCCGCCGACGGCGGCCAGGCGAGGCTGGTGCAGCGCTATGACGCGTTGCAGGCGCACCTGGCCACGCCCGGCGGCACGCTGCCCGCCGATGCGGTGGATGCGGTGCTGCACGCGCACATCCAGGCGCTGCTGGCCGCCGGCAGCGAGGATCGCCCGAGCAACACGCGGGCGCGCCGCGCGCACTACCTCATTGCACAGCGCGCGGAGAATTTCATGCGGCTCAACCTGCGCCGCTACATCTACATGCACGAGATCTGCGACGCGGCCGGGGTCAGCGAGCGTGCGCTGCGCTACGCCTTCGAGGACCTGTTCAACACCTCGCCCAACCGGTACCTGTCCATGTTGCGGTTGTGCGCGGCCTGCCGGGGGCTGTCGATGGCCGATGCCAGCCGCAAGTCGGTCAAGGCGGTGGCGTTGAGCTGCGGGCTGTGGGACCTGTCCCGTTTTGCCGACAATTACCGTCGTGTGTTTGGCGAACTGCCGCGCGACACGCTGATGCGTGCGCCGGCCCAGATCGGCAGCCCTGCCTGAGCCACGGCGATGCACGTTTCCGGCAATCTGCCGGAATTGCACATGCCGCTGCCGGTTTCCCTCCTTGTCTTGCCGGAACGCACGCCTGTGCTGCCGGAATGAAGTGCCCCGCAGGTGACGTGGCGACTGTAATGACATCCAAGTGCCAACAGGCATGGATGCCGTCCAAATCGTCACACGGGGGAACATCTGATGAACCGTATCTTTCGACTGGTCTGGAGCCACCGGCTGAATGCCCTGGTGGTCGTTTCCGAAGTGGCCACCTCGCGCGGCAGCCTGGTCGCCGGTCCCGTGGTGGTGCACCTGAAGGTGCCGATGTCGGTGCTGTCCATCGGCCTGGCGCTGGCACTGGGCAGCGGCTCGGCGCTGGCTGGTGAAAGCCAGACCCGCAGCGATCTGGATGCGCTGACGGCCAAGTACGCACCGCTGCCGGTGAAGCTGGACGCCGAGGCGGCGCTGGCCGCGGTGGTGCGCACTGGTGCCAGCGTGCCGGCGCTCGATGCCGATGCCAACGTGTCGCTCAACCTGGGCCTGGGCAAGGCGCCGAGCGCGTTGCCGCAGCAGGTGGCCATGCCGGCCACCGTGACGGCCAGCGCGGCGGTCACGCGCGGTGACCGGCCGCTGCTGGCCGTGGACAGCGCGGTACAGGCGCGCGTGGCCGGCACGGCGCAGACCGCGCCGAAGCGCGGCGCCATCGTGGCGACCGGCGCGGTGCCGGGCGCTGCCACCCCGCGCGCGACCGCCGTGCAGGCGAAGGTGCAGGCGGCCGTGGCGGCACGCGCGGAAGTAACGGGCGAGGCGGGTGCACGGAGGGCGGCCGACGCGGTAATCGGCGCCGATGAAACCGTGACGGCCAGTGTCGATGACGCGGTGCAGGCCACCCTGGCCAGCGGCGTTGCCGGGCGTGTGCAGGTGGACGCGCCGGCACCGGCGGCGGTGGTGGCCGACCGCAACCTCAAGCGGGTCGAGGCGGCGGCGAGCGTGAGCCAGACCCACTCGCTGATGGTGTCGCCGACGGCGGCGTCCGGCGGCCTGCTGGGCGGCGTGGGCGACCTGCTCAACGGCGTGGGCAACACGCTGGGCAACGTGGTCGGTGGGGTGGGCAATACGCTGGGCAACGTGGTGGGCGGGGTCGGCAGTACCCTGGGCAACGTGGTGGGCGGCGTGGGCACGGTGGTGTTCCCGGCGCCGACCTCGCTGCCGCCGGGGCATCCCAAGGCACCGGCCGCCAGCGACCCCGGCGCC
>NZ_JAVWXA010000083.1:0-8934 GCF_036662295.1 Stenotrophomonas sp.
TGAGGAGCCGGCCGGCGGCCGGCACTACCGGGCTTGGGTGGGGTCATGGGGAGCCGGCCAGCGGCCGGCACTACCGGGCTTGGGTGGGGGCATGGGGAGCCGGCCAGCGGCCGGCACTACCGGGCTGGGTGGGGGCATGGGGAGCCGGGCAGCGGTCGGCACCAGCGGGACGGTGCGCGGATTGGGGGCGTCGCCGGGACGCCGGCCCGACCATTGTTTATGCACTTTTTACGCGGGGGCACAGCCCGTGGCGTGGCGCCTTTATGCCGGGGCGGCCGACGATGGGCACCTGATGTGGAGTGGTTCCACCTGGACGTCCCATGCGCCTGTTTCTGCCCGTACTCCCTGCCGCCGGTGCGCCCTGCACCGCCGCGTTCCCTTCCTGCGTTTGAGGCCCCGACCATGCCTGCCTGGCTTTCCCTGGTGTGCGGCGTGCTGGTGCTCGTCGCCGCCGCCTACCTGCTGTATGTCGTGCTTCGGCCCGAAGCGTTCTGACCGGAGCCGACCATGACCGAGATCCTGTTGATCCTGCTGGCCAGCATCGTGCTGGCCTTTCCCCTTGGGCTGTACCTGGCCCGGGTGATGCGCGGCGCGCCGATGCGCGGCGATGCGCTGTTTGCCTGGGTGGAAAAACCGCTGTACCGGCTGCTGGGCGTAGACCCGGGGCGCGGCATGTCCTGGCGCGGCTATGTGGGCGCCTTCGTGCTGAGCAACGTGGTGATCGCCGTGCTGGTGCAGGCGGTGCTCATGACCCAGGCATGGCTGCCGTTCAACCCGGACCAGATCCCCAACATGCGCTGGGATACGGCGCTGCACACGATGGTGTCGTTCCTGACCAACACCAACCAGCAGCACTATTCCGGCCAGGCGCAGCTGTCCTACTTCTCGCAGATGACCGCGATCACCGGCCTGCAGGTGGTGACGCCGATGATGGGCCTGGCGCTGGCGGTGGCCACGCTGCGTGCGTTGTTCGGGGCACGCCCGGAGACGGTGGACGCCCAGCCTGCCAGCCCGGAGGGCGATGACCGCCGCGTGGACGTGGGCAACTACTACGCCGACGTGGTGCGCGCCTGCGTGCGCTTCATGCTGCCGCTGTGCCTGCTGTGGGCGGTGCTGCTCACCAGCCAGGGCGTGCCGGCTACGCTGGCCGCCGGCCCGCAGGCGACGCCGATCGATGCGGCCGCCAGAATGGACGCGCAGAAGCTGCCGCTTGGCCCGGTGGCCGCGATGGTGGCGGCCAAACAGCTGGGCGCCAATGGCGGTGGCTGGTATGGCCCCAACAGCGCGATGCCGCTGGAAAACCCCACCCCATTGTCGAACGCGTTGGAACTGATCGGCATCCTGCTGATCCCGATCTGCGTGATCTTCATGCTGGGCGCCTTCACCGGGCGCAAGCGCCTGGCCGGGCTGGTGTTCGGCTGCATGCTGGCGATGTCCAGCGTGTCGGTGGCGGCCACGGTATGGCTGGAGGGCCACTCGGCCGCGGCGGCCAGCCCGCTGTTGATGGAAGGCAAGGAAGTGCGCTTCGGCGCGGACGGCACCGCCTTGTGGGCCGCCGTCACCACCCAGGTCTCCAACGGCTCGGTCAACGGCATGCATGACTCGCTGAGCCCGCTGGCCGGCGCGGTGCCGATGGTCAACATGTTGGTCAGCGCGATCTGGGGCGGCATCGGCTGCGGCCTTCAGCAGTTCTTTGTTTACCTGTTGCTGGGCGTGTTCCTGGCCGGGCTGATGACCGGCCGCACCCCGGAACTGCTCGGCCGCAAGCTGGAAACCCCGCAGGTGCGGCTGCTGGCGCTGCTGGTGCTGCTGCAGCCGATCACCATCCTGGGCTTCACCGCGCTGACGCTGGCGATCCCCTCGATCACCGGCACCTCCAACCCGGGTTTCCACGGCGTCAGCCAGGTCTTCTATGAGTACGTGTCGGCGTTTGCCAACAACGGCTCGGGTTTTGAGGGGCTGGGCGATGCCACGCCGTGGTGGAACCTGAGCTGCACGCTGGTGCTGCTGCTGGGCCGCTATCCGGTGCTGGTGATTCCGCTGATCGTGGCCGCGCAGCTGGCGGCCAAGCGGCGCGCGCCGGAATCGGCGGGCACGCTGCAGATCGAGACCCCGACCTTCGCCCTGACCCTGATCGCGCTGATCGTGGTCCTGACCGTGCTGCAGTTCATGCCGGCGCTGGTGCTGGGCCCGGTGGCCGACCACCTCTCGCTGCTGCAGCACTGAGACCTGATGCCGTGAGTACCTCTTCCGTGAGTACCAATTCCTTGAACGTTTCTTCCCATCGCCGCCAGCGCCTGCTTGACGGCGCCGGCTGGCGCCGCGCCCTGCGCGATGCGGTGCTCAAGCTGTCCCCGCGCCACCTGCTGCACAGCCCGGTGATGGCCGTGGTGATGGCCGGCACGCTGGTCAGCCTGGTGGTCACCCTGAGCGGCAACGCGCCGTTGGGTTTTGGCCTGGCGGTGACCGCGATCCTGCTGCTGACGGTGCTGTTCGGCAATTTCGCCGAGGCGGTGGCCGAAGCCCGCGGACGCGGCCAGGCTGCCTCGCTGCGGCGCGCGCGGCAGGACCTCAGCGCGCGCCGGCTGGCCGCCGCGCATGCCGGCGCCAGCCAGACCCAGGTGCCGGCGGCCGAGCTGCGCCCCGGTGACCATGTGATCGTGAGCGCCGGCGAATTGATTCCCGCCGATGGCGAGATCGTGCAGGGCCTGGCCACCATCAACGAAGCGGCGGTGACCGGTGAATCGGCGCCGGTGCTACGCGAGGCCGGCACCGACCGCAGCGGCGTGATCGGTGGCACCAAGGTGTTGTCCGACCAGATCATCGTGCGCATCACCGCCGAGCCGGGCCACAGCTTTCTGGACCGGATGATTGCGCTGGTGGAAGGTGCCAACCGGCAGAAGACCCCGAACGAAGTGGCCCTGACCCTGCTGCTGGCGGCGATGACGCTCACCTTCCTGGTGGTGGTGGCGACCTTGCCGGCGATCGGCGCGTTCGTGGGCGTGCAGGTGGACCCGCTGCTGCTGATCGCCCTGCTGGTGTGCCTGATTCCCACCACCATCGGCGGGCTGCTGCCGGCCATCGGCATCGCCGGCATGAACCGGGCGCTGGCCGCCAACGTGCTGGCCAAATCCGGCAAGGCGGTGGAAGTGGCCGGCGACGTGGACGTGCTGCTGCTGGACAAGACCGGCACCATCACCCACGGCGACCGCCAGGCCACGCACTTCCATGCGCTGGCCGGGATCGACGCCACCCAGTTGCGCGAAGCGGCGCTGCTGTCCTCGCTGGCCGACCCCACCCCGGAGGGCAAGTCCATCGTGCGCCTGGCGCGCGAGCAGGGCTGCACCACGACCGAACCGGACCGTGCGGACTACCTGGCCTTCACCGCGCAGACCCGCATGTCCGGCGTGGACCTGGACGGCGGCCGGCGCATCCGCAAGGGCGCCGCCGATGCGATCACCGCGTATGTGCGCGAGCTGGGTGGCACGGTGCCGGCCGAGCTGCCGGGCCGGGTGGAACAGGTGGCGCGCAACGGCGCGACGCCGCTGGTGGTGTGCGAAGGCCGGCACGTGCTGGGCGTGATCGAGCTCAGTGACGTGGTCAAGCACGGCATGCGCGAGAAGTTCGCGCAGCTGCGCGCCATGGGCATCCGCACGGTGATGATCACCGGCGACAACCCGCTGACCGCCGCGGCCATCGCCGCCGAAGCCGGCGTGGACGACTATATCGCCGAGGCCCGCCCGGAAGACAAGCTGGCGCGCATCCGCGCCGAGCAGGCCGGCGGGCGGCTGGTGGCGATGGTGGGCGACGGCACCAACGATGCCCCGGCGCTGGCCCAGGCCGACATCGGCCTGGCCATGAACTCCGGCACGCAGGCGGCCAAGGAAGCCGGCAACATGGTGGACCTGGATTCGGACCCGGCCAAGCTGCTGGCGGTGGTGGAAGTGGGCAAGCAGCAGCTGATCACGCGCGGTGCGCTGACCACCTTCTCGCTGGCCAACGATGTGTCCAAGTACTTCGCGATCCTGCCGGCGCTGTTCGCCTCCACCCTGCCGGCGATGGCGGCATTGAACGTGATGCAGCTGTCGAGCCCGCGCAACGCGGTGCTGGCGGCGCTGATCTTCAACGCGCTGGTTATCCCGGCCTTGATCCCGCTGGCGTTGCGCGGGGTGCGCTTCCGCCCGGCCACGGCCACCGCGCTGCTGCGCCGGAACATGCTGGTGTATGGCCTGGGCGGCGTGCTGCTGCCGTTTGCGGCCATCAAATTGATCGACCTTCTCCTTGTCTCGGTATTCGGCGCATGAACCGCTCAATCGCACCTTCCCTGCCCCGCACCGCGCGCGCTTCTGCCGCCGCGGCAGATACCCTGCAACACCAGGGCTCGTGGCGGCCGGCCGTGATGCTGGGCCTGGCCAGCCTGTTGCTGCTCGGCCTGGCCTACGCGCTGGCCGCCACCGGTGCCAGCCGGCTGCTGTTTCCCGCGCAGGCCGATGGCAGCCTGCTGATCCGCGATGGCCAGGTGCGCGGCTCGATGCTGATCGCCCAGCCGTTCAACGGCGATGGCTATTTCCAGGCGCGGCCGTCGGCGGCCGGTTTCGACCCGATGGCGGCGGCCGGCAGCAACCTGGCGCGCAGCAACCCGGCCCTGCAGGAACGCGTGCAGGCCGGCATCGCCGCCGTGGCCGCGCGCGAGGGCGTACCCGTTTCGCAGGTGCCAAGCGACCTGGTCACCCAGTCCGGCTCGGGCATGGACCCGGCACTGTCGCCGGCGGCCGCGCAGGTGCAGGTGGCCCGCGTGGCCCGCAGCCGTGGGCTGCCGCCCGCGCGCGTGGACGCACTGGTGCAGGCGCATACGCAGGGCCCGCAATGGGGCGTGTTCGGCCAGCCACGGGTGAACGTGGTGACGTTGAACCTGGCGCTGGATGACCTGCAGCGCGCGCCGTGATGCCAGGATCGCGCCGCCAGGCGCACAATCGCCACCCATGAACGATCCACGCACCCGCCAGGCCGATGCCCTGGTCGAACGCCTGCAACGCGAGGCCGGCGGCAAGCTCACCGTGTTCCTGGGCGCCGCGCCGGGCGTGGGCAAGACCTTCAGCATGCTCACCCGCGCGCACGACCAGCTGCGCCGTGGCGTGGACGTGGTGGTGGGGCTGGTGGAAACCCACGGCCGCGCCGAGACCGCCGCCCTGCTGGATGGCCTGCCGCAGGTGCCGCTGGCGCAGCGCCAGTACCAGCAGCACGTGTTGGGCGAGATGGACCTGGACGCGGTGCTGGCCCGCCATCCGGCGCTGGTGCTGGTGGACGAGCTGGCCCATCGCAACGTGCCGGGCAGCCGCCACGAGCGGCGCTGGCAGGACGTGGAGGAGTTGCTGGAGGCGGGCATCGATGTGTGGACCACGGTCAACATCCAGCACCTGGAAAGCCTCAACGACGTGGTGATGCGCATCACCGGCGTGCGCGTGAGCGAGACCGTGCCCGATGCGGTGCTGGACCACCTGCACGACATCGTGCTGGTGGACCTGCCGCCGCGCGAGCTGATCGAGCGCCTGCAGCAGGGCAAGGTGTATGTACCCGAACAGGCTGCGCAGGCGCTGCAGGCGTTCTTTTCGCCGGCCAACCTGACCGCGCTGCGCGAGCTGGCCATGCAGGAAGCGGCCGACCGCGTGGACAGCAGCCTGCGCCAGACCCGTGCCGCGCGTGGCGAGGGCAACCTGCCGCTGCGCCGCCGTGTGCTGGTGGCCATCGATGGCGGCGGCCAGAGCGAGTACCTGGTGCGCGTGGGCAGGCGCATCGCCGAGCGTCGCGATGCGCCCTGGACGGTGGTGACCGTGCAGGGCCGGCGCAACGACGAGGCCACCGGGCGCGAGATCGACGCCGCGTTTGCGCTGGCCCGCCGCCTCGGTGGCGAGGCCGAGCTGCTGCACGGCTCCAGCATCGCCGATGCCCTGCTGGACCATGCCGCGCACAACAGCGTTTCCACGCTGGTGCTGGGCCGCACCCGCGAGCGCCCGATCGCGCGGATGCTCAACCGCACCCTCACCCAGCAGCTGATCCAGCGCGGCGCGCATTACGAGATCACCATCATCGGCACGCCGCAGGCGCGCGCCCGCGCGCGCCGCACCGGCCTGTCGATGCCCACCCGCAGCACCGGGCAGGACACGTTGCTGGCGATCGGCGCCACCGCGCTGGCGTGCCTGGTGGCGGTGGTGGCCGAGCACTGGATCGGGCTGTACGACCTGTCGATGGTGTTCATCGTGGCCGTGGTGATGGTGGCCGCGCGCAGCCGTACCAGCGCGGCGGTGATCGCCGCGGCGCTGTGTTTCCTGGCCTACAACTTCTTCTTCATCGCCCCGCGTTTCACCTTTGCGATCAGTGCCCGCCAGGGCGTGATCACGGTGTTCCTGTTCCTGGCCGCCGCGCTGGTGGCCGGGCGACTGGCCTCGCGCCTGCGCATGCAGGTGCTGGCCCTGCGCGCCGCCAACCGGCACGCCAATGCGCGCCAGGCGCTGGGCCGGCAACTGGCCCGCGCGGCCAGCAACGAAGCGGTGGCCCAGGCCGGGCGCGAGGCGCTGGAACAGGCGATGGATGCACCGGCCTGGCTGCGCATCGGCCAGGACACCAGCACCAGTGGCAGTGCCGCGCCCGGTGACACCGACCTGGCCGCCGCCGACTGGGCGCTGCGCCACGGCCAACCCAGCGGCCGCTTCACCGATACGCTGGCCGGCGCGGAATGGTGGTGCCTGCCCTTGCTGGACGGCGAAGCGCGCGCGATCGGCGTGGCCGGCATGCGCTTCGCGCGCAACGCGCCGCGCCTCACGCCCGAGCAGCGCCAGCTGGCCGAGGCGATGGTGGACGACATCGCCCAGGCCGCGCTGCGCACCCAGCTGGTGGCCGCGCTGGAAAAGGCGCATGTGAGCAACGAGACCGAGCGCCTGCGCTCGGCGCTGCTGTCCTCGGTGTCGCACGACCTGCGCTCGCCGCTGGCGGCGATGATCGGCTCGGCCGACAGCCTCTCCAGCTACAGCGAGGCGATGGACGCGCAGGACCGCCGGGCCCTGCTCGACACCATCCTGGTGGAAGGCGAGCGGCTGGACCGCTACATCCAGAACCTGCTGGACATGACCCGGCTGGGCCACGAAGGGCTGCAGATCAACCGCGACTGGATCGGCGTGGACGAGCTGGTGGGCTCGGCCGCCAGGCGGCTGCAGCGCTACCAGCCGGCGGTGCAGCTCAAGCTCGACATCCCGGCCACGCTGGCCCCGATCTGGGTGCACCCGGCGCTGGTGGAGCAGGCGGTGTTCAACGTGATGGAAAACGCGGCCAAGTTCTCCCCGCCCGGTGCGGCGGTGGAGGTGCAGGCGCGCCGGGTGGAGGGCGAGCTGCGCATCGACGTGCTGGATGCCGGCCCGGGGATTCCCGATGACGAGCGCGCGCGCATCTTCGACATGTTCTACAGCGTGGAGCGCGGCGACCGGGGCCGGCATGGCACCGGGCTGGGGCTGACCATCTGCCAGGGCATGATCGGCGCACACGGCGGAAGTGTGCAGGCGCTGCCGGGCCGCGACGGACGCGGTACCCTGATCCGCATCACGCTGCCGCTGCTGCAGCCCCACCCTGCCGATGACGATGACCCCTCCTGACCCTACCCAAGGCGTGCCGCCGGCATGCGTGCTGGTGATCGATGACGAAGCACAGATCCGCCGCTTCCTGGACATCAGCCTGCGCGCACAGGGCTACCGCGTGGTGCAGGCCGCCACCGGGCAGGCCGGACTGGAAGCGCTGGTCAGCGAGGGTGCGGACCTGGTGATCCTGGATATCGGCCTGCCGGACATGGAAGGCCACGAGGTGCTGGCCGAGCTGCGCCAGTGGAGCCAGGTGCCGGTGATCATGCTGACCGTGCGCGCCGGTGAGACCGAGAAGGTGCGGGCGCTGGACAACGGCGCCAACGACTACGTGACCAAGCCGTTCGGCACCCAGGAACTGATGGCGCGGGTGCGGGCGCTGCTGCGCTCGCGCACGGTGTCCAGCGAGGGGGTGCTGCCGCAGTTCGATGACGGGCACCTGCACATCGACCTGGTGCGGCGCGAGGTGCACCTGGCGGGCGTGCCGGTGGCACTGACCCGCAAGGAGTACGCGCTGTTGTCGCTGCTGCTGCGCAATGCCGGGCGCGTGGTGACCCAGCCGCAGATCCTGCAGGAAATCTGGGGGCCCACCCACCAGCACGACACCCATTACCTGCGCATCCTGGTGGGCAAGCTGCGGCACAAGCTGGGCGATTCGGCGCTGGACTCGCGCTACCTGTTCACCGAACCGGGCGTGGGTTTGCGGTTCAAGGGGTGAGGCGGCCGGGGAATCCCCGTTACCGGTGTGCCGGTACACGCCAGGTGGGGGCGAATTGTCGGTGTGCGGCAGGGATCGTCTGCGCATGCGCGGACCGGGCTCCCGGTAGGGTCGCATCCCGATCGACCGCCGATGTGTTTGCCGCGTTTGGTTGTGGCATGAACACCTGGCGGAGAGGCGCATTTCGATTTGCGGTCATGCCACCATCGAGCGTTGGCCGTTTCACGGCGGTCGATTGGGATGCGACCCTACCGGCGTGTTGTCGGTGTCACCGGTAGGGTCGCATCCCGATCGACCGCCGACATGGTTCCCACATTCGGGTGTGGCATGAACACCCGACGAAGAGGCGCGTTTCGATTTGCGGTCATGCCGCCATCGAACGTTGGCCGTTTCACGGCGGTCGATTGGGATGCGACCCTACCAGCGTGTTGCGTTGTCGGTGTCCCCGGTAGGGTCGCATCCCGATCGACCGCCGATATGGTTGCCGCGTCCGGTTGTGGCGTGAACACCTGGCGGAGAGGCGCATTTCGATTTGCGGTCATGCCGCCATCGAACGTTGGCCGTTTCACGGCGGTCGATTGGGATGCGACC
>NZ_JAVWXA010000083.1:9034-17563 GCF_036662295.1 Stenotrophomonas sp.
GTCGGTGTCCCCGGTAGGGTCGCATCCCGATCGACCGCCGATATGGTTGCCGCGTTCGGTTGTGGCATGAACACCCGACGGAGAGACGCATTTCGATCTGCGGTCATGCCACCATCGAACGTTGGCCGTTTCACGGCGGTCGATTGGGATGCCGCATCCGGTTGTGGCATGAACACCCGGCGGAGAGGCGCATTTCGATTTGGGGTCATGCCGCCATCGAACGTTGGCCGTTTCACGGCGGTCGATTGGGATGCGACCCTACCAGCGTGTTGCGTTGTCGGTGTCCCCGGTAGGGTCGCATCCCGATCGACCGCCGATATGGTTGCCGCGTTCGGTTGTGGCATGAACACCCGACGGAGAGACGCATTTCGATCTGCGGTCATGCCACCATCGAACGTTGGCCGTTTCACGGCGGTCGATTGGGATGCCGCATCCGGTTGTGGCATGAACACCCGGCGGAGAGGCGCATTTCGATTTGGGGTCATGCCGCCATCGAGCGTTGGCCGTTTCACGGCGGTCGATTGGGATGCGACCCTACCAGCGTGTTGCATTGTCGGTGTGCTGCAGGGATCGCCTGCCCGTGTGCGGATCGCAACGGGCATGGGATTGGGATGCACCACGACCGGCGGTGGTGCCTCCCCGGTGATGCGAGGCAGGTACCGACCGTTGGTCGGTACCCATGCCCGTCAGAAGCCCAGCTCCACGCCCGGCAGCAACGGCTGCAGCTGCTCGCGGAACAGGGTCTTGATGCGCTCCAGCGCCGCCTCGTCGTCTCCCTCGAAGCGCAGCACCAGCACCGGGGTGGTGTTGGACGCGCGCAGCAGGCCCCAGCCATCGGGGAAATCGGCGCGCAGGCCGTCCAGGGTGGCCAGGCGCGCGCCGGCGAACGGTGAATCCTCCACCTGCGCGGCGGCCACGAACAAGGACACCAGCGCATGCGGGGTGCCCGATTCCACCGGCACCTTCAGCTCCGGGGTGGACACGCTGTCGGGCAGCTCCTCGAACACCTCCGAGGGCGTCTCCTCGCGCTGGGCCAGGATCTCCAGCAGGCGCGCGGCCGCGTACAGGCCATCGTCGAAGCCGAACCAGCGCTCCTTGAAGAAGAAGTGCCCGCTCATCTCACCCGCCAGCTCGGCGTCGGTCTCGCGCATCTTCGCCTTCATCAGCGAGTGGCCGGTCTTCCACATCAGCGGGCTGCCGCCGTTGCGCAGCACGTAATCGGACAGCTTGCCGCTGCACTTCACATCGTAGATGACCAGCGCGCCCGGGTTGCGCATCAGCACGTCGGCGGCGAACAGCATCAGCAACCGGTCGGCGTAGATGATCCTGCCTTCGCGGGTGACCACGCCCAGGCGGTCGCCGTCGCCGTCGAAGGCCAGGCCCAGGTCGGCGTCGAAGCGCTTCACGGTCTGGATCAGGTCTTCCAGGTTGTGCGGGTCGCTGGGATCGGGGTGGTGGTTGGGGAAGGTGCCATCCACATCGCAATACAGCGGAATGACCTCGGCCCCGATCGCCTCCAGCAGCGGCTGGGCCAGCTCGCCGGCCACGCCGTTGCCGGCATCGGCCACCACCTTGAGGGGGCGATCCAGCTGCACGTCATCGGCGATGCGCTGGACGTAATCGGCGTTGACCTCGCGCTGCTGCAGGCTGCCCGGCTCGGTGGCCACATGCAGGTGCCCGTCGCGGATGCGCTGGAACAGCTCGGTGATGGCATCGCCGGAGAGGGTTTCCCCGCCCACCACGATCTTGAAGCCGTTGTAGTCCGGCGGGTTGTGGCTGCCGGTGACCGCCACGCAGCTGCCCGCGCGCAGGTGATAGCTGGCGAAGTACACCACCGGCGTGGGGGCCAGGCCGATATCGATCACATCGCAGCCGGCGCGGCGCAGGCCTTCGATCAGCCCATCGCTCAGCTCCGGCCCGGACAGGCGGCCATCGCGGCCCACCACGATCTCGCGCAGGCCCTGCACCTGCAGCACCGAGCCGATGGCCTGGCCGATCAGCGCGGCCACCGCCGGGGTGAGCTCGCGCCCGACCACGCCGCGGATGTCATACGCACGGAAGATGCCCGCCGGCACGTCCTGCCCCGGTACGCCCGGGACCGGCGGCGGACCGCCTTCGGACAGCGCCGGGGCCACCGCCAGCGGCGACTGCGCCAGGCTTTCGCTCAGGGTGGGGCCATCTTCCAGGTCGCCGGCGTTGGCACTGCGGCGGCGCGGCAGCGGCACCTTGCCCTTGCCGAACTGCAGCATGCCGGCGATCGCCAGCAGCAGCACCGCCACCACCGCGCACGGGATGGCCGACAGCCCCAGCGGGCCGGCGTCGACATCCGGCACGGCCGCGGCCAGGCGCAGCCCGCTCTTGCCGATCGGCCGGGCCAGCGCCTCGGCGCCGTCGCCCAGCGAGCGCGCGCCCTGCTCGATCACGTTGTGGTTGCCCTGGCGCAGCGCCAGGTAGCCGGCCTCGGGCACGCGCACCTGGTCGAAGGTGGCGGTGAGGCGCAGCAGCGGCTGGCGCACGTAGATCAGCGCCGGCCCCTGGGTGCCCAGCAGCACCGGTGCGGCCAGGCCCAGGCGCTGGTCGCCGGCATCGCGGACCACCCGGGCCACCACGGCATTGTCGGCGTTGGCCGCTTCCAGCAGGGCCAGCCGCGAGTAGCCGAAGGCTTTCGGGTCGGCGTAGGCGTCATCCAGGGTGGCGGCCAGCACCTGCACGTCCTCGGTGCCCGGCCAGCCTTCGCGCACGGCCACGGCGGCGGCCTCGGCATCGCCGCTGGCCAGCGCGGCAGTCACCCGCTCGCTCTTGACCAGCTTGCCCAGCTGCGCCACCTGCCCGCTCAGCGCGGCCTGCACCCCGGACACGATCTGGTCACGCGACTGCTCCAGCGCACTGCCCACCGACGCCTGGCGCCACTGGGTCACCGCGCTCCAGCCGAACCAGCCGCCCAGCAGCACCAGCGCGCCCACCAGCAACGGGCCGGTGCGCTTGCTTGCCAGACGCGGTTGTCCTTCCGCCTTCGCCTTGCTCATGGATCTTCCCCCTGTCAGCACACCCCGGTATGGCCGAATCCACCCGTTCCCCTGGCGCTGTCGGTGAAAGTATCCACTACCTGCAGGCCCACGCGTGCGATTGGCAGCACAACCAGCTGCGCGATGCGGTCGCCGGGCTGCAGCGTGAAGGGCTCGCGGCCGCGGTTCCAGGCGCTGATCAGCAGCGGGCCCTGGTAATCGGCGTCGATCAGCCCGGTGCCATTGCCCAGCACGATGCCGTGGCGATGGCCCAGCCCCGAGCGCGGCAGCACCACGGCGGCCAGGTTGGGGTCGGCGATGTGAATGGCGATGCCGCTGGGAATCAGCGCCGTATCGCCCGGCTGCAGGGTGAGTTCGGTTTCCAGCGCCGCGCGCAGGTCCAGCCCGGCGCTGTGCTCGGTGGCATAGGCCGGCAGCGGCCAGGTATCGCCGAAGCGCGGGTCGAGCAGCTTGACCTGCAACGGCTGAAGGGTGGAATCAACACTCATGCATGCAACCTCTGGGCAATCAGGGACAACAGTTGTTCGGCCAGCAGCGCCTTGGAGGTACCGGGGAACACCTGTTCGCCACCCTGCCAGTAAGCGGTCGCTGCATTCTCATCGCTTTCGAAGCCGCCGTTTGTGATGCCCACCTGATTGGCGATCACCAGATCCAGCCGCTTGTCGATGAGCTTGCCGCGCGCGTACTTCTCCACATCGTGGGTTTCGGCGGCAAAACCGACCACCAGCTTGAGCGCGTTGGTCTGCGCGGCCACCTCGGCCAGGATGTCCGGCGTGCGCACCAGCTCCAGGGTGAGGGTCTGGGTGCCGGCGGTCTTCTTGAGTTTCTGCGGGGCCACCTGGCGCGGGGTGTAGTCGGACACCGCCGCCGCACCTATATAGATGTCGGCCGGCAACGCGCCCAGCACCGCCTCGCGCATCTGCGCGGCCGAGCGCACATCCACCCGCTGCACCCCGGCCGGGGTGGCCAGCTGCACCGGGCCGCTGACCAGCACCACCTGCGCGCCCTGGCGCACGGCGGCGGCGGCCAGCGCGTAGCCCATCTTGCCGCTGCTGCGGTTGCCCACGTAGCGCACCGGGTCCAGGTCTTCATAGGTGGGGCCGGCACTGATGACCACGCGCAGGCCCTGGAGCTGCGGCTCCGGCGCGGCGTCAGCACCGGCGGGGGCCTGCAGCGCGGCCAGCGCGGCGACGATCGCATTGGGTTCGGTCAACCGGCCCGGGCCGGACTCGCCTTCGGCCAGCGGGCCGTCTTCCGGCCCGATCACCTGCGCGCCGCGCTGGCGCAGCAGGGCGATGTTGGCCTGGGTGGCCGGGTGCTGCCACATGCGGTGGTTCATGGCCGGGCACACGGTGAGCGGCGCGGTGGTGGCCAGGCACAGGGTGGTGACCAGGTCATCGGCGTTGCCGTGGGCCAGCCGGGCCAGCAGATCGGCGGTGGCGGGGGCCACGATGACGCGGTCGGCCCAGCGCGCCAGCTCGATATGGCCCATGGCCTGCTCGGCGGCGCTGTCCCACAGGGTGGTGCGGGTGGGCTGGCCGGACAGGGCCTGGAAGCTGAGCGGGGTGACGAACTGCTGGGCCCCGGCGGTCATGGCGACCTGCACCTGGGCCCCGGCGTCGCGCAGGCGACGGACCAGTTCCAGCGACTTGTAGGCGGCGATGCCACCGCCTACGCAGAGCAACAGCTTCTGGCCGTGCAGCGGGCGCGCGGACGCCTGAGAAGCCTGGGGGGAGTCAGCCACCTGCGAATTTCCTGTCGAACCGAGGCGATTAGCTTACCTGATGGGGTGTGCGGGGCTCATGCCTCAGGGGCATGAGGGGGGTGTTTTTGGTTATGAGGGGGCGACCCTGACGACTGATGGACGGTGGAACGCCAACTGGAGAACAGCAATATTGGCTTGCACGCTGAACCAGCGTTCGCGAAAGTGTGAAGATTGGATGCAAAGTCTCACGACAATGCGCAAAAGGAAAGTCCTGGCTAGTCTCCATTTTCGTTCAAGTCTTCGTCCAGCCAGCCGAGCCCGCCGCTCGCGAACTCCAAGAGATCCAAAATATGCTCAACGGAAATAATCGCTTAATACCCGACCAATCTGCGCTTTAGTCGGAGTAGCATGAAACCACACCATACCAGCTCGGCTTGCTTGACAAGCATAGCCTAAGCACCCGGGCGTAGCTTCACCCATTACGCTAAATGAAAAGCTTTAAACTTGGCAATGAAAATTGAATGAAAAAATGAATATTTTAATTCTTCACAAAGAAACTAGAGCGGGATAGCTAAATATACGTCCAGTCAACCATAAGATAGGGGCTGTCAAATGTACAACGCAATATTTTCATCGAGCGGCTGGAACGACCACGCCGATACGTTTCCACTCTCACGAATTTTTGAATACACAGACCCGCAAATCGTCGCACTCTTTCAACAAGGCCCACCGAACACTACCAACTTTCACGAATTGATAAAGCTGCCAACTCTCTTTCTTAGCGAACAATCTAGAGGCGTCATGCCGGCTGCCGCTGTGGGATACATTAGCCAAGCAAGGATCGTGGGTCAAAATGTCTCGTTAGAATATCATTACGACCCCCTCCTTCCAGCAGTGGCCGGGGAGCTACTGACAAATTCCGGGTTGCAAATAGGGCTTACCGTATTTACTAGGACGCACTGGGCTGTCCACGAATTTGACCTATTCCGCTTCCTCGCAAGACACCAAAGGCCTCCTCGCCGGATCCCGACCGCGTTTACCGTACAAGCACCAGAGCGCATCGACCGCACGCTCTGCGCTGCAATGATGCCGTTTTCGCCACAGTTCAGTGCTGTGTATACAAAATTGCAAGAGATCGCCACCTCCATTGGCATGGAGTGCCTCAGAGCTGATGACATATGGGAGGCCAACGCTGTCATTCAAGATGTCGTAGGGCTCATTGACAGAGCCGCGGTTGTAATATGCGACTGCACCGGCCGAAACCCAAACGTATTTTACGAAATCGGCCTAGCACACGCATTCGGACGCGAAGTCATCCTGATAACACAGAGTCCAGATGACATACCATTCGACCTTCGACACATCCGCTACTTAACATACCTCCCTAATTCCCAAGGTATACAGGAGCTTGGCGAGGCTATTCGCCCTAGGCTTGCCTCTCTGCGCGGCTAGCCTCTGGCATTCAGGGGCGCATGTTAGTACGCCTGATCCTTAGCATCTCCAATGAACATACGAAGCAGGCAGAAAGGAGCCTACAGACCAAACGCCACAATACTATTTGTGGCGCTCGTCCTAGAATGCCGCGACCGACTCGCACCAAAGAATGGGCTAGGGTACGGACGCAGATTCATCGTTTATTCCTAACTTCGAGTGCTCTGAAGAGATGATTGAGGCCTTTCTACGCGTCTTGTAGGCGGCCTTGATCTTGGCCGGCTTGATATCCCAAATAGCCCCTGCCAAACGAAGCAACGACGACAGTCCCGCCGCAACTATCAGCAACCTCGCCAAGTTCGGACTCTCATCCAGCTTCACAAATCCCACAAGGGCAACCAATAGCTGAGCGCACCAGACCCCGATCGAAATACAAACAGATTCGAAGTGTGCACGACGCTCCGCTCTATCTTCAATATTTCGAATTATCGTTTGATTACGCCCCCTCTCAACGTCAAGATCCCTGGCAACTGCAGCCCGCCTCTGCTCTATCTCAATAATTTGTGTAGCACTTTCACCTCTAATCTCTTGATGAACCCTTTCTATTACCCTTCTAATGGATTCGGCATTAAGCTCATGATCTTCCCCGAGCGTCAGGCGCATAAGCTCGGCCTGCACACTGTGGCTACTACGAAGCAGTTGGTGGTCACGAGCGGATATACCACCGGAAGCTTCAAGCTTGTCGGCCTGAAGCAACACCTTGCTCCAAAAATCTCCCGTAGGACGCCTGGCTGCATAAGCGAATGCCAGAACCTCCTTCTGAGGTAGCAACGGCGCACCATGCGGCGACTTGAGCCACGCGATGTTTGCCAAACTGAAGTCAGTTATAACCGTAGAGACCTCCCGAGACTGCTCATGCTCCTTGCCATACTCAAAGGCCGCCAGTGAGAATGAAGTATTGCAGGTAACAAGCACCGCCTTGCTCTTCTCAAGGGAGCGAGGAGCAGCCCCTCTCCTGAGTACATATATTGCACGAACTGAGCTAATGTCATAATCCCTAGCCCTAGGATTATAATAATTAACTTCGTCGTCAAGAATTTGACCAAAGGCACCCTCATCCAGCTCAAAACGGAAGTTAACCTTTGAATAGTTTGGCGGCTGTTCGGACAGCACGCCCAGACCGGCAAGAATATCTTCGGCGCGATCAGCGATTAGCAACAGATCGCTCTTCCCAGTTCCAGTCCTCCTAGATTCTTCGACAATCGACCCCCGTCCTTTAGGATTGTCAATGTAATCAGATGAAACCTTGATTGAATTGATGAGCTCATCCAGCGTATGACTGAAATATCTGACTCGCGCACCGAGTTGAACCACCAGCCGGAGTATTTCATCGATTGCCTGCTTCTCCTCCTGACCTTCGAGACCAAGCAATCGAATAAGAAGCGGCGTGTCCAAGTAAAATACGACATCATCGTAGGTACTTTTTAGGACCTGAAGGTCTGGACAAAGCAGTGCATTCGCCAACATGTGCCCTTGGACGAATCTCATGAATGACTCGAGCATCTGTGGCTTATTGGCGATCTCACCAACAAATTGACCTACCAAAACGATCTTCCAGTCGCCATTTCCACCGAAGTCAGGCAAGGCTGTTCCTCGTAAAAAAGACTTCAGGCAGGGAACTGAGAAATACGAGAGAAATGAAACGATGGCATCAGTCGCTTCATTATGTGAAACGATGCGTTCGGATGCCTCTTTTGCGTGCTTAATTAGCTCATTAACGACAAAATCAATATGCCGCTGCGCGTCAGCCTTTTCTTCGATAAAATTCGACTCTGGCAATGTTCGCTCTATTGTGTAAACACTATCCTTTTTTTTAATTATCCCATCTCTTGCTATTCGCTTCAAAACAATCTGGACGGTTCTGCGAGGGATCTCTAAGCCACATATTTCCCTTAGCTGCTTGGCAACCGTGGCATCTGATACAACCTCTGGTTTGAATTGCGAAAGCACATGGATAACATATGGCCGCAGATACTCAAGATAATCCCCACCGCCATCAATACTAACTTTTAGCATTGCCAAGCTTGAAAGTGTGGTTGCGCTGTCCATATGGCTCCTGGCTCTAGCGTTAGCATCCAACTGCATAAAATTCTATTCCATCGAAATCTAAGTATTTGCGATCTAGAAATCGCCCCCGCAGCCGTTGATGTATTCCAGCCTAGCCAGATCATACAGTTGAAGCGACGGGATCGGACAGGCCGTCCTTGCGACCAAGCTCATCTCGTCCGCAGTTACGATGATAGCCATTGGCGGGACTGAATCGCCCAGGGTTTTGTAGACAGTCGTCAGCCGTTTAGTGCGTACTGC
>NZ_JAVWXA010000084.1:0-17552 GCF_036662295.1 Stenotrophomonas sp.
TGGACAGTTGGCCGGTGCGCACCGGAAAAGCCGGTAGTGCCGGCCGCTGGCCGGCTTCCATAACCCACCATGACTCCCAACGACCACCGGCCAACTGTCGGAGGTGGGGGGCGACCTGCCCGGCACTCGCAAGGTTTCATGTGCCGCAACGACAGAAACCCGCAGATCGGCGAAAAAAAACGCCGCGATCCTCAAGGGAACCGCGGCGTTCTCAGCCGTCCAGCACTACCCCGACGCGGGGTGGTCAAGCGGGAGCGGCCTTCAGACCGAGCCCACCGCGCGCTTGCCGGTGCGGTAGATCAGCCAGCCCACCAGGAACAGCACGGCCAGGCCGATCCACTGTGCGCCCGGCAGGTGGAACGGCAGGGCCAGGACGTCGGCGCGGCTGCTGACCACGATCGGGATCGCGATGGCGATGCCCATCAGGGCCTCGCCGGTGATCAGGCCGGCGGCAAACAGCACGCCCGGCTTGTGCACGCGGTCGCGGCCTTCTTCGTCGTCGGCACGCACCTTGTGGAAGCGCTCGACCAGGTAGGCGATCAGGCCGCCCAGGAAGATCGGCACCATCAGCTCCAGCGGCAGGTAGATGCCGATGGCGGCGGCCAGCACCGGCACGCGGAAGCGGGCGTTGCGCGACTTCAGCCAGCTGTCGAAGGCGATGATCGCCGCGCCGACCACCGCACCGATGCCGATGAAGGTCCACGGCAGTTCACCGCCGAACAGGCCCTTGGCCACCGAGGCCATCAGGTTGGCCTGCGGGGCGGCCAGCGCGTTGGGATGCAGGTCGGACTTGACCCCGATGCCGTAGGCGGTGGCCAGCAGGTTCAGCACCGGGGCCATGATCAGCGCACACGAGAACGCGCCGATGCCCAGCATCAGCTGCTGCTTCCACGGGGTGGCGCCGACGATGTAGCCGGCCTTCAGATCCTGCAGGTTGTCGCCACCGACCGCGGCAGCGCAGCACACCACCGCGCCGATCATGATCGCGGCCACCGCGCCCAGCGGCGCCCCGCTCACGCCCACCGGCTTGAGGCCGTCGGCGCCCAGCAGCACCACCAGCACCGCCGAGGCGAACAGGATCGTGGAAATGGTGATGCCCGACACCGGGTTGTTGGACGACCCGATCAGGCCGGCCAGGTAGGCCGAGACCGAGACGAACAGGAAGCCGGCCACGATCATGATCAGGGTCATCGGGATCGAGACGTGCCACTGGCCGACGATGGCCTGGTACAGCGCCAGCAGCGGCAGGGTGAACACCACCAGGGCCACCAGCATCCACTTCATCGGCAGGTCGCGCTCGGTGTGCGCCAGCGCCGGGCCGCTGCTCTTGCGCGCGGCGGCAAAGCCGCTCTTGACGCCGTTGAGCAGCGACTTGCGCAGCGAAATCAGGGTCCACACGCCGCCGATCAGCATCGCGCCCACGCCCAGGTAACGCATCTTCGCGCCCCAGATCGCAAACGCCGCCTCGGTGGACGAGGCCGCCGCGATCGAGGCCGCCAGCGCCGGATCGGTGTTCATGAAGAACGCCTGGTACAGCGGGATGGCGATGTGCCAGGTGAGGATCGAGCCGGACACCACCACGATGCCGACGTTGAGGCCGACGATGTAGCCCACGCCCAGCAGCGCCGGGGACAGATTGGTGCCGATGAAGGCGGTGATCTTGGAGCTGCCCACGTAGGCCGAGGTGGCCCAGGCATCGGGAATCAGGCGCATGCCGCTCTCGGCGGCCAGCTTGACGAAGGCGCCGATCACCGCCGACACGGCCAGGATCTTCAGGCCCGGGCCGGGGTTTTCACCGGCCTTGAGCACTTCGGCCGCAGCCTTGCCTTCGGGGAACGGCAGCGGGTCTTCGACGATCATCGAGCGCCGCAGCGGCACCGAGAACAGCACGCCCAGCAGGCCGCCGAGGCCGGCGATGCCCAGCACCCACCAGTACTTGAAGTCCGGCCAGTAGCCCATGATCACCAGCGCGGGGATGGTGAAGATGACGCCGGCGGCGATCGAGGAGCCGGCCGAAGCGCCGGTCTGCACGATGTTGTTTTCCAGGATGGTGCCGCCGCCGAGCAGGCGCAGCACCCCCATGGAAATGACCGCGGCGGGAATGGCGGTGGCGATGGTCAGGCCTGCGAACAGACCCAGGTAGGCGTTGGCGGCCGAGAGCACCACCGCCAGCACGATGGCAAGCACCACCGCGCGGAAAGTGAGCTGCTTGGGCGCAGCGTCGTTGTTCATGAAAGCCCCTGCTGGCAAAAAATCCCTTTCACGCTAGCGTTCAGGGCACGGCAAGTCCAGTGCGGTTGGTCCCGGAGGCGGCTGGGTAGGACGAGATCATTGGGGCAGCCACCCATGGGGTGGCTCTACCCGCCGCGGTAGGGGTTGCGGATGTTTGGCGCGGACGGCCTTGTTGTTATGTTATATCCTGTCACGCCATCGACCGGTGCTGCCGTGGCCGCCCCCTCCCCCCGCCTGACCTCCATCGACCAGCTGCGCGGCACGGTGATCGTGCTGATGCTGCTCGACCACGTGCGCGAAACCTTCTACATGCACCACCAGGTGCCCGACCCGATGCTGGTGGACCAGACCGAGCCGGCGTTGTTCGTCAGCCGCCTGCTGGCCCACCTGTGCGCGCCGGTGTTCGTGCTGCTGACCGGGCTGTCGGCGTGGCTGTATGCCAGCGGCCAGGCCGACGGGCGTCGCGCGGCCTCGGCGTTCCTGCTCAAGCGCGGGCTGTTCCTGGTGGCGCTGGAGCTGCTGGTGGTCAACTTCGCCTGGACGCTGCAGTTCCCGCCCAGCGTGATCTACCTGCAGGTGATCTGGGCGATCGGGCTGAGCATGATGGCGCTGGCCGGGCTGCTGTGGCTGCCGCGCCCGGCGCTGGCGGTGCTGGCGCTGGGGCTGATCGTCGGGCACAACCTGCTCGATGGCGTGCACGTGCAGGGCGACGGCCCGCTGGCGGTGCTGTGGAAGGTGCTGCACCAGCGTGACTGGATCGAGGTGGGCCAGCATCTGCGGCTGCGCACGTCCTATCCGCTGCTGCCGTGGATCGGGGTGATCGCGCTGGGCTGGGTGATCGGCCCGTGGTTCGCCCGCGGCGGCGATGCGCTGCTGCGCCGGCGCCGGCTGCTGTGGGCCGGGGGCGGCGCGCTGCTCGGCTTCGCGCTGCTGCGCGCGGCCAACGTGTACGGCGACAGCCCGTGGCAGGCGCTGGGCGATGCCGGGCTGACCGCGATGAGCGTGTTCAACGTGACCAAATACCCGCCCTCGCTGCTGTTCCTGCTGCTGACGCTGGGCATCGGGCTGCTGGTGCTGCGGCTCTACGAGCACCCGGCCGTGGCCCGCGCGCTGGCGCCGCTGGCCAACATCGGTGCGGCGCCGATGTTCTTCTACCTGCTGCACCTGTATGTGCTCAAGGCGCTGTACGTGCTGGCCGAAGCACGCTGGGGGCAGACCCACGGCGGGTATTTCGGGGTGGACCACGTGGCCACCCTGTGGGCGATCACCGCGCTGCTGGCGCTGGCCCTGTACTGGCCGACCCGCGCCTTCGCGCGGCTGAAGGCGCGGCGGCGCGATGTGGCCTGGCTGCTTTATTTGTAGCGGCGTCACGACCATGGGGCGTGACCTACCGGGGGAGACCGCCGGGTCCGGCAAGGCCAGGGCGGGGTCGCGCGCCTATACTGCCCGCCTTGCCTGCCTGCCCCGACCCTGATGACCGCAGCCGCCCTGCCCGCTTCGCTTTCCGTGTCGTCCGCCGCGGACGATTTCCTCGGCCACCCCAAGGGCGTCTACGTCTGCTTCTTCACCGAGATGTGGGAGCGGTTCTCGTTCTACGGGATGAAGGCGCTGCTGCTGCTGTATCTCACCAAGTACCACCTGTTCGGCGACAAGGCCGGGCTGGACCTGCTCGGGGCCTACGGCGGGCTGGTGTATTGCATTCCGGTGTTCGGCGGCCTGCTGGCCGACCGCTGGCTGGGCATGCGCAAGGCGGTGGTGTTCGGCGGCGTGCTGCTGGTGCTGGGGCATCTGGGCATGGCCTTCGAGGGCCATGCGGCCACCCGCATCAACGGCGAGATCGTGCGCGATGACGCCGCGCTGGGCATCACCTACCTGTCGCTGGCGCTGATCATCATGGGCGTGGGCTTCCTCAAGCCCAACATCTCCACCATCGTCGGCAAGCTTTACCCGGAAAACGACCCGCGCCGCGACTCGGGCTTCTCGCTGTTCTATGCCGGCATCAACCTGGGCGCGCTGTTCGCCTCGCTGGTGTGCGGGTTCCTCGGCGAAGCCTACGGCTGGAAGTACGGCTTCGGCGCGGCCGGCATCGGCATGGTCGTGGGCCTGGCGATGTTCCTGTGGGGCCAGAAGTACCTGCAGGGCCACGCCGAACCCACCGACACCGCCGCCCTGCGCCAGCGCGTGCTGGGCCTGCGGCGCGAGTGGCTGATCTATGCGGTGGCCGTGCTCGGGGTGGTCCCGGTGGCGGCGCTGATGTGGGCCGCGGCCAACGGCGCGTTCGCCCTCGGCGGTGAAATCAGCCTGGCGTTGATGCTGATGATCGTGGTGTTGGGCGGGGTGCTGCTGTGGTTTGCCTGGTTCACCGGCACCCGCTGCACGCCGGTGCAGCGCCAGCAGATGATCGCGCTGATGGCGCTGATCTTCATGGCGCTGGTGTTCTTCACCCTCTACGAGCAGACCTACGGCTCGTGGGTGACCTTCACCGATCGCCTTCTGACCAAGGACCTGGTGCCGGCGCTGGTGATCCAGGGCGGCACGCCGCTGCCGTGGTCGATCGCCTCGCTGCTGCTGGCGCCGCTGGGCTTCGTGGTGGCCGCGCGGCTGTCCGAGCGCACGCCCGGCTCCACCGCACCGCGCAACCTGTTCGTGGCCATCGTGGCGCTGATGCTGGTGATGCTGGTGCGCGACTGCCTGGTGATCCCGCAGACCGCCGGCTCGCTGACCTATCTGGGCGGCCTGTTCCTGGTGGTGCTGGCACCGCTGTTCGCCATGCTGTGGGCCTGGCTGGACCGCCGCCGCCTGGACCCGTCCAAGCCGCTCAAATCCTCGTTCGGGCTGATCTTCGCCGCGCTGTCGTTCGTGCCGCTGGCGCTGGCCGCCCAGCAGGTGGGCGCCACCGGGCAGATGGCCAGCGTGTGGTGGCTGGTGCTGGCCTACCTGATCCTGGAGATCGGCGAGATGTGCCTGTCGCCGGTGGGCCTGTCGGCGGTGACCCAGCTGGCCGCGCCGCGCGTGGTGAGCCTGATGATGGGCACCTGGTTCCTGGCCACCGCGTTCTCCGAAACGCTGGCCGCGCTGTTCGGCAAGCTGGCCGCGATCGAGGTGCCCGAAGGCCAGGCGATGAACATCGCCAGCGCGGCGGCCAGCTACGAGCACCTGTTCTGGCTGCTGATGTGGATCGGGCTGGGCTGCGCGGCGGTGGCGCTGGCCTGCGCGCCGCTGCTGAAGAAGATGATGCACGGGGTGAAGTGAGCGGCACCCGGCCACGCCGGGCACCGCCTTGGCAGACCACGCGACGGCACCTTCGGGTGCCGTTTTCGTGTGTCGCGCGTGGCTTGGTGCGGGGCACGGATAGCACCTGCACTTAAACAATTTCTAACACCAGACGACCAGTTCACATTCTGGATTTTTCGTACTAGTTGCAGATACATCGCGGGGGGCCGCTGACACCATGCGCCGCGTTCAACCGGTGCCTGGCACCTGTTGCATCCCTTCCCCCCCCGATCTGCACCTGTGTGCCTGGAGAATCCTCGATGCGTCACCCCCTGCCCCTCCGCCATCCGCTGGCGGCCATGATTGCCGTCTCGCTGTGCGTGGCCCCGACCGCCCACGCGCAGACGACCGCCCCGGACTGCGATCCCACCGACACCACTACCTGCGACGCGGCGGACGACACCTCCTCGCGCGGCTTCTCGCCGTGGTGGATCGGCGGCATCGCCGCGCTGGTGGCCGGTGCGGCGGCAGGCGGCGGCGGCGGCGGGGGTGGCGGCGGCCAGGGCGGCGGCGGTGACAACGGCGGCGGCAGCGGCGGTGGCGGCGCCCCGGGGCGCGAAGGCGGCCAGTTCGGCAATCAGCAGTCGCTGGTGGGCAGCGGCGGCCAGGCCAGTTGGGGCCAGGGCCTGACCACGCGCGTGGTGGGCACGGTGCGCAATGACGGCACCCTGGACCTGGCCGCCGGCACCCTGGCGGTGGCCGGCAACGGCCACCTGCACAACCACGGCGTGCTGCGCGTTGCCGAGCGCGGCGGGCTGTTGATCGAGCGCGACGGCGAGATGGACAACCGCGGCCAGTTCGAGCTGCGCGGCCGCCTGGACCTGCAGGCCGATGCGAGTTTCGACAACTACGGCACCGTGCAGGCGCAGGGCGCCACCATCACCCTGGCCGGCGATGCGGACATCGAGAACCTCGGCACGATGGAACTGCGCGACACCCTGGTGACACTGCAGGGCGAGAGCGAGTTCGACAACGGCGAGCGCCTGCGCAACGCCCGCCTGGACGTGCACGGCGGCGGCTTCGTGCTGGGTGGCATGGCCGAATTCGACAACCATGGCAGCGTGACCGCCACCGGCGTGCTCAACCAGAACGCGCTGGTGCATGCCGTCACCGCACGCGTGGGCAATGAGCGCGACGTCATCGAAGCCTTCGACAACCGCGGCAGCATCGCGATGAACACCGACGCCCGCGTGCTCACGCTGGTGGCCGATACGCACGCCAGCACCGGCATCAACCGGCTGGGCGGCACGATCACCAGCCAGGCGCGCCACCAGGCGGCGATGCATGCCGAAGGCAGCGCTGCCACGCTGCTCAACCAGGGCACGCTCACCGTTACCGGCGACAACGCGGTGGCCATGAGCGGTGCGCGCGGGGCCACGCTCATCAACGACGGCACGATCAACCTGGGCACCGCCGGCGGCGCCAACGGCCAGGGCCTGGTGGCGATGCGCTCGGACGGCTCGGCCACGCTCAACAACCGCCGCGGCGGCGTCATCAACATCCATGCCGACCATTCCTTCGCCTTCCAGATGGCCCCGGGCGGCACCGGGCGGCTGATCAACAACGGCCAGGTCAACGTGTATGGCACCGGCAGCGGGCACCACGCCGACGCTGCCACCGGCGCGGCCGACCAGTCCGGCGCGGACCTGGGCTGGCAGGCACCGCGCGGCGTGAGCGGCTACACCGTGGGCACCAATGCCGACGGCAGCGCCGGTCGCCTGGTGCTGCACCAGGGCGGGCACCTGGCCGACGTGGCGGTGGACACCGGCTTCACCCGCGGCACCGCGGCCTCGCAGGTGCGCCTGGAAGGCGTGTTCGTGGGGGCCGACAGTGGCGAGGACAACATCCACAGCGCGTCGGTGGTGTGGCAGGCGCGGGCCGAGCGCGATGCGGCCGGCGACGTGGACGTGGTGATGACCCGCAACGACTACCGCACCCTGGCCGACGCGCCGCTGCAGGGCCTGGCCGGTGCGCTGGAAGCGGGCTATGACAACAACGCGCTGTACCACAGCCTGGAAGTGGCCAATGCGGCCGAGTTCAATGCGGCGCTGTCGCAGTTGTCCGGTGCCGAGGTGATGGCCTCCAGCCTGCGGGTGACGGCCAACGGCGATGCGTTCTGGTCCAGCCTGGCCCGCGCGGTGCCCGCCGAGGGCCACCGGGTGGTGGCGTTCGGCCCGGGCACGGCGGCCGCCCATGGCGTGCAGGGCGTGGGCAGCGGCATGCAGGTGGGCGTGCCCCTGCGCGGCGGCCATCGCCTGCAGTTGACCACCGGCCTGCTCGGCGCGGATGTCACCAGCGACGGTGGGCAGAGCCGCAACCAGTCGCGCTTTGCCGGCGTCGGGTTCGGGCAGGCGCTGGGCAGCTTCGACCTGCAGCACACGCTGGGCAATGAATGGCACCAGCTGGAAGGGCAGCGCCAGCTGCGCTGGGGCAGCGTGCAGCACAGCGCGCACAGCCGCCGTGCGTTGTCGCGCACGCGGGTGGGCAGCATGCTCAGCCGCGAGCTGGTGGCCGGCGGGTTGCGCTGGCAGCCGCGCGTGGGCGCACACGCCTTCCACAGCCGGGAAGCGGCCTTCCATGAGTACGGCGCCGATGCGCTGGGGCTGTCGGTCGGCGCCGGCACGCGCCAGGGCGTGCAATGGGAGGTGGGCACGGCGATGCAGGGCCGGCTGGGCCAGCGCTGGACGGTCCGCGCCGATGCGGCGTTGATCGGCTCGCTGGCCTACCGCGCCAGTGACCGCCTGGCCACGCTGCACGGTGCCCAGGACCACGCCTTCGCCCTGCCCGGTGCCGCGCCGTCCGGGCTGGACCATCGCCTCATGCTGGGCGCCGACTATCGGCACAACCGGCTGGCCTTGGGCGCCTCGCTGATGGCCGAGCGGTTGCTGGGCAAGGCCGACCGCCAGGCCCAGCTGCACGCCCACTACGGGTTCTGATGCACCGCGGCGGCGCGCGCGCCGCCACACCCTGCCGCCCAGGCCACGCATTGCCGTGGCCTGGGCGTCTGTGCGTCAGGGCGCCTTGCGCGCCTCGGCCGGGGCCGGCGCACTGGCCAGTTGTCCGCCCAGGCTGCGCGACAGGAAGGCCAGCAGGCGTCGATACAGTTCCCGCTGGTGGTCGCGTGCGTAGAAGCCGTGGCCTTCGCTGAAGTAGTACAGGCTTTCCACCGGGGTGCCGGCGCGCTTGAGCGCCGCTTCCAGGCGCCGGCTGTGCACCATCGGCGCGCGCGTGTCCTGGCCGCCGGCAGCCAGGAACACCGGGACGCGGATCTGCGCGGCCAGCGCCAGCGGCGAGCGTGCCGCCAGTTGCTCCGGCGTGCCCAGCCACTCGCTCAGGTACGTCCGCCCGGAGGCGCCGCGCCGGATGTCGCCACGCCGGTACATCATCGGCAGGTCGTAGATGCCCACGTAACCGGCCGCGCACTGGTACAGCCCGGGCTCGCGTGCGGCTCCCATCATGGCCGCGTAGGCACCGTAGCTGGCGCCATAGATGCAGATCCGCGCCTTGTCGGCCACGCCCTGCGCGATGGCCCAGCGGGTGGCGTCGGTGACGTCGTCCTGCATCGCCGCCCCCCATTGCTGCCGGCCCGCCTCGGTATGGGCGCGGCCATAGTTGGCCGACCCCCGGAAGTTGACCTGCAGCACCGCATACCCGGCGGCGGCGAGCAGCTGGGCCTCCGCATCGTAGCGGCCGCTGTCGAACAGGCCGAACGGCCCGCCATGCGGCATCACCACCATCGGCAGGTTGCGACCGTCGCTGCCGTGCGGCACGGTGAGGAACCCGTGCAGCGGCAAGCCATCGCGCGCGGACAGCGCGATCGGGCGCACCTGTGCGCTGCGGGCCGGGTCGATCCATTCGCTGCGGCTGGCCAGGTGCCGGGCGACGCGGGTGGTGGTGTCGTAGAGGTAGAAATCGCCGGGGTTGCTGCCCGACCAGGTGTTCACCACCACCGCGCGCCCATCGCGCGTGCTGGAGGTGACATGCACCGGCCCCTCCAGCGCGGCCTGCAGCGTGCGGTACAGGCGCGCCGTGCTGGAGGTGTCATCGAAAAACCGCGCGCGTGGCACATCGCCCAGGAACAGGGCACCGACCGGCACGCGCGTGCCCGGCTGGAAGATCACCCGGCCCGGGTCCACCACCGCATCGCGCAGCACGGTGCGGCGCTCGTCGGTCTGCGGGTTCCAGCTGATGATCGCATCCGGCCCGGTGGGCTGCTCGGCCCACAGGTAGGCCAGCTGGTTGTCGGCCGAAAACCCGATGGGCAGTTCGATGCGCTGGCTGGCCGACTGATCGTTGACCAGCGTCCAGTCGGCGGCACCGTCGGCGCGGTAGTACAGTTTGTCCACGTTGTCGGCACCGGCACCGCGTGCGAAGCGCACCGTGCCGCTGTTGTCGGTGGTGAAGCTGGCCCCAGCCACCGGCGATTGGACCACCAGCTCGCGCTTGCCGGTCACCACGTCGATGCGTTCGATCCGGGTAAACGCGCTGCCGATGACCGGGGTCACCGCCACCAGCGCATGGCGGTCATCGGCGGCCAGCTCGTCGGTGAGGAAGGCGACCACCAGCCCGCTCCGTTCCGGGCCGTCGGCCGTGGCCACCTGCTGGCGGCGGGCGCGGTAGCCGATCAGCAGTTCGCCGGCCTTGCCGTCCGCATCGATGGCGTACAGCTCGCCGGTGGCCATCGGCTCCTCCAGGCGGCCGAGCTTCTCGCCCAGCCCCACCAGCACCCGCTCGTTGCTGACCCAGTCCACGTTGATCGCGTGGTTGTTGCGCGGTGGCCGGAAGCTGCCGACCAGCTTCATGTCCTGGCTGCCGAGGATCGCCACCGCGGTGGAATCCTCCAGCGGAATGGTGGCCGCCAGGTAGCGGCCGTCCGGTGACAGCTGCAGGTCGTCGAAGGCCTCGTCGCGCAGGAAGGCCTCCAGGTCCACCGCACCGGCGGCGCCGGGCAGGCAGGCAACGGCCACGCACAGCCGCATGATCCATACACGAGCGTGCATTGTTGATCTCCTTGGTGGTGCGGGCCCCCTGCCCGCGCCGGACGACACGCACCGCGCCGTACCCCGCTGCCGTCACCGTGCGGTGCAGGCAACGGGGGGCGCGCCCGACGGCCGGTCAGGGCTGTGCGGGTGCCGCGGCCTTGGCGGTCTCACCGCCCAGATTGGCCGACAGGAACGCCAGCAGCTTGCCGTAGTACTCGCGGCGGTGCGGGTCGGTGTAGAACCCGTGGCCTTCGCTGGCGTAGTACAGCGACTGGACCGGCACGCCGGCCTTCTTCAAGGCCTCTTCCATGCGCTTGGTGTGCTTGATCGGGGCGCGTTCGTCCTCGCCACCGGCGGCCAGGAACACCGGCACCTTGATCTGCGCCGCCAGGTTGACCGGTGACACCGCCGCCAGGGCCTGCGGATCGCCCAGCCAGTCCTTGAGGTAGGTCTCACCGGATCCGCTGCGCTGGATGTCGCCGGCGGTGAACATCATGGGCAGGTCGTAGACGCCCACGTAGCCGGCGGCGCACTTGTACAGCGCACCCTCCTTGGCGGCGCCCATCAGCGCCGCGTAGGCACCGTAGCTGGCGCCGTAGATGCAGATCTTCGCGGGATCGGCATGGCCCTGGGCGATCGCCCAGCGGGTGGCGTCGGTGACGTCATCCTGCATGGTCCCGCCCCACTGCCGCGCGCCGGCGGCCTCGAACGCGCGCCCGTAGTTGCCCGAGCCACGGAAGTTGACCTGCAGCACGGCATAGCCGGCGGCGGCGAGCAGCTGGGTTTCGGCGCTGTAGCTGCCGTCGTCGAAGACGCCATACGGCCCGCCGTGCGGCATGACCACCATCGGCAGGCGGCTGCCGGCACGGCCGGCGGGCACGGTCAAGAAGCCGCTGAGGTCCAGGCCATCGCGGGCCTTGACCGCCACGGGCAACACGGTGGCCGCCTTGGCCGGCTCGACCCAACTGCTGCGGCTGATCACATGGTCGGCGTGCTTGGTATCGGTGTTGAAGATGTAGAAGTCGCCGGGGTTCTGCCCCGACCAGGCTTCGATCATGAGCTGCTTGCCATCCTTGGTGCTGGAGGTGACAAACACGGCGTCGCCGCCGAAGGCCGCTTCCAGGCTGCGGTAGAGGCGCGCGTCGGCGGAGGTTTCGTCGAAGAAGCGGGTGTGCGGCTTGTCGCCGAGGAACAGGGCACCGACGGGGACGGCGGTGCCGGGGCGGCGGATGATGCGGCTGGGATCGACCTTGGGATCGCGCAGGAGCTGGGTACGCTTGCCGGTGACCGGGTCCCAGGACACGATCGCGGTGGGGCCGCTGGCCTGCTCGGAAAGGAAGTAGGCCAGGCTGCCGTCGGCGGAGAAGCCGATGGCCTGTTCGATGCGGCCGTTGACGGCTTCATCGTTGACCAGCTTCCAGTTGTCGCCGGTGCCCTGGCGGTAGTAGAGCTTGTTGATGTTGTCGGTGCCGGCGCCATGGGCGAAGCGGACCTGTCCGTTGGCATCGGCGAGGAACCTGGCACGGCGGACGGGCGACAGCGCGACGGTCTGGCGGCGGCCGCTCTGGACGTCGAGGCGGTCGACGCGGGTGAAGGGATCGTCCTTGAACGGCCAGATGGAGACGAGGACGTTGCGGTCGTCCTGGGGCAGGTCGTCGAACATGTAGGCGGCGACGGCCTCGACCTTCTTGGGCTGGATGCGGGTGCCGGGGCCGTTGCTTTCGACGCGGTAGCCGACGAGGAGCTCGCCGCGACCGCCATCGGCGTTGATGGCGAACAGTTCGCCGGTCATGCGCGGGCGGTCGAGGGCGCCGATTTTTTCGGCGAGGCCGATGAGGACGCGATTGCCGTTGACCCAGTTGAAGTCGTTGGCGTGGTTTTTGGGCGGGGGCACGAAGGAGCCGACGACCTGGCTGTCGGAGCGGCGAAGGATGGCCAGGGCGGTGCGGTCTTCCATGGGAACGGTGGCGGCGAGGTAATTGCCGTCGGGGGAGATCTTGATGTCGGCGAAATCATCGCGCTTGAGATACCGCTCCAGATCCACCGCGCTGGCCTGTCCGGCCAACGCCCCCCACACGACCAACGCGACCCAAGCTGACTTGCGCATCCTTCTCCCCCTGTCTTCCGGACACCCTGTCCGGGTGCCCGATTCTAGACGGAAGCCTGACGTGGGAACCAGAGGGGTCGCCGAGGGGGCGTTGTCGGTATTTCCCGACGGCTGGGGTGGGCGTTTGTCTGTTGTCGGTGCGTGCTTTCTGGCGTTCTTTCTGGAACGGTTGGGTGGTTGAACGTCAACAGCTCGCGAGTGCCGGGCCTCACATGTGAGCGCGGGTACGCACCGAAAACGCCGGTAGTGCCGGCCGCTGGCCGGCATCCCACAGCCCCCCGTTGTCCCCAACGACCACCGACCAAGGCCCAGTGCTGCAGTTGGTGCTCTCCTGCCGGCCACCGACCCACCCCGCGCGACCAAGCCGGCGCTCGCACAGCTCCCTGCTCAAAAGCCGCATCACCAAGCCACGCACCAGAGAAACAAACAAAAAAAATGGCACCGCGAGCGGTGCCATCCAGGTATGCATCGAGGAGAGAGTTCAATGCATGCCGCGGAACGCGAGGGTGAGCGCGAGGATCGACAGGATCACGGCGATCGTGCCGTCGAGGATGCGCCAGGTCTTGGGGCGGGTGAACAACGGCGCCAGCAGGCGGGCACCCAGGCCCTGCGCCGTCAGCCACAGGCAGCTGGCGGTGAACACGCCGGCGGCGAAGGCCATGCGCGCGTTGCCGAAGTTTTCGGCAATGCCCCCGATGACCATCATGTCCAGCCAGAAATGCGGGTTGATCAGCGAGAAACCGACCGCCGACATCAGCACCGCACGGCGCGAGGTGCTGTCGCCGTCCTCCACGTGCATGCCACCGCCACCGGCCAGTGCGCGCCGCGCGGACTGCCAGGCATACCAGGCCAGGAACGCCACGCCGCCCCACAGCACCACCGTGGTCAGCCACGGCAGCGCCTGCGTCAGCGTGCGCAGGCCGGCCACGCTGGCGAAGATGAAGATGCCATCGATCGCCGCGCAGGTCGCCACGACCGGCACGATGTGCTTGCGCAGGATGCCCTGGCGCAGGATGAAGGCGCTCTGCGCACCGACCACCGCAAACAGGCCGATGCCGGTCGCGGCACCACTGAACCACGCGGCCAGACCGGGGCCGCCGGAGATGAGGGAGAACATGGGGTATCGCCTTGTCGTACTTCAGGGGGGCGGTGCCTCGCCAAGGCGTACAGCACCGGATGGCGCATATTGTCGCGCCGCAACATGAAAAAGTAGAGCTAAACTTACTTAACCCACATTAGCGAGACTTAAGGCCATGCGGATCGACCATGCCCAGCTGCGGGCCCTGGCGGCGGTGGTGCGCGAAGGCAGCTTCGAGCGGGCCGCGCAGTCGCTCAACGTCACCGCCTCGGCGGTGTCCCAGCGCATCAAGGCACTGGAAGACCGGGTCGGCCGGCTGCTGGTCAAGCGCGCCTCGCCGGCGGTGGCCACCCCCGAGGGCCAGGTGCTGGTGCAGCTGGCCGAGCAGACCGCGTTGCTGGAGCACGACGCGCTGCACCGCATGGGCATCGCCGACGAAGACCTGCCCCATGCCAGCATCCCGGTGGCGGTCAACCATGACAGCCTGGAGACCTGGTTCCCCGAGGCGGCGCGCAGTTTTGCGCACCAGACCGGCACCACCCTGGACCTGCGCCTGGAGGACCAGGACCACACCGTGGCCCTGCTGCGCCAGGGCGCGGTGCTGGGGGCGGTGACCACGCTGGACGAGCCGGTGCAGGGCTGCCAGATCCATGCGCTGGGCAGCATCCGCTATGCGGCCACCTGCACCCCGGCCTTCCACGAGAAGCACTTCGGCAAGGGCGTCAACGCACAGTCGCTGGCGCAGGCACCGGTACTGGTGTTCAACCGCAAGGACGACATGCAGGCCCGCTTCGCACGGCGCCTGGCCGGCGACGACCTGCCGTTGACCGCGCCCACCTGGTGGATTCCCTCCACCCGCGCGTTCGTGCAGGCCAACCTGGGCGGGCTGGGCTGGACCATGAACCCGCTGCCCCTGGTGCGCCGGCACCTGGAGGCCGGGCGACTGGTGATGATGAAGCAGCGCGCGTGGGAGGACGTGCCGCTGTACTGGCAGCACTGGAAGGGCGATGTGCAGACCATGGCGCTGCTGACCCGCGCGGTGCTGGATGCCTCGGCCACGCTGGTGCGCCGGAAGCGGTGAGCCAGGCCGGCGGCCTACCGGCTGCCGCGGCGGCGTACACGGGGCGCTGATCCGGGGCGGCGCAGCATCGGCGCAGGCCAACGGAGGGGCGTCGATGGAAACCGATCCGGTCTACCTGCATATCCGCGTGGTCCTCAGCATCATCCTGGGCCTGAGCATCACCACCCTGCTGCGCGGCCTGGCCTCGATCATCGAGCACCCCGAACGGCGCGGCTGGTCATGGGTGCACGTGTGCTGGGTGCTGTGGGCGCTGATTTCGGTGGTGACCTTCTGGTGGTGGGAGTTCCGGCTGGGCGGCGTGCGCCAGTGGACGTTCGGGCTGTACCTGTTCGTGATCACCTACTGCGCGGCCTGGTTCATGCTCTGTGTGCTGCTGTTCCCCGACGACCTGCGCGGCTTTGGCAGCTACGAGACCTACCTGCTGCAGCGGCGCGGCTGGTTCTTCGGGATGCTGGCCGTGCTCACCCTGCTGGACCTGGGCGACACCGCGATCAAGGGCCACAGCCGCTGGCAGATGCTGGGCGCGGCCTACCCGGTGCACACCCTGCTGATGCTGGGCATGGCCGCGCTGGGGGCGGCCTGCCGGCAGCGCGCGGTGCAGCTGGGGCTGGCGGTGGTGGCACTGCTGTACCAGGCCGGGTACTTCCTGCTGGAGTACTTCACCCTGGCCAGCGATTGAGGGCGGGCCGCCAAGACGGATGCTGCGTTGCACCAAAACAACGGCAAAAGGCGATAAAATCGCCAGCAAGAGCCGTCAACCCCTTGTTTCTTCACGCCTGTTCCCCACGGCGTCGGCATCCTGTTCACATCTCCCCCTCCCGAGATCCCCATGAAAAAATTTGCCAAGGTCGTCCTCGGCCTGCTCGTGCTGTTGCTGCTGGCAGCGGCGATATTCCTTTACTGGCCACTGCACCAGCGCGCGGTGCCGGCGGCAGGCAACGACAAGCCGGTGGATGTCGTGCTGGTCGGTGGCGGCATCATGAGCATCACCCTGGCCACGTTCCTGCAGGAGCTGCAGCCGGACTGGAACATCCAGTTGTACGAACGCCTGGACGGCGTGGCGCTGGAGAGTTCGGACGGCTGGAACAACGCCGGCACCGGGCACTCGGCCTTCGCCGAGCTGAACTACACCCCCGAGCTGCCCGACGGCAGCATCGAGACCAAGCGGGCGGTGGGCATCGCCGAGCAGTTCGAGATCTCGCGCCAGTTCTGGTCGCACCAGGTGCGCGAAGGCCGCCTGAGCCAGCCTTCGGACTTCATCAACCCCACCCCGCACATGAGCTTTGTGTGGGGCGATGAGAACATCGCCTACCTGCACAAGCGCCAGCAGGCGCTGGTCAAGAACCCGCTGTTCTATGGCATGCAGTACTCCGAGGACGCCGCGCAGATCACGCAGTGGGCGCCGCTGCTGATGGAAGGGCGCGACCCGAAGCAGAAGGTGGCCGCCACCTGGATGCCGCTGGGCACGGACGTGAACTTCGGGGTGATCACCCGCCAGCTGACCGCCGGCCTGCAGCGCAGCCCCAACTTCCAGCTGCACCTGCGCCATGAAGTGGGTGCGCTGCGCCAGAACGAGGACAAGAGCTGGAACGTGACGGTGAAGGACCTCAAGTCGGGGAAGGAATCCACGATCAAGTCGCGGTTTGTGTTCATCGGTGCCGGTGGTGCGGCGCTGAAGCTGCTGCAGCTGTCGGGCATCCCCGAATCGAAGAACTACGCCGGGTTCCCGGTGGGCGGGCAGTTCCTGGCCTTCCAGGCGCCGGCGATCGCCGGGCGCCATGCGGTGAAGGCCTATGGCATGGCCGAAACGGGTTCGCCGCCGATGTCGGTGCCGCACCTGGACGCGCGCAAGCTGGACGGCAAGCCGGTGGTGCTGTTCGGGCCGTTCGCGCTGTACAGCACCAGGTTCCTCAAGCATGGCTCGTGGTTCGACCTGTATTCGTCGGTGAACCACAACAACGTGGCCGGGATGCTGGACGTGGGCATGGAAAACCTGGACCTGGTGAAGTACCTGATGGGCCAGGCGCGGCTGGATGACGCCGACCGCCAGGCGGAGCTGGTGAAGTATTTCCCGAACGCCAAGCGCGAGGACTGGAGGCTGGTGACGGCCGGGCAGCGCGTGCAGATCATCAAGCGCGACCCGGAAAAGGGCCCGATCCTGCAGTTCGGGACGGAGATCGTGACCGACAAGGACCACACGCTGGCCGCGCTGCTGGGGGCATCGCCGGGGGCGTCGACGTCGCCGCCGATCATGCTGGACCTGCTGAAGAAGGCCTTCCCGGCGCAGATGGCGGCAGGCTGGGAAGCGCAGCTGAAGCAGATCGTGCCGTCGTATGGCCGCAAGCTCAACGAAAGCCCGGCGCTGACCAACGAGATCCGTCGGCAGACCAGCGAGACGCTGAAGCTGCCCTACCTGGACGTGCCGGTGGAGAACGCGACGACGCCGGCGGTAATGCTGACCCCGCCGCCGGCCAACGCGCCGGCCGAGCGCAAGCGCAACGCGAACGAGGAGCTGCAGGCGCTGTAAGCCCTGCTGCCGGCGGCGCGGTACTCCGGATCCGGCCCCTTCGGGGGTCGGATTTTTTTTGGTTTATTGCCTTGCTGCTGGGTTTTCGCTGAGGCGCTTGCAAGGCGTGAATCCGTGCGAGTGCCGGCTTGAAACTTCGCGAGTGCCGGCGCCATCGCGCGGGGCGGGGATGTGCGGGTTCGCGGGACACGCTGCAAGTCCCGCTCCGCGGCCCGTACCAGCCGCTGGCGGCTGTGCGTTCAGTCGCATGCGAGGCAATGCCTCGCAAGCCA
>NZ_JAVWXA010000085.1:0-17257 GCF_036662295.1 Stenotrophomonas sp.
GTGGGGGCGTAGTCCTTCAGGAACTGGCCCCACACGTGCTCGCCCGTGTTGAAGCCATGGATGATCGGATCGACGATGCGCGCGGCGCCGTCCACGATGTCCAACGGCGGGTGGAAGCGTTCTTCCTGCACCTTGCGGGCTGCCAGGCCTGCCGGATCTTCGTCGGTCACCCAGCCGGTATCCACGCTGTTCATGTGGATGCCGTCGTTCTGGTAATCGGCCGCCGAGGTGCGCGTCATCATGTTCAACGCGGCCTTGGCCATGTTGGTATGCGGGTGGCGGGTGGTCTTGAAGTTGCGGTAGAACTGCCCCTCCATCGCCGACACGTTGACGATGTGCTTGTCGCGCTCGGGGGTGGCCAGCATCAGCGGCTTCAGGCGCGCATTGATGATGAACGGTGCGATGGCGTTGACCAGCTGGGTTTCCAGCAGTTCCACCGAGGGCACCTCGGCCATCAGCAGGCGCCAGGAGTTGCGCCCGCGCAGGTCCACCTGCTGCAGGTCCTGGTCCAGGCGGCCGTCGGGGAACAGGTGCTGCTGGCCCACCAGCTCATCCTCCAGCAACGCCACCTGCGACAGCTCGGCGGCGCGGGTGAGGCCATCGGCACCATTCAGGCCACGGTCCTGCACCGAGGGCAGCGCGATCGCCGAGGCGTCGCTGAGCAGCTCGGGGCTGCGCAGGCCTTCGTAATGGCCCACCAACCTGCGCACGGTCTCGGGCAGCTCGTGCAGCGCGGCGGTTTCACCCGCCATCATGTGCGCGTAGAACTGCGGCGGCCGGCGCACGGTCTGGCAGGCGTTGTTGATGATGAAATCCAGCCGCGTGCGGGTGGCCAGCAACTGGCTGCAGAAGGCCTCCACGCTGGGCGTGTGGCGAAGGTCCAGGCCGTAGACCTGCAGGCGGTGGCCCCACTCGGCGAAATCCGGCTCTTCGGCATAACGGGCGGCCGAATCGCGCGGGAAGCGCGTGGTCACGATCAGTTCGGCGCCTGCGCGCAGCAGCTTCAACCCGGCCTGGTAGCCGATCTTGACCCGGCCGCCGGTCAGCAGCGCCACGCGGCCGCGCAGGTCGGCGGTCTCGGTGCGCTTGGTGAAGTTGAGCGCGGCGCAGGCCGGGCACATCTGGTCGTAGAAGTGATGCAGCTGGGTGAACTTCTGCTTGCACACATAACAGTGGCGCAGCTCCGGGGAGTGCACCGGCTCGGCGGCGGCTTCGCCCTCGCCGTTGCGCGCGTCGTGCAGGCCGGCGGCATGCGGCGGGAAGTAGTTGGGCGTGCTGAACACCGGCTTGCGCCGCAGGGTGCGGATGCCGGTCTGCTCGAGCAGCGCCTCGGCCTTGCGCACCTTTTCCTGGTGGCGCTGCTTGGCCTGCTGCTTGAGCATCGCCCGGCGCGCCTTGGGCTCGGGGTGGTAGACCTTGGCGACCACCTGGTGCAGGCGCGCACGGTCGGCCTCGGGCAGGGTGTCCAGCACGCTGCGGTCGGCCTCGATCGCCTCCAGCAGGTCCAGTGCGGCGCGCAGGCGGTCGGTCAGGGGCAGGTCGTCGGCGTCGACGGGAGTGGCGATGGCGTTCAAATCATTTCCGGAGCAGCGGCGGGAAGACGGCGGGACGGCAGAGCGGTGACCGCCTCGATGCGGGTCCATGCAGGGGTGGACCGGCGGGCGGTCGGGCGCCATTGTCCCCGATCCGGGGGGCTTGGCGCCAATCGGGCCGGGCGAGGGCGCGCAGGCCCTGCGCGGCAGGCCGCGCGCGGCAGGCGGCGGGCGCAACGGCGCGGTCGTTCAGGTTGAACGGGTCGGCTGGCACGATCGCGGGCGGACCGGCGTGATGCGTCACGCCAGGGGCGGGAGAGGGAACGGACGACGGCCACGGGTAGCCCACGGCCGGGCGTCGCGGTAAGGCCTCGCGCTGCGCAGATACCGCGTTGCAGTGCAGCGCCGGGCGCGGCGTGCCGCTCAAACGGTTGCCGTCGGCGACACTGCGCGGCCTCGCCTTCGCACCTCGCTTTGCAGTGTGGCGACGGAATGTTGACGAGCAACTGAGAGCTGCGCCACACATTCACACCTCTCGGCGCGCGATCGGCGCCCGCGAATCGTCGCGCCGGTTTTCCGCTGCCTCGCACCGCGCGCGCACATCACCGCCAGATCACTTCGACTATGGCCCTGTCGGGGCATCACCGATGTCCACCATCACCGCCTGGGGACTCTGCCGGCACCTGCCCGGGGAGAAGGGCGGTGGGTGTCCAGACAGGGCAACACAGCGCGCCGGGGGGGCGGGGTGCCGCGTGGACGTCGCTGCATCCAGCGATGGCGTCGCGGTGGCCATCGCCCGATCGCCCGGCGTGATCACGCCGGGTTGCCAACCCAGAGGGAGTTTCAATGCACAGGCAAGTCAGTGAAATGCTGCAGCGCGCATATCGTCCGTATCCGTCCCTGCCCGAGTTGCTGGGCGCGTTCGTCGAAGAGTTCTCCCATCACCAGGCACTGCGCGGTGGGCGCGTGCGATTGCGCGGGATCGCGGCCGACGGCCACATCGCGGTGCCGGCCGGCGCGAGCGAACGGCAGGCGCTGGCCCCGCAGCGGTTTCCGATCCGCTATGGCGAAGAACTGTTGGGCGAGCTGCACGTGGAGGGGGAAGGTGGCCTGCTCAACAGCACGGCGCTGGCATTGGGGGAACTGTTCGCGCATCGCTGTGCGCAGCTGATCAAACGCTACGACACCAAGGCATGGGCCGAGACCGTGCTCAGCCGGCCGTTGCTGCTGGTCGGGGCGTGCGAGGCGCTCAAGCACATCGAGGGCTTTGTCGAGCGCGCCGCGGCCAGTCGCCTGCCGGTGCTGGTGCGCGGTGAGTTCGGCACCGAGAAGGTGGAACTGGCGGCCGCGCTGCACAGCTGCGGCCCACAGCGCCAGGGGCCGTTCGTGGAGGTCAACTGCGCCCATCCGCAGGGCGAGCCGGCGGACTGGTTCGCACGCGCGCAGGGCGGCACGCTGTACTTCCACGAGGTGGACGAGTTGCCGGTGGCCCTGCAGGGCCAGCTTCCGCATCGCATCCTGGGGCTGCAGGGCGCGCCGGCCGATGACCCGCCGACCGGACGCACGCGGGTGATCGCCTCGACCAGTGCCGACCTGGAGCAGCGCGTACGCGAGCGGCAGTTCTCGCGCGCGCTGCTGGCCGGGCTGGAGTTTCTCACCGTGGACATTCCGCCGCTGCGCGAGCGCCCCGGCGACATCGGCGCGCTGGCCGCGCGCTCGCTGGAACTGCATGGGCTCAACCCGCAACTGATCAGCGCCGAACTGCTGGAGACCCTGCAGCGGCACGACTGGCCCGGCAACCTGCTGGAGATGGAGCGGGTGGTGGTGCGCCTGGCGGTGATGGCGGCGGGCCGGCCGATCCGCCGCGAGGACGTTGCCTTGCACGCGCCCAGTTTGTGCTGGGCGGTCGAGGCGGCCGAGGCCTGCGATGCGGGCGATGTCGTGGGCGCTGCGGCGACCGTCGCGTCACTGGACGCGGGCGAGCCGACGCCGACCGACCGCGACACCCCCGCGCCCGTCGCGCAGGACCGCCTGCATGGCGGCGTGCATGACGGCCTGCACGAGGGCCTCAAGCGCGCGCTTGCCTATCTCAAGGACCATGCCGCCGAGCCGTTGACCCTGGGCGACCTGGCCCGCCAGGCGCACGTGAGCCAGTCGCACCTGGGCTTCCTGTTCCGCAGCGAACTGGGCACCACCTTCAAGCCGCTGTTGCAGCAGTTGCGCATCGAGCACGCCAAGCTGCTGCTGCGCAGCGGGCAGCGGCTGCGCATCACCGATGTGGCGTTGCAGGTCGGCTTTGGTGACCTGAGCCACTTCGAGAAGAGCTTCCGGCGCGTGGTGGGGGTGAGCCCCCGCAACTACCGACGCACGCCGGAAGACTGACGTGCGCCGGCGCGCTTAACGGTGCCCGTCGCAGTAGCCGTCGTCGTTGCCATTGGCTTCGGCCGCACGGCGCACGGCCGCTTCCGCGGCGGCATCGGCCTGTCGGGCGGCTTCAGTGGCCGCCTCGATGGCCCGTTGGGAGGCCTCCATGGCGGCGCGGATGCCGGCTTCGCTGGCGGCCATGGCCGCATCGGCCAGTTCCTGGGCGATCTCCATCGGAGTCTTGCCGTGGGGATGGCCGCCATCCGGCAGCGGGGGAAGCGGGGTCGGGAAAGGCATCGGCTGAGCACCGTCTGGGGTGTGGGAAGGCGACCCGCCGCTGCGGGCCGCCAGCATGCGGCGCAGCGCCGCGTGTGCATCGGCCAGGATCTGGTCGGCGTGGGCGCGCGCCGCCTGCCGGTCGGCATCCAGCGCTGCCCGCACCGCGTCGGCCAGGGGTTCGGCGCCGCCGTCCTGCCTGGGCGGCAGCGCGGCCCCGGCCGTCACGCCTGACTGGCCTGGTAGCCGACCTCGGCTTCGTTGCCGCCGTAGCCGAGCAGCCGACCGTATTGCGCCAGGGTGATCACGTTGTCCTCCACGCGCACCAGCGCGCGCTGCGAGGACGCTTCGATCGGGAAGTCGACGCTGGCCCCATCCTGGCCCAGCAGGCCGCGATGGACCGGATGGTCGTTGAGGAACGCCTGGGCCTCGCGCATGTGCCGGCGAGCGGCGTCGCGGATGAACTCGTGGTCCAGCGCCTGGCCGTGCAGCGCCAACCCGCATTGCTGGGCGGCCAGGGAGATGCGTGCGTAGCCGACCTGCCGGCCCGAGGCCAGGGTCTGGCCGATGGCGTTGCGCACCTCGTCCGGCGACGGCAGCTGCGGCAGCTGCGGGCCATCCAGCGCACCCAGCAGCATCGGCAACAGCGTCTGCAGCGTATGCGCGGCCCGCTCGTGGCGGAGTTCCACGCTGCTGCCGGCGTGGGTGGCCTGCAGGTAGAAGCGGTAGTAATCGCAGAATTCGGTGGGGCGGCGCGCCTGCTGCAGCGCGAAGCTGGCCGCTTCGGCGCGCGCGGCATCCGGCGACGCGCCGTGTTCGTGAGCCAGCCGGTACACCGCCAGCGCATCGCGGAAATCCAGCTGCTGCAGCAATGGCGCATCGGCCGCGCCGATGCTGGCCAGGAACGGGCGACAGGCCTGCATCTGCGCGTTGGTCACCAGCGCGTGCGTGGCCAGCAGGCGCGCGACGTGGTCGGACAGGAGGCTGCCGTGTTCACCGTGCTCGAGCCGGTACAGCGCATCGACGTGCTCCGCACCAAGGCTGAGCAGTTTGATCGGCCCCACCTGCAGGCCAACGCTGGGCAGCCACATCAGGCGCGCCCCGTGCAGGCCCTGCTGCACCCCGTCCAGGAGCATGCTTTCGTCGGTGAAATGGTAGCGGTGTTCATGGGCGTCGATGGCCCACTGCAGCCACTGGGGGCCGCCATCGATCAGCGCCAGTACCTGTCGGCACAAGGCGCTCAGCAGACCTGCGTGGGGAATGGAACGACCGGCAATGAACAGACTCATCTGCAGTTCTCCTTAATTGGCCTCAACCGGCCGGAAATCCTTTGAGTACCGTTGCAGCGGCCGTGCCGACGCGACTGAAGTCGTCGGTGGCGCCCTGCATCATCGACTGCGCCTGGTTGAGCACTTTTGCATACTTTTCATCGCCCGTGGCCAGGTACTGGGCCATGGCCACGCCGGCGGCGGTGGTGGCGATGGTGGAGACGTTGCGCAGCGCGTCGGCGGCGTCCTGCACGGCGATGGCCGCCGACTGGGCCACCGACTGGTAGGCCTTGCCGGCACCGCTGGTGAGCACCACCTGCGGGCTCATGGTGGCGGTCTGCACCTGGTTGATGACATCGATGGCCTGGGCGTTGACGTTGCTCGGGTCCATAAGGGTTCCTTCAAGGGCATGTGCAGGGCCGCGCCGGGGGTGGCGCGTCAGCGGTGGGCATCACCGTCGCCCGGATCGGCGCCGGTGGCGGAGGGGAGCGCGGGGTCCGGGGCGGGACCGGCGCCCGGGTCCGGACCGGGCGCGAGGTCGGGCGCGGGACCGGGCGCGGGCGCCGGCGTGCCACCTGCAAGCTGCTGGAGCATCTGCAGGTCGGCAGCGGCGGCCGCTGCATCGGCGCTGGCACCGTGGGTCTGTGCCTGCAGGATGCCGATGGCGGTCTTGCCTTCGTTGGTGGCCGCGGCAATCAGCGCCGCCGGGGACGGCGGCACCGGCAGCGGGCCGGGAAGCGGGAGGACGTGCGGCGGCGGCGGGGGCACCGGCGCTGGGGGCGGTGGCGGTACGGGGAACGGCGCGTTGATCATCTTGGCGCAGGTGGCGGTGACCGCCGCGGCGCTGACCATGCCGGCGCCCTGCTGGCGGTTGACCGCGTTGTGCATGGCCGTGCCCAGCGTTTCCAGCATGACCACATCGAGCATGCCGAAGGCCTGCGCGGCGGCCTGGCCGGTGGTCAGGGCGGACAGCGTGCTCACGCTGTCCACCAGCTGGCTGTTGACGGTGTTGTCGGTGATCATGATGGAACGGCTCCCTTCTGGATGATCAGGGCCAGCACCTGGGCCAGGCTCGCGCCGGCGGTGACCTGGCCGCGCTGCTGGTTGGCCACGGCGTTCTGCATCGCCAGGCCCAGTGAGTCGGCCATCGCAAGGTAGGTGGCCGACATCGCGAATGCGGGGGCGAGCGCGACGGCCATGGCCGATTCGGCGCTGGTGGTATCCAGCAGCTGGGCGATGGCAGGCGGGCTGGCCATGGATCAGGGGTCCGACGTGACGCCACCGGGAAGGGGGGCAACCCGGCGAGGCGCGTCACGCCGGACCGACACGTCAGCGCAGACCCAGGATTTCGCGGGTGGCCACGCCGTTGGAGGCGGTGTCGATCGCATACAGCGTCGACACGCCCTGGGTGGTCGAGGCCTGCATGGTCACGTAGGACTGCTGCTGGTTGTTGGTGGCGTTGTGCGCGGCGTTGGAGAGCGCCTGGCTGGTGGCCACGAACAGGTTGCCCATGGCGATGGCCGGGGCATCACCGAGGACCTTGGTGTTGACCTGGGACACCGAATCGGTGATCTGGCTGTTGACGGCGGTTGGGAATGCCATGCTGGAGACTCCTTGGATGGACGAAGCAAGGGAAACGAAGACTGGCGGCCTTCAATGGGATCAGCCGAGAATCTTCCGGGTGGCGGCGCCGGTGGCGCCGGTATCGACGGCGTAAAGCAGTGAAACGCCCATGGTGGTGGCCGCTTGCGCGGTGACATACATCTGCTGCTGGGCCAGCGTGGCGTTGTGGGCCGCGTTGGCCAGGGCCTGGGCCGTGGCCTGGTACAGGCTGCCCATCGCCGTGGCCGGGGCAACGCCCAGCACCTGCAGGTTGGCCTGGGTGACCGAGTCGGTGACCTGGTCGTTGACGGCGGTCGGGAATGCCATGGGTCAGCTCCTTGCCAGGTGGCGCATCAGGCGCCGAGGATCTGCTTGGTGGCCACGCCGGTGGTGGCCGTGTCGATCGAATACAGGGTGGCCACGCCCATCGTGGTGGCCGCCTGCGCGGTCACGTAGGACTGCTGCTGCGCGTTGGTGGCGTTGTGGGCCGCGTTGGCCAGCGCCTGCGCGGTGGCCTGGTACAGGTTGCCCATTGCGATGGCCGGCGCATCGCCCAGCACCTTGGTGTTGGCCTGGGTGACCGAATCGGTGATCTGGTCGTTGACGGACGTCGGGAATGCCATGTGGTGCTCCTTGAGGGTGGCGAGGGGTCAACAGCGGACGATGCGGACGATGCGGATCAGGAACCCAGCCCGCGCACGCGGGAGCTGAAGACTTCCTTGGTGGCCACGGCCGTGGTGGCCGTATCGATCGAGTACAGGGTGGCCACGCCCATGGTGGTGGCCGACTGCGCGGTCACATAGGACTGCTGCTGGGCGTTGGTGGCGTTGTGGGCGGCGTTGGCCAGGGCCTGCGCCGTGGCCTGGTAGAGGTTGCCCACGGCGATGGCCGGCGCGTCACCGAGCACCTTGGTGTTGACCTGGGTGACCGAATCGGTGATCTGGTCGTTTACCGCGGTTGGAAATGCCATGTCCTGCTCCTGTGGAAAGGTGGAAGTGCCTGGATCCAATGTCACGGTGCACCGCGGGGAACTGCTGCCCTGTCACCGTGGATCCAGAATAGGCGCGGGGCGGTGTGGCGGATCGGCGGAATCGACGGAGAATGCGGCGGGATTGGCGTGAAGGCGATTCGTCTGTTTCGCCGTATCCGCCGCGCTCAGGGCTGGGTCTGGATGTACTGGGCCATGCGCAGGTACCAGTCGATGGATTGGCTTTCCGGACGCGGCGTCCCGGGCAGGGTGACCGGCTGGGCCATGCCCAGCTGGGTGGTGAGCTGGTCCTTGGCCAGGAGGGATACGCTGTTCAATTCCCAGTCCACCACGCCGGAGCCGACCGGGCGGCCGAGCCAGGTGCTGCGCGCGGCCAGGTTCTGGTTGATCACCGCTGCCATGTCGGCCAGGGTGACGTCGGCGGGCACCTCGAAGCAGAACAGGATGAAGTCGACCCGGTTGGGCGCCTGGCTGAATTCCTGGCTGAAACTGCGCACGAAGCCCGCATCGAGCACGAAGCCGGTTTCTTCCATGAATTCCCGGCGCGCGGCGGCGTCGGCGGTTTCGGTATCGGATTTGCCGCCGCCCGGCAGCGCCCATTGCCATGCCTGGTTCACCACCACCGCTGCCTGAGCGGTTGCCCAGGTCTGGACGGCAACCATCGCCGCATCGACGCGGGCCTGCAGCGTGGTGTCCGGCCAGGCGGTCACCGGCGGCGTGGCCACCGGCACCCACGGCGCCGTGGGCGGGGCGAGGGACGGGCGCGCAACGCCGACCGCCGCGACCGCGTCGATCGCGCTGAGCACCGCGGGCAACGCCCCCTGCAGCGCGGCCAACCCGAACTCCACCGCACTGGTGACTTCGGTGCTGGCACGCTGGACCGCCGTGCGTGCCGTCACCTCTGCCGGGGTGGTGCGGCGGTTGCTCCATGCCGATACGGCCGCCACCGCCGCGCTCTTCAGCAGGCCGGTACAGGTGGCCAGGTCGGGGCCGCTGACCGCCGTGCCCGGCGCCACGTTGATCAGCGTGACCAGTTTTGACGCGGCCTCGGTCAGCAGCACCGCCGCAGCCGTGCTGCTCCACCATGCATTGGTCACCTGCTTGCGGGCGATCAGGAACTGATCGCCGGAACGGATCGTCACGTATACCTGTGTCATCACACACCTCCATTGAACGGAACAACGAAAACGCCCTCCATGGCCCAGGCAAACCAGGGCCCTGGAGGGCGGGCGAGGGGATCGGCATCAGTTGTTGCGATGCTCGACCAGATAGCGGGCCGGCTGGCCGGGCACGAGGATCGGCGGGTAGAGCGTGTCGTAGCGTGCTTCCCACATCGGCACCCCGGCGCGCTGCAGGAACGGGCGCTGGTCGGGAGCGGGCAGGTCCGGCAGCCCCTGCACCGCCGGGTTCATCTGGCGCAGCGCATGGGCCAGGCTGACGGCCACTTCCTGGGCCTTGCTGCAGAGCACGGCGCGGAAGGCGCGGTCGCTGAAGTCATCCAGGTCGTCCCAGTCCAGCTTGCTGCGCAACGATGCCAGCTGGTCGAGGATGTCCCATTGCATCAGGGCGAACTCCCACACGTCCGTCCGCATCAGGGCCGCCGGCAGGTGTTCCACGGCCCAGCGATACGTGGCGGCATCCTGGGTGCGCATCACGTCCAGCAACGAGGCTTTCAGCCACAGCCCGGTCAGGTCCTTGAGCGCGCTGTGGTAGGGCGCCCAGGCCTTGTTGGCCACCTTGGGGTCGTCGGCCTCGATGGCACTGGTGGAGCTGGCGTTCCAGGCCGCCACCTGCATCGCCATCTGCGGTGCTTCACCCAGCTCGGCCATCGCGCCGGTCAGGACCTTGCCGGCCACCAGATAGAGCAGCGCGGATTTGGCCAGGTCGCCGCCCTGCAGCAGGTGGTCGGCGCCGGGATTTGCGCCCATCGTGATCAGGTAGGCGCACCATGCGCGCAGCACCACATGGCGCCAGTACCAGGCATTGAGCTTGCGGTTGTCGCGCGCATCGACCAGCTTTTCGCGCGCGACGATCCTGGCGCTGTACACCCGGTCGTGCGTCTTGCGCAGCATGTACAGGAAGTAGCCGTTCAAGCTCATCGGCAGGTTCATCTGCGAGGCGTACCCCTCCGACCAGAACTTGCTGCATCTGGCCAGGATGATGCGCTGCGTGTACGCCTCCCAGTCGTCCTGGTGCTGCAGGTGCAGGAGACGGGCGGCGGGAATGTTGATGCCATCGTCCACGTTGGCCACCACCAGCTCATTGCCCACCGCCTGCCAGGTGCTCCAGTGCATCTGCCCCGTCGTGGGCAAGGGCATGTGCAGCAGGCCGGCCTGGATCTGGCTGCGGATCAGGCCCAGCAGGACAAGGCCGAAACCATCGGCCCACTGCGCGAAGGGGATGGCGTTGATGCCGGCGGTCATCGCCTCGCGGATGGACTTGAGCAGGGCGGCCACCAGCAGCGCCTTGAAGTCGTAGGCGTGGCCGATGGTGTCGAAGGTCAGGGGCGGGCTGACCAGTTCGAAGATGTTGTCCGAATCGGATTCCAGCTTCCACGGCGCACCGGCGTCAAAGTGGAAACTGGCCGCCTCCACGTGCGTGAACTGGAACACCACGCTGTCGTGGGTGCAGAACTCGATCTCGATGCCGTAGGTGTTGTCGGCGATGGACTCACCGCCCTTGCCGATGACCAGGCCGGGCACCGGCTGGTTGTCGTGCGGCGCGGGAAGGACGTCCCAGCCGAGCGCTGTGTTCTGGTAGATGACCGGCATGACTGCACCCCTGCGTGGGCGCGCGACCTGGGTGGCCGCGCTTCACGGTGATGCTAGGAACCGGACGCCCTGCAGGAATCGGCGGAAACGACGCGCAATGCGGTGCGGATGCGGCGATGTGCGGCAATGCGGGGGAAACGATGATCGCGGGCGGCGTGGCAGTGATCGGTTTGCCTCGCGCACCGCGGCAAGGGCCGGTTTAACGAAATTGACACAAACATGAATAGGTCGCAGAGTAGCGCCGCCCAGAGGGGCAACCTACTTTTTGGAAGGATCTGAATGAAGACGTCCCTGACCCTCGCCGCCGCGCTTGCGCTGGCCACCCTGTCCGCCGATGCCATGGCCGGCCAGGCCTTCCTGCGCGCCGAACTCGGCAGCAGCGATACCGAAGTGCGCTATGACGGTTTCCGTGGCAGCGAATCGGACACCTCCGGCGTGGTCGGCGGTGGCTACTGGTTCACCCCGAACATCGGCGTCGAAGGCCACGTCGGTTCGCTGTACAACAAGGACCTCGGCTACGACGAGGAACTGGACCTGGTGTCCATCGGCGCTGGCGTGGTGGTAAAGAAGAACTTCGGCGCCGACAACACCGGCTTCTTCATCGGCGCGCGCGCCGGCATCGCGCGCATGACCGCGCAGGTGCGCGAAGACACCTTCGACGTGGTCGATGACGAGAGCTCGACCAAGCCGTATTACGGCGTCAACGTGGGCTACGACTTCAACCGTCGCTGGGGCCTGAGCCTGAACTACGACCGTCGCCGCGCCGATTTCAGCGGTGTGGACGTGGACGTGGACACCGTCAGCGTGGGTGGCGAATTCCGCTTCTGATCGCAGGCAGCATTGCGATGTAGCGACGGCAGGCCGGTACAACGGCCTGCCGTTGTTGTTTGGGCGCAGCGGTCAGACGTGGATCTGGCGACCGCCCGCGAAGGCCCGGTTTTCCCTCGTCGTGTAGCCGCGCGCCACAGAGGGCACGCGCCCTGTGAGCGCGCCATCATCGCACTGGGCCGGCGCCCGTCCGGCGGGGTGAGCCGCTGTTGACGCTGCTTTCACGCCGGATCTCCTCATTCTGGTTGTATTGCTGTTGCGTCCTGCAGTCTTCTCCGGGGGAGAGCTTCTTGATGGCACGCTTTCTTGGCGTCGGGTTGCTTGCACTGGCTGGCATGGGCGCTGCGGCGCATGCGCAGGCACAGGCCGTCGCTGACGATCACGGCGACGAGGATCGCTGGAGCTTCCGCCTGACGCCGTACGTATGGGGCACGGCCACCGATGGCACCTTCGGCCACGAGTGGCTGCCGTTCGAGCTGCATTCCTCCAAACGTTTCAGCGACGCGCTGGATGAGCTGGACGTGGGCGCGATGGGGCTGCTGGAAGCGCGCAAGGGGCGTTACGGCGTGGTGGCCGACGGCCAGTTCACCAAGCTGGCCACGACCCTGGAGGCGCCGATTGCCGGCGCGCGCCTGCCGGTGCTGCTCAAGACCCGCGTGGCCAGTGGCCTGCTGGCCTTCCGTTACGGCCTACGCGAGAGCGACACCGGCAACCTGGACCTCATCGCCGGCGTGCGGGTCTGGCAGGCGCGCGTGCGGATGGCCTACGCCATCCCCGTGCCGGTGCCACCGCCGATTCCGCAGCGCTACAACGGCGAGCAGCGCCGCACCTGGGCCGACCTGCAGATCGGCCTAAAGGGCCGCCACGCGTTCGCCAACGGCACCTTCGTCGGCGGTTGGGCGCTGGCCGGTGCCGGCGAGTCCAACCTCTCCACCGACGTGATGCTGCTGACCGGCTACCGGATCGATGCGCGCTGGGCGGTGCTGCTGGGCTACCGCTGGATGTCCACTGATTTCAAGACACGCGGCGGCTTTGCCTTCGATACCGCCATGCGCGGCCCGGGCCTTGGCGTGGAGTACCAGTTCTGAGCCCGCGCGACCATCTCCCCCCGCTGCTGCGCGCCCTCGGCCTGCTGCTGGCGCTGGTGACCAGCATCGTGGTCGGTGTGTCCGAATACCGCGGCGCACAGGAGGCGAGGGCACGCGTGGCGCAGGTGCAGGCGCGCCTGGAGGCCGATCACAGCAAGCGGCCGACCGATGCCGTGGCGTATGAAATACGCATGCTGCGCGTGCAGCTGTCCGAGAACGACCTGGTGGACCGGGTGTTGGACAACCAGTGGTTCCAGGTGCTGGCGGCGCTGTCCACCGCCGTGCTCACCCTGTCGTTTGTCTGCGAGGCGTGGATCAAATGGCCGCGCAGGAAGCCTGCTGATGCATCGACCCATCAGCCCTGAAATGACCACCCTTTGGAGTCACAGATGAACAAGCTCGGTTGGGGATGCATGGCGGCGCTGGCCGCGTTGGCAGTGAGTGGGGCGGTGGCGCCCACGGCGATCGCCTGTACCCGCGCCGTGTATCTGGGCGACAAGGGGGAAGTCATCACCGCGCGTTCGATGGACTGGAGCGATGACATCGCCACCAACCTGTGGGTGTTCCCGCGGGGGATGCAGCGCAGCGGGGAGGGCGGCCCGAACACCGTGCACTGGACGTCGCGCTACGGCAGCGTGATCGCCTCGGGGTATGACATCTCCAGCACCGATGGCATGAACGAAAAGGGCCTTACCGCGCAGCTGCTGTGGCTGGTGGAAACCCAGTACCCCACCTACCGCAAGGACAAGCCGGCGCTGTCGCTGGCGGCATGGGCGCAGTACGTGCTGGACAACTACGCCACCGTGGAGGAAGCGGTGACGGCGCTGGCCAAGGAACCCTTCATCGTGGTCACCGACAACGTGCCCGGGCAGAAGCGCCTGGCCACGCTGCACCTGTCCATGTCCGATGCCAGCGGCGACAGCGCCATCGTGGAGTACGTCAAGGGCAAGCTGGTGATCCACCACGGCCGCCAGTACCAGGTGATGACCAACTCGCCCACCTTCGATGAGCAGCTGGCGTTGAACGCCTATTGGAAGCAGATCGGCGGCACCGTCATGCTGCCGGGCACCAACCGCTCGGCCGATCGTTTCGCGCGGGCCTCGTTCTACATCAACGCCATCCCCAAGCACGAGGACCCCAACCTGGCCGTGGCCAGCGTGTTCAGCGTGATCCGCAACGCCTCGGTGCCGTTCGGTATCGTGACCGAGAACGAGCCCAACATCTCGTCCACCCGCTGGCGCACCGTGGCCGACCAGGGGCGCCTGCTGTACTTCTTCGAATCCGCGCTCACCCCCAATACCTTCTGGGTGGACCTCAAGCGGCTCGATTTCGATGCCGGCACCGGCAAGGTGCTCAACCTCGACCTGGGCAAGGACCAGCGGAACACGTTTGACGGTGAAGTGAGCGGGCAGTTCAAGCCGGCCACGCCGTTCAAGTTCCTGGGGATCTGAGGGCGACGGAGGAATATCGGGCAGCGTGCGCGCCGGCACACGCTGCCACGATCAAACGGGCGCTCCATTTCAGGGCTTTTGCGGCCGTCCGTAGTCCTCCGGCGTGGCGGTGTGCTCAGCCTCGGGCATGTCCTTGTCCTTCCACCGGGCGTCGTCGTTGCGCAGCTTGTCGGGCGTGTGCGCCTTGTCCTGGTCGGCGACGTCCGCACGGGGGTTGAGAGGGAGCTTGGTCATGGCATCACGCCTCGTGCTGGGGTAACCGCCATGGTGTGCCTGCGGTGATGAGCGCCGCGTCTGGACGGGCTGCACATCCTGCGCACATGGCGGTCACTGCCAGCGGACGCCACGGCGGGTATCTGTAAGGCCTACCCTCCGGAGGACGCCCCATGCGCGCATTGACCTACCACGGCAGCAAGGACGTCCGGGTGGACACCGTGCCCGACCCCACGCTGGCCGCCCCCGATGACCTCATCCTGCGCGTCACCGCCACCGCCATCTGCGGCTCGGACCTGCACCTCTATCGCGGCAAGATCCCCGACCTGCACAGCGGCGACGTACTGGGCCACGAGTTCATGGGCGTGGTGGAGGCGGTGGGCAGCGGCGTGACCACGCTGCGGCCCGGTGACCGTGTGGTGGTGCCGTTCGTGATTGCCTGCGGCGAGTGTTTCCACTGCAAGCTCGCCGAGCACGCCGCCTGCGAGACCACCAACACCGGCAAGGGCGCGGCGCTCAACCAGAAGGGCATCCGTCCGCCGGCGGCATTGTTCGGCTACAGCCACCTGTACGGCGGCGTGTCCGGTGGCCAGGCGGAGTATGTGCGCGTGCCCAAGGCCAATGTCGGCCCACTGCGCGTACCCGATGCATTGCCCGATGAGCAGGTGCTGTTCCTCTCGGACATCCTGCCCACCGGCTACCAGGCCGCACTCAACGCCGGCATCAAACCCGGATCGACCGTTGCCATCTTCGGCGCGGGGCCGGTCGGCCTGATGGCGGCGGCGTGCTGCCGCCTGCTGGGCGCCGAGACCATCTTCATGGTCGACCATCTCGCCTACCGCCTGGCCTTCGCGGCGCAGACCTATGGTGTCACGCCGGTGGACTTCAGCCAGATCGAGGATCCGGCGCAGTACATCATCACCCAGACCAACGGGCGCGGCGTGGATGCCTCCATCGAAGCGGTGGGCTTCGAGGCGGAAGGCAGCGCGCTGGAATCGGCACTGACCAGCCTGAAGGTGGAGGGCAGCAGCGGTGTGGCGATCCGCCAATGCATCGCCGCCACGCGGCGCTGCGGCACGGTCAGCATCCCCGGGGTGTATGCCGGCTACCTGCATGGCTTCCTGCTGGGCGATGCCTTCGACAAGGGGCTCACCTTCAAGATGGGGCAGACCCACGTGCAGGGCCTGATGCCCGAGTTGCTGGATTACATCGGGGAAGGCGCGCTCGATCCCGGGGTCATCATCACCCACCGGCTGTCGCTCGAAGACGCGGTTCGCGGCTACGAGATCTTCGACCGCAAGGAGGAGGATTGCCGCAAGGTCATCCTCACCCCCTGATGGATCGCCTCTCGGATCATGCCGCCCCCGCGCTGGAAGCCGACGCGCGCGAGGTGCTGGCGCGGCAGCCGGTTTTGCCGCTGCCCGGGCGCGGCCACACCTTGGAACGCTGGCGTGCCCTGGCCGCCATTGCGGCGCAGGACCTGTGCGTGGCGAAAGTGATGGAAGCGCACTACGACGCCCAGGCCATTCTCGAGGATCTGCACGCCGCGCCGCTGGACGCCGATACGCTGGCCGCGGTGTGGGCCGCCGAAGGCCCGCAGGCCACCCTGCGTTTTGATGCGGCCAGCGGCACGCTGAGTGGCACCAAGCCCTGGTGCTCCGGTGCCGGCTTGGTGGACGTGGCACTGGTGACCGCCGCCAGCGATGACGGCGGGCAGTTGCTGCGCATCCGCGCCGATGCGCCGGGGATCCGGCTGCGCCCGCATACATGGCACGCCACCGGCATGGGCGGCATTCCCAGCGGCAGCGTGGCGTTCACCGACGTGCCCGCCGAGCCGGTGGGCAAGGCGGGTGCCTACCTGGCGCGGCCCGGCTTCTGGCACGGCGGCGCCGGCATCGCGGCGTGCTGGTATGGCGCGGCGGTGGCCCTGGCCGCCCCCTTGCAGCGCTCGCCACGCGTTGCCGGCGATGCGCAGACGGCGGCGCTGCTGGGCCAGGTGGACATGGCACTGCAGGCGGCGGCTGCCCTGATGCGTGAGCTGGCCGCGTGGATCGACGCCATGCCCTCGCAGCCGCACCGCGCCGATGTGCTGCGGGTGCGCAGCGTGGTGGAACGCGCCTGCACCCAGGTGCTGGATGCCGTCGGCCGCGCGCTCGGCCCGGCGCCGATGTGCCTGGACCGCGCGCACGCCACCCGCTGGAGCGACCTTACCGTGTTCATCCGGCAAAGCCACGCCGACCGAGACTGGGCCGAGCTGGGGCGCGCCATCCAGGGCGAGGAGGGGCCATGGACGCTGTAGCGCCGCGCATCGAAGGGCAGGGCAGCCTCCAGGCGGACTGGGAGCGCAGCCGCTGGCTGGCCGAACTGCCTGCCACCGAGACCCGCGTGCTCCTGCACGGCGTCCGCCGCCTGGTGGTGGTGTCGCCGCACCCCGATGACGAGGTGCTGGGCTGTGGTGGGCTGATGCAGGCCGCCGCCGCCAGCGACATCGCGGTGCACGTGGTCTCGGTGACCGACGGCGAAGCCTGTTATCCCGACCAACCGTTGTGGCCGGCGGCCCGGTTGCGCGCCGCGCGCCGCCACGAGCTGGCCAACGCCATGCGTACCCTGGGCCTGGATGCCACCCATGTGACGCCGCTCGGCCTGCCCGACGGCAGCGTGGCCCGCCATGAAGCCGAGTTGGCCGCCCACCTGGCCACCCAGTTGCGGCCCGGCGACCTCCTGCTGGCCCCCTGGGTTGGCGATGCCCACCCCGACCATGAAGCCACCGGCCGCGCCGCCAGGGCGGCCGCCCGCGGTTGCGACGTGCGTGCGATGGAATACCCGGTCTGGGCCTGGCATTGGCTGGACCCGCATGCCGCCGAGGCGCCATGGGC
>NZ_JAVWXA010000086.1:0-5436 GCF_036662295.1 Stenotrophomonas sp.
AGCGCCCCACCCGCATGACCGGCGCCCCCGCCCCCGGCCCGCCACTCCCGCGCGGCCCCACCGACGACGCGCCCCCCCTAGTAGCGGGGCCGCGCCGACAGGCGGGGGGTGTTGGGTGCTGGTACGGCGGGGCCCGGGGTTTGCGCAGCAAACCCTGGGGAAATCTTCGCGTATGCGGAGATTTACGCCGCCTGCGGCATCCGCAGCGAGCGCACCAGGCCGCCGATGTCCACGATCAGCGAAACGCGGCCATCGCCGAGGATGGTGGCGCCGGAGACGCCACTGATGCGGCGGTAGTTGTTCTCGATGTTCTTGACCACCACCTGCTGCTGGCCGACCAGTTCGTCCACTTCCAGGGCGATCTTCTGGCCATCGCCTTCGACCACCACCACCAGCGAATCGTCCTTGGTGCGGCCGCCGAAGCCGTAGTACTCGCTGAGCGAGAGGATCGGCAGGTATTCGCCGCGCACGCGCAGGACGCGGCCTTCGCCGGCCATGGTGCGCACGTCTTCAGGCTGCGGCTGCAGCGCTTCGAGCACGTAGGCCAGCGGCAGGATCACCGTTTCGCCGGCCACCGCCACGGTCATGCCGTCGAGGATGGCCAGGGTGAGCGGCAACCGGATCAGCACGCGCGTGCCATTGCCGGCCTTGCTCTCCAGGTGCACTTCACCGCCCAGGGCCTGGATGTTGCGGCGGACCACGTCCATGCCCACGCCACGCCCGGACAGGTCGGTGACGGCATCGGCGGTGGAGAAGCCCGGCTGGAAGATGAGGTCCCAGACCTGGGAATCGGTGGGGTTGTCGGGCACGCTCAAGCCACGCTCGAACGCCTTGGACAGGATCTTGTCGCGGTTCAGGCCACGGCCGTCGTCGCTGACTTCGATCACGATGTGGCCGCCCTGGTGCGAGGCCGCCAGGGTGATCGTGCCGGTCTCGTCCTTGCCGGCGTCGCGGCGGACGTCGGGCATTTCCAGGCCGTGATCGATCGAGTTGCGGACCAGGTGGACCAGCGGGTCGGCGATCTTCTCGATCAGGCCCTTGTCCAGCTCGGTGCCTTCGCCGATGGTGCGCAGGCGAACCTGCTTGCCCAGGCGCGAGGACAGGTCGCGGACCAGGCGCGGGAAGCGGCGGAACACCGCGTCTACCGGCAGCATGCGCACGCCGATCACCGCTTCCTGCAGGTCGCGGGTGTTGCGTTCGAGCAGGTCCAGGCCGGCAAACAGCTGCTCGGCATGCACCGGATCCAGCGCGTGGGAGACCTGCTTGAGCATGGCCTGGGTGATGACCAGTTCGCCGACCAGGTTGATCAGCGCATCGACCTTTTCCACCGCCACGCGGATGGAGGTTTCCGCTTCGTGCGCGGCGGCCGCCTGCGCCGGTGCGGCTGGGGCGGATGCCGCCGCCGCAGCTGCACCGGGCGCAACGTGCGTAGTGCCGGCCGGCGCCTGGGTTGCCAGGCTCGGCGGCGCGGCCGGACGGATGTCCAGCTCGCAGTCGTCCACCACCCAGGCGAACGTGTCTTCGATCTTGCTGCGCGGCACCTTGCCGACCAGGCCCAGGTCCCAGGCCAGGTGCGCTTCGAGCGGGTCGAGCTGGTCGAAGCCGGGCAGGCGCTCCAGGCGCGCGGCGACCTGCAGCGAGCCGAGGTGTTCCAGCTCGCGGATGATGCGCAGCGGGTCGTTGCCGCTCATGAACAGCGAAGGCGAGGGCGCAAAGCCGATCTGCCATGCCTCGGGCGTGTCATCGACCTTGGCGGCGGCGACCGGGGCGCTGGCGGCGGCCTGGCCGGACAGCACCGCTTCCAGGCGCGCCTTGATCGCCGCGACGGCCTGCGGATCGGCCGGCTGGCCGTGTTCGGCCTCGCGCAGCAGCGCGCGCAGCACGTCCACCGAGGACAGCATGGCATCCACGGCGGTGGCTTCCAGCGCCCGCTTGCCGGCGCGCAGTTCGTCCAGCAGCGTTTCCAGCACGTGGGTGAGCGCGGCGATGGCGTCGAAGCCGAAGGTGCCGGCGCCGCCCTTGATCGAGTGCGCGGCGCGGAACACCGAGTTGATGATTTCCGGATCCTGCTGGCCCGATTCGAGCGCCAGCAGGCCAGCCTCCATCGCATCCAGCCCCTCGCGGCTTTCTTCAAAGAACGTGGCGTGGAAACGTTGCAGATCCATGCTCATGGTGCGTGGGGTCCGGTTGCGAAGGGAGGGAGGGGGGGAGGCGGGAAGCGGGGTGGATCAGCCCAGGACTTTCTGGACGGTGGCCACAAGCTGTTCGGGGTTGAACGGCTTGACCAGCCAGCCGGTGGCGCCGGCGGCCTTGCCTTCGGACTTCTTGTCCGCCGCCGATTCGGTGGTGAGCATCAGCATCGGGGTGAACTTGTAGTCCGGCAGCTGGCGCAGCTCGCGGATCAGCGAAATGCCGTCCATGTTGGGCATGTTGACGTCGGTCACCACCGCGTTGAAGCGCTGGCCCTTGGCACGGCCAAGCGCGACGGCGCCGTCCTCGGCTTCTTCGACGGAAAAGCCGGCCGAGGTGAGGGCGAAAGAGACCATCTGGCGCATCGACGCCGAATCGTCCACCACCAAGATACGTGCGCTCATGCAGCGTTCTCCACAGATTTCAGGTTGTCATGGGTTGCGTCCAGGCCCAGGGCCTGGGTGAGGCCGAGCAGGCGCGCGGCATCACGGAAGGTTGCAGTGCAACCGTCGAATCCGGTCGGGTGGCCTGCCTGGCGGCGGGCGTCGACGAATGCGCACAGGACCTGCATTGCTGCGGTATGGATACGGCTCACTTCGCTGGCATCCAGCGTGAGGTCGCCGGCCTGGTCCACCAAGGGGGCCAAGCGGGTTTTCAGCTCGGTGCTGGTCTCGATTCCGAGATCACCACCCAAGGCCACAGTGCTCATCGTTGCTCCGGACAAACGGTTCCGAGGTCTATAACGGCGTAAATCCACAAAGCTTTAGGGCCGGCCCGGCGATCGTCACCGGTCGATCCGGGGTAGAGCCACCCCATGGGTGGCTGCGGCAAGGCCGGACCAAACGCGTGACGCGCCGTTGCCGGCGGTCCTGGCCCCTGACCGGAGGGCAGCCACGCACGGCGCGGCTCTACCCCTCAGTTCAAAAGCTGCGTGGCATCCAGCAGGATCATCGGCTGCGCGCTGATGCGGGCCACGCCGCGGAACAGGTCGTTGGAAATCTGGCAGATGCGCGCGGTGTCCGGCGGCTCGATCTGGGAGTCGGTGAGGTTGGCCACGTCTTCCACGGCCGATACGCGCAGGCCCATGGTCTCGCCGTCTTCCTCCAGCACCACGATGCGGGTGCTGGCGTCGTCCTGGGCCGGCCCGGCGCCGAGGTGGATGCCCAGGTCCATCACCGGCACCACCTGGCCGCGCAGGTTCATGATGCCCAGCATGGCCGAGGCGGTGCCGCGCAGCGGCAGCAGCGGCACCGGCAATACCACTTCCTGCACCTTGAGCAGCTCCAGCGCATAGGCCTGCGCACCGCAACGCAGGCGCAGCCAACGCGAGGTGCGCTCGTTGGCGCGGCCGCTCTCGCGCGGGCTGGAGGCCGGGTTGCGGGCTTGTGCCTGCAGCTCCTGCCAACTGCCCGGGCGGGTGTGGGCGGGCGCCGGCGCGGCAGTGCGCGGCGGCAGGGAGGGCGGGGGTGTCGGCATGGCGCGGGCGGCAGGGAGGGGGGCAGGGGCGGGCCGCGGCAGCGGTGCCGGCGCGGGGGCGATGATCGCTGCGGCCGCCGGCGCCGGTGCGCTGTCGTGCAGTACCTCGTCGGGCAGGTCATCCCAGCTGGGGCGATCGCCGGATGCCGCCATGGGCGGGCCGAGCGCCGGGTCGTTCATCAGCTCGTCCAGCAATGCCAGGTTGGCCGGCGCCCCGGGCGAGGTGGGCGTGTCATGTACGGCCGCAACCACGGGCGGGCCAAGCGCCGGGTCGTTCATCAGCTCGTCCAGCAACGCCAGGTTGGCCGGTGCGCCGGGCGAGGTGGGCGTGTCATGCACGGCTGCCACCACGGGCGGGCCAAGCGCCGGGTCGTTCATCAGCTCGTCCAGCAACGCCAGGTTGGCCGGTGCGCCGGGCGAGGTGGGCGTGTCATGTACGGCCGCAGCCACAGCCACGGACGGACCAAGCGCCGGGTCATTCATCAACTCGTCCAGCAACGCCAGGTTGGCCGGTGCGCCAGGGGCGGTGGGGCTGTCGAAGCCAGGCGCGGCGACCGGCGTTGCCGTCACGGCAGCGGTCTGGCCGTCGTCGCGGTCCGGGTCCGCCACGCGGGCGAACTCGGCGCGGATCGCCGCGGCCACCGGCCCGGCGTCGGCGGCATCCTGCGCGGCCACTTCCAGCGCAGCCGGTGCCACGGTGTCTGCCGCCGCTGCCGGCGCCAGCGGCACGGCATCGCCTAGCAACTGCTCCAGATAGTCGTCCAGCACGCCGGCGGTGCTCATGCCGCGCGCTCCATCTGCAACGCGTCGTCGGCCAGGATCCAGTCCAGCGCGCGGCGGTAGGCGGCCAGGCCACGGCCGGGGTAATCCTCCGATTGCGGCGGCACGGTCAGGCTGGCGGCATTGCAGATGCGGGTGTCCACCGGGATCGCGTCTTCCCAGACGCGATGGGCGTGCTTGTCCTGCATCAGCTTGACCGTTTCGTTGCCGGCGCGGGTGCGGCGGTCGAACAGGGTCGGCAGGATCGACATCGGCAGCGTGCGGCGGCGCGAGCGCTCCACCATCTCGCCGGTGCGGACCATGCCATCGAGGCCGTGCAGGGCCAGCGGTTCGGCCTGGGTGGGGATGATCAGGCGGTCGGCCGCGGCCAGTGCGTTGATCATCAACAGGCCCAGGGTGGGCGCGCAGTCCAGCAGGATGTAGTCGTGCTGGCCGTGATGGCGCGCCAATGCGTTCTGCAGGGCCAGGCCCAGGCCGGGCTGGTTGGCGCTGCGGCGCTCCAGCGTGGCCAGGGCGGCCTGCGCGCACACGTAATCCAGCCCGGGAATGGCGCTGGGATGGCCGAGCGTGGCCAGTTCGGCCGGCGGGGCGCCGAACAGCTCCAGCACGCCCGGCGGCGGCGGGTCCAGCGGCACGCCGAAGGCGCGGGTCAGCGACGAATGCGGATCGAGGTCGATCAGCAGCACGCGGTGGCCGAGCGTGGCCAGGCCACGACCCAGGGCCAGGGTGGTGGTGGTCTTGCCAACGCCGCCCTTCTGATTGGCGATTGCCCAGATGCGCATTCGGTTCACTCCTTCACTGCAGGGGGAACGGCGGCGCCAACGCGGCTGCCGGCCGGCACCGGTGGCAACTGCACCGGGGCGAGGGGGGAAAGGGTGGGGGCGTCGGGCGCGGCGCGCGGCGGCGGGGGGGGGTCGGGGGGGGGGGGGGGGGGGCTCGGGGGGCCCCCCCGGGCGGGGTGGGGCCGGGTGTTTTCCCAACACCCCCCGG
>NZ_JAVWXA010000086.1:5446-17203 GCF_036662295.1 Stenotrophomonas sp.
GTCCCGGCCGGCGCTACGGCGGCGCCCACGCGGCGCCCGGCCGGGACCGGGGCGACCGGCCCCTGGGCGCCGGGGGCGCGGGTGCGGGCGGCCGGCGCGGCGCGCGGCGGCGTGTCGGTGTCGGCGGTGAGCTGCGGGCTGATCGGGTCCACGCCCTGGGCGGTGTCGGCCAGGATGATGACCATCACCCGCCGGTTGCGGTTGCGCCCGGCGGCGCTGGCGTTGTCTTCGCGCGGGCGGAACTGCCCGTAGCCGACCATCGCCAGCCGCGAAGGCTGCACGCCCTGGTCGGCGAACAAGTGCACCACGCTGGCCGCGCGCCCGGCCGAGAGTTCCCAGTTGGAGGGGAACAGCGAGGTGGCGATCGGGATGTTGTCGGTGTGGCCTTCCACGCGCACCCCGTTGGGGCTGTCGCGCAGCACCTGGGCCAGCCTGGACAGCGTGTCGCGTGCATGCACGTCCAGCGAGGCCGAACCGGTGGGGAACAGGATGTCGCTGTTGATCTCCACTTCGATCCACAGCTCGGTGCGGCGCACGCTGATCAGGCCGCGCTCGATCAGCGGCGCCAGCGTGGCGGTGAGCTTGTCGGCGATGGTGCCCAGCTGGCGCTCGGCGCGCTGCAGCTGCTGCTGGTTGCGGATGGAGACCGGCATGCGCATCTGCGAGGCCATCGCCGGCAACAGCGTGGGGTCGTTGGACGGCGACGGCGCGGACGGGCCGACGCGGTTGCCGGCCTTGATCACCGACGGGCTGTCCCAGCCGCCGCCCTGCACCTGCTGGTTGCCCACCTGGACCGGGTTGATGGTGCGCGGGGCGCCACCGAAGGCGGTGGTCAGCGCATCGGCCATGACCCGGTACTTGCCCTCGTTGAGCGAGGAAATGGCGTACATCACCACGAAGAAGGCCAGCAGCAGCGTCATGAGGTCGGCATAGGGGATCGCCCAGGCCTCATGGTTGGCATGCTCTTCGTGGTGCTTGCGACGGGCCATGTCAGTGCAGGAACCCGGTGAGGTTGGTTTCGATGTTGCGCGGGTTTTCGCCCTGCGCGATCGAGATCAGGCCTTCGATGATCATTTCGCGGTCGCGGGTGTTGTGCTGGATCACGCTCTTGAGCTTGGCCGAAACCGGCAGGAACAGCAGGTTGGCCGAGGCGATGCCGTAGATGGTGGCGGTGAACGCGGCGGCGATGCCGTGGCCGAGCTTGCTGGGGTCGGCCAGGTTCTTCATCACCGCGATCAGGCCCAGCACCGCGCCGATGATGCCCAGCGTGGGCGCATAGATGCCCATGCCTTCGAACACCTTGGAGGCGGCCAGGTCCTGGTGCTCCTGGCTGCTCAGTTCGATCTCCATCATGTGCCGGATGGTCTCCGGCTCCACGCCGTCCACCAGCAGCTGCAGGCCCTTGCGCAGGAACGGGTCGCGCTGTGCATCCACCTGCGCTTCCAGGCCCAGCAGGCCCTGGCGGCGGGCGATGTTGCTCCAGTCCACGATCTGCCGGATGAGCGCGTGGCGGTCGCTGCTGGGCGGCAGTATCACCCAGCGCACGATCCTGAAGGCGTGCTTGAACACGGCCGGCGAGGTGTGCAGCAGGATCGAGGCGATGGTGCCGACGATGACGATCACAAATGCCGCCGGCGACCACAGCGACGCCAGCCCGGCCCCCTTGAGAATGCTGCCGCCGACCAGTGAGGCCAGGGCGAGGAAAAGTCCAATGAGGCTGAGTCTGTCCATGGGTCCGATATCGGCTTGTGTGAATGGGACTTGAGATGCCGAAGGAATCCGGTGGGACGGCGGTCACAGTTGTTGGGGAGCCGCCGACCGGTGGCCGGCGTATCGGAGGTCAGCGCAGGCCGTCCACGTCCAGGATCAGCGACATGCGGCCGTCGCCGATCAGGGTGGCCCCGGCGTAGCCGCGCAGGCCGCGCAGGGCCTTGGGCAGTGGCTTGATCACCACTTCCTCGCGGCCGCGCACCTGGTCCACGACCAGCCCGAAGCGTGCTTCGCCGGCCTGCAGCACCACGATGGTGAGCAGCGGGGAGGCGGCCGGTTCCACGTCCAGCCAGTGGCGCAGGTCCACCAGTGGCAGCGTGTGCGACTTGCGATCCAGCACCGCGCGGCCATCGAACCAGCCCAGCGAGGTGTTGGGCGCATGCAGCACTTCCATCACGCGCGCCAGCGGCAATGCGTAGACATCCTCGCCGGCCTGGACCAGCAGGGTGGGCAGGATGGCCAGGGTCAGCGGCACGCGGATCATGAAACGGCTGCCGCGGCCCAGCTCGGACTGGATCTGGATCTGGCCGCTGAGTTCGCGGATGCGCGACTGCACCACGTCCATGCCCACGCCACGGCCGGAGATGTCGGTGACTTCCTGCTTGGTGGAGAAGCCGGGCAGGAACACCAGGTGCAGGCATTCTTCGCTGGTCAGGCGGGCGGCGGCCTCCGGGTCGATCAGGCCCTTCTCGCGCGCCTTCTGGCGCAGCCGCTCGGGGTCGATGCCGGCGCCGTCATCCTGCACCTCGATGCTGACGTAGTCGCCTTCCTGCTGCGCGGACAGGCGCACATGGCCGCTGCGCGGCTTGCCCTGGGCTTCGCGCAGGTCCGGGGTTTCGATGCCGTGGTCGATCGCGTTGCGCACCAGGTGCACCAGCGGGTCGGCCAGGGCCTCGACCAGGTTGCGGTCCAGTTCGGTTTCCGCGCCGACCAGCTCCAGCTCCACTTCCTTCTTCAGGTTGCGGGCCACGTCGCGGGCCACCTTGGGGAAGCGCGAAAACACCTTGCCCACCGGCTGCATGCGCGTGCGCATGACCGCCGACTGCAGGCGCGCGGTGGCGATGTCCAGGGTGGAGACGGCGCGGTCGAGTTCTTCGTCGTGCAGGCGTGCGCGCAGGGTCTTGAGCCGGTTGCGCGAGAGCACCAGTTCGCCGATGAGATTGACGATGGCATCCAGGCGCTTGGTATCCACGCGCACGGTGTGCTCGGCCTCGGCCACCGGCTTGTTGGCCGCCGGCTTGGCCGGCAGGGCCGGGGCAGCGGGGGCGCGCGGGGCGGCGGCGGGGGCGACGGGCGCGGCCTTGGCACCCGGGGCGGCGCCGCCATGCAGCTGGTCCAGCAGGGCTTCGAATTCGTCTTCGCCGATCAGGCCGTCGCCGGCCTTTTTCGTGGGCGTCACGGCGGTCGGGGCCGCGCCACCGTGCAGCGTGTCCAGCAGCGCTTCGAACTCGTCATCGGTGATCAGCTCGCCACTCGTCGGCGCGGCCGCCGTGGCCGCCGCCGGGGCCGGGGTGGCCGGGCCGTTCACGTCGAACTGGGCGATCAGCTCCGGCGGGGCGTAGCCGGGCTCGGTGCCGGCCGAGACCGAATCGAGCATGGACTGCAGGTAGTCCAGCGACTGCTGGGCCGCATCGAAATGATGGGCCTGCAGCACGGCCTGGCCGGAGCGCGCCATGCCCAGGGTTTCCTCGGCGGCGTGGCACAGCTCGACCATGGCCTGGATGCCGAGGAAGCCGGCACCGCCCTTGAGCGTGTGGAAGCCGCGGAACACCGCATTGAGCTGGTCGCTGTCCTGGGGCGACTGCTCCAGCGACACCAGCTGTTCGCCGAGGCGATCCAGGATTTCCTGGGCCTCGAGGATGAAATCGGCGGCAATATCGTCTGGAACAGCGCTCATGGTGTTACAGCCCCAAGTCCGAAAGCAGGTCGTCGGCGTCCACCTGGGACACCTGGTGGCGATCCAGGCCGGTCACGGCCGGGCCGGCCAGGCCGTTGTCGCGCTTGTGCGCGGCATCGTCCTGCGGCGGCAGGCCGAGCGCGCCGAAGCCTTCGTGCACGCGGCGCACGATGCCGACCACGCGGCGGATGATCTGCCCGGTGAGGTCCTGGTAGCTCTGGGTGAGCGCGATCTCGGTGAGGTTGTGGCGGATGCGGTCCAGCTGCTGGTCCTGGTCGGCCGTCAAGCCGTTGGCGCGCAGCTGCTCGGTCAGCGCCCGGCATTCCTCGGCCAGGTCCAGGGTGCGGTGGGTGGCCTGTTCAGTCATGGCCACCACGTGGTCCAGGCGCGCGCAGGCGTCATCCAGCTCGCCGGCTTCGCTGGGCAGGCTGGGCAGCTCGCCCAGGGCCTGGCCCAGTTCGCGGGCCAGGCGGTTCAGCCCGGCCATCATCGGCTGGGCGCGCAGGGCGGCCAGTGCGTCGATTTCCCGGCGCCAGCCGGCTTCGTCGCCGCCTTCCAGCGCGGCCAGGGCATCCTGCAGGCGCTGCACCAGCGCGGACTTGTCGCGAAGGGTCTCCATCAGGCGCTCGCCGCCAGGCGTTCGAAGATCTTGCCGAGCTTTTCTTCCAGGGTCTGGGCGGTGAACGGCTTGATGATGTAGCCGTTGACGCCGGACTGGGCCGCTTCGATGATCTGCTCGCGCTTGGCTTCGGCGGTCACCATCAGCACCGGCAGCGTCTTGAGCTTGGCGTCGGCGCGGATCGCCTTGAGCAGGTCGATGCCGGTCATCACCGGCATGTTCCAGTCGGTGACCACGAAATCGAACGGCTGGCTCTGCAACAGAGACAGCGCGGCATGCCCGTCCTCGGCTTCGGCCGTATTGGTGAAGCCCAGATCGCCCAGCAGGTTCTTGACGATACGACGCATGGTCGAGAAATCGTCGACGATCAGGATACGCATGTTCTTGTTCAAAGCACTTTCCTCGGTATCAAGTGTTCTGGAGGCCGGCGTCGGCCGCCTCGAAGATCTTCAATCGGCCGCGCAGGCGCAGCACGGCCTGGCCATGGATCTGGCACACGCGTGACTCGCTGACGCCGAGCACGGCGCCGATTTCCTTCAGGTTCAATTCCTGTTCGTAGTACAGCGACAGCACCAGCTGCTCGCGTTCGGGCAGCAGGCCGATCGCATTGCCCAGTTCGCGGCCGAACTCGCCGCGCTCCAGCACCTGCTGCGGGGTCGGGCCGCCCTGGGCCACGGTGTCCAGCTCGCCCTGGTCCTCGATGCGCGATTCCAGGCTCAGCACCTGGCCGCGCGCGGCGTCTTCCATCAGGCGCAGGTAATCCGGCAGCGGCATGTCCATGGCCGCGGCCACTTCGGTGGCGCTGGCGGCGCGGCCGGTGCTCTGTTCCAGGCGGCGGATGGTGGAGGCCGCATCGCGGGCGCGGCGGTGCACCGAACGGGGCACCCAGTCGCCGCGGCGGATTTCGTCGATCATCGAGCCGCGGATGCGGATGGAGGCATAGGTTTCGAACGAGGCGCCCTGGTCGGCGTCGTAGCTGCGCGAGGCCTCGATCAGGCCCATCATGCCGGCCTGGATCAGGTCATCCACTTCCACGCTGGCCGGCAGGCGCGCGGCCAGGTGGTGGGCGATGCGACGGACCAGGTCCGAATGCTGGGCAATGCACTCGTTGGCCGCCGTGCGTTGGACCTCTTTGTATTGTGCGGCGCCTTTCATGCGGCCACCCCGCGCTGCTTGAGAATGCGTTCCAGGAAGAACTCGACGCCGCCACGTGGCTCGGTCGGGGCCTGCCAGCGGGCGGTGCGGCGGGCGATCTCGGTGATGGCCTGGGCCGACGGGCTGGACGGGTAGGCCTTGACCACCGGCTGCTGGCGCTGCACCGACAGGCGCAGCCAGTCATCCTGCGGCACGCAGCCCAGGTAGTTGAGCGATACGTCGGCCAGGAACTTCTCGCAGACCCGGCTCAGCTTTTCGTAAAGCACCCGGCCCTCGTTGGGGTCGCGCACCATGTTGGCCACCACCTGGATACGGTCCACCCCGCGTTCGCGCGAGAGCACCTTGATCAGGGCGTAGGCGTCGGTGATCGAGGCCGGCTCGTCACAGACCACCACCACGGTGTCCTGGGCGGCCTGGCAGAAGGTGAGCACCCCGTCGGTGATGCCGGCGGCGGTGTCCACCACCATGAAGTCCAGCTCGCGCTCCAGTTCGGAGAACACGTTGACCAGGCCCACGTGCTCGGCCGGCTGCAGTTCGGCCATGTGCCGGCGACCGGACGCGGCCGGGACCACCAGCACCCCGCCGGGGCCTTCCAGGATCACTTCCTCCAGCGTGCAGCGCCCGGCGACCAGGTCGGCCAGGGTCACCTTGGGCTGCAGGCCCAGGATCACATCGATGTTGGCCAGCCCCAGGTCGGCATCCAGCAGCAGCGTGCGCTTGCCCATGTCGGCGAGCGCCACGGCCAGGTTGGCCGACACGTTGGTCTTGCCCACGCCGCCCTTGCCGCCGGTGACGGCAAGCGTGCGCACGGGGCCCAGCGGCTGGGGGCGGGTGGCCGACAGCGGGAAGGTCTTGGTCAGGTTGGCGTACTCACGCGACGGCATGGTTCAACTCCGGGTTGCAGGGCATATCGGCCGCGCGGCGCAAATCTTCAAGGCGAAGGACGAGATTGGCGGCACTGGCCCGGTGCAGGTCTTCGGGAACGTCCTGGCCATCGGTGACCCAGGTGATCGGCAGGCGGTGGTCCACGGCCACCGACAGGGCGGTGCCGAAGCGGCCGGTCTCATCCAGCTTGCTCAGTACCACGCCCTGCGGGTTGGCGGCGCTGAAGCGGCGGACCACCTCGTCCATGTCGCCGAAGCTGGTGTTGGCCGGCAGCACCAGCAGGGTGCGGATCTGCTGGGCCGCGCGCAGCCAGTGCAGCTGGGCGGCCAGGGCGCGGTCACGCGGGCCCAGCCCGGCGGTGTCGATCAGCACCAGCTTGTAATCCTGCAGGCGCTCCAGCAGCTGGTTGAGGTCGCTGCCGCTGTTGGCCTCGTGCACGGCGATGCCGAGCTGGCGGCCAAACCCGTAGAGCTGCTCGCGGGCGCCGATGCGGCCGGTGTCGGTGGTGACCAGCGCCACGTCGCGGGCGGCGTGCTTCTCGGCAAAGCGCGAGGCCAGCTTGGCGATCGTGGTGGTCTTGCCGGCGCCGGTGGGGCCGACCAGGGCGATGACGCCGCCCGTTTCCAGCGGGTCCACCGGGGCGATCGGCAGCTTGCGCGAGAGCAGGCCCAGCATCAGCCCGCGGCCACGGTGGGCTTCGGTATCCAGCGGGATCTGCATGGCCACGTCGCGGCTGATGCCGGCATCGAAGCCATATTCGTCCATCAGGTCCAGCGCGGCGGCGCGCACCGGCGAGCCGCGCAGGCGCTCGTCGGTGAAGCGGTGCATCTCGCGCTCGATCACCTGGCGCATGCCGGCCACTTCATGGCGCAGCTGGCGCAGTTCCTCGTCATCGCGCGGCACCATCACCAGCTCGGCGGCCGGCAACGGCTGCGCCTGGGCCGGCTCGGCCGGGGCCGGGGCCGGTGCGGCGGTCACGGCGGCCACCGCCGGCTCGACCACCAGCGCAGGCGCGGCCGGGACGGCGGCCAGCACCGGGGCGGGCGATTCGGCCGGGGTGTAGAGGCGTGCCTCGACCACGGCCGCTGCCGGCGCGGCGAACGCCACCGCCACCGGTGCTTCCACCAGCGCCGGGGCGTGGGCGGGGATTGCCGGGATGGCCGGCGCGGGTTGCGGGGCCTGCACGGCGATGCTCACCGGCTGCGGCGGCATCGCCACCTGGGCGGCCGGCACGTGCATCTGGAAGTGCGGCTCGTCGTCCATCGGCGGATCGATGATGAAGCGGGCGCGGTTGATCGGGGCCGGCGCGGGCGCCGGCGCGGCGACCACCGCGGTCTCGACCCGGGCCAGGCCGGCGTCGGCCATGCGCGGCGAAGCGGCAGCGGCCTGCTCCACATTGAACGGGGCGAAGATCTGTTCCGGCAGCGCCGGGGTGCGCAGGGCCGGGGCCACGGCCTGGGCCAGGGTGGCGGCAAAGCCGGCGGTGCCGCGCGGCGGCACGATCTCGTTGGCCGAATTGAGCGTGCGCCCGGTCGCGCCGACGGCGGCGCGGGCCAGGGCGGCCACGGCCGAGGTGGTGGCGGCCACCGGTTCGGGGGCGGCAGCGACCGGCTTGCGCCGGGTCACCGCGGCAATCACCGCATCGGCGGCATTGCGCGGGCGCGGCGCCGGTGCCGGCTCGACGTCCTTGCGGGCCGCTTCCAGGGCGCGCTGCACGGCACCTTCGTCATAGTTGGCCGCCGCCACGATCTCCACGCCTTCCTCGATCCGCCGGTTGGACAGGATCACTGCATCGGGACCGTGTTCCTTGCGCACCAGGTTCATGGCCGAGCGCATATCGGAGGCGACGAAGCGTTTGATTTTCATGCTGTGGTACCGGGACTGGGGCGGCGGGGTGGTGGAAGGGAAGCGCTGGTTGTCGGTGGTCTGCACGGTCCGGGTTTCCCTTTATGTCCTGCTGCGTTGATATCGAATGGGGGTGTGTCTGTTTTCTGGCGCATTGCCGTCGGGCTTCCGGCGTCAACTGATCGTGCCGACCAGCTTCAGGCGTTTGTCCTCGGGCACCTCGCTGTAGGCCAGCACCGACAGCGAGGGGACGCTGTGGCGCACCAGCCGTGCCAGCGCGGCACGCACCGGGCCCGGTACCAGCACGACCGCCGGCTCGTTCTTCGCTTCCTGCTTGCCGACACATTCGGCCAGGCTTTGATGCAGTCGCTCGGCGAGTCCGGGTTCCAGCGCGGCGCCGTTGCCCTGCGTGGACTCCTGCAAGACGCGTTCCAGTTGCGGGTTGAGGGTGAACACCGGCAGCTCCGGCGACATCCCGGCGATCTCCTGCACGATGAAACGGCCCAGCGCATTGCGCACTGCCGCGGTCAGCACCGAGGGGTCCTGGCTGACCGGTGCGTTCTCCACCAGCGACTCCACGATCTTGCGCAGCTGGCGGATCGGGATGCGCTCGATGAGCAGGTTCTGCAGCACCCGCACCACCGCCGACAGCGGCAGCGACTTGGGCGTGAGGTCTTCCACCAGCTTGGGCGCGCTCTTGGCCAGGTTGGCCAGCAGCTGCTGCACCTCCTCGTGGCCGAGCAGCTCCGGTGCGTGCTCGCGGATCAGGTGCGAGAGGTGGGTGGCCACCACGGTGGCCGGGTCGACCACGGTGTAGCCCATCGACTCGGCGTGGGCGCGCTGGTGCGGCTGGATCCAGGTGGCATCCAGGCCGAAGGCCGGGTCCTTGCCGGCGATGCCCTCCAGGGTGCCCAGCGCACTGCCCGGGTCCAGCGCCAGTTCGCGGTCGGGGTGGATGTCGGCAGTGGCCACCGGCACGCCGTGGATCAGCAGGCGATAGCCGCTGGCCGGCAGCTCCAGGTTGTCGCGGATGTGGACGGAGGGAATCAGGAAGCCGATGTCGTGGGTGAGCTTGCGGCGCACGCCCTTGATGCGTGCCATCAGCTCGCCGCCCTGGTTCTTGTCCACCAGCGGGATCAGGCGATAGCCCACTTCCAGGCCCAGCGGATCCACCGGGCGCAGTTCATCCCAGGTCAGCTCGGCGGTGGGCGAGGGCGCCGCGCCCGGCAGGCCGAGGGTCTCGCCACGGCCGGCGGCCGGGGTGTCGGCGGTGCGCGCGGCGGCGTTGCTCTTCTTCCAGGCCTTCCAGGCGACGAAGCCGAGGATGGCGGCCAGCGACAGGAAGGCCACGTTGGGCATGCCCGGCACCAGGCCGACCACGCCCATGATCGCCGCGGCGATGGTGAGCGCGCGGTACTGGCCGAACACCTGGCCCATCATGGCCTGCGCCATGTCCTGCGAGCGCGAGGCACGGGTGACCAGCATGGCCACCGCCGAGGACACCAGCAGCGCCGGCAGCTGCGCCACCAGGCCGTCACCGATGGACAGCAGGGTGTAGGTCGCCGCCGCGTTGCCGAAGGGCATGCCATGCTGCAGCACGCCCACGGCCAGGCCGCCGAGCATGTTGATGAAAAGGATCAGGATGCCGGCGATCGCATCGCCGCGGATGAACTTGCTGGCACCGTCCATCGCACCGTAGAAGTCCGCTTCCTCGCGCACTTCCTCGCGGCGGGCCTTGGCTTCCTCGCGCGTCAGCAAACCGGCGTTGAGGTCGGCGTCGATGGCCATCTGCTTGCCGGGCATGGCATCGAGGATGAAGCGGGCGGTCACTTCGGACACGCGCCCGGCACCCTTGGTGATCACCACGAAATTGATGATGGTCAGGATCGCGAAGACCACGATGCCCACCGCGTAATTGCCGCCGATCACGAACTCGCCGAAGGCGGCGATCACCTTGCCGGCCGCCTCGTGGCCGTCCTGGCCGTGCAGCAGGATCACGCGGGTGGAGGCCACGTTCAGGGCCAGGCGCAGCATGGTGGTGACCAGCAGCACGATCGGGAAGATGGTGAAATCCAGCGGCCGCTTCACGTAGACCACCGCCAGCAGCACCATCAGCGAGATGGCGATGTTGAAGGTGAACAGCGCGTCCAGCACTGGCGGGGCCAGCGGCACCACTACCATGGCCAGCAGCGCCAGCACGATCAAGGGGGCGCCCAGTCCGTTGCGGATCATGTCCAGGGCACGGCGTACGTTCATGCCGGGGGTGGCGGGCTGGGCGCTCACGGGCGGCCTCCCTTGCCGAATTCATCCACGTCGATGCTGGGGGCGGCCGGCATCGGCCCGCCACGCCAGGTGCGCAGCTGGTACACGTAGGACAGAACCTGGGCCACGGCCGAATACAGTCTCACGGGAATTTCCTTTCCAAGTTGACCTTCCCGATACAAGGCGCGTGCCAAAGGCGGCGCCGAGACGATGGCGACCTTGTTGCCGTCGGCCACTTCGCGGATGCGCAGGGCGGTTTCATCCACGCCCAGGGCCACCACGGTGGGGGCGCCCATCTTCCCGCCCTCGTACTTCAGGGCCACCGCGTAGTGGGTGGGGTTGACCACCACCACGTCGGCGCTGGGCACCGCTTCCATCATCCGGCGGTTGGACATCTGCTGCTGCAGCTGGCGGATGCGGCCCTTCACCTCCGGGCTGCCCTCGCTTTCCTTCATTTCCCGGCGCAGCTCTTCACGGGTCATCTTCAGCTTGCGCATCCAGTTCCAGCGCTGGTACGGCGCATCGATGGCGGCCAGCAGCATCATCGCCCCGCCGGTGGCCAGCATCAGCTTCAGGGTGAAGCCCAGGCCGTGCACGATGGCCGTTTCCAGGGGCTGGTTGAGCAGGTCGCGCAGCGGCCGGATGCCGTGCCACACCACCATGCCCGCCGCCGTGCCGACAAAGGCGATGCGCAGCAGCGACTTGGTGAATTCGGCGATCGCCTCGGGCCCGTACAGGCGCTTGAGCCCGGCCATGGGGCTGAGCCGGGTGGGATCGGGCATCAGCGACTTGTTGGACCAGCGCAGCCCGCCCATCACCACCGGGGCCAGGAAACTGGCCAGCAGGCAGATCAGCACCAGCGGCCACATCGCCAGCAGCAACTGCAGCAGCAGCTGGCCGAAATGCCCGAACAGGGCCTGCGGATGCATGCGCAGGCCCGGCTCCGGGCTCAGCGCCAGCTTCATCCAGGTCTTGGCCCCACTGCTGATGCTGCCGGAGTAGGCCATCAGCGCCAGCACGCCGGCCCCGAACACCGCGGCGGTGGCCAGTTCGCGCGAGCGCGGGATGTTGCCCTGCTCGCGGGCATCGCGCAGGCGTTTTTCGGTGGGGAGTTCGGTCTTTTCGCCGGCTTGTTCGTTCTCGGACATGGGGGCACGACGCGGGGGGAGTACCCGGTCTGGTGCAAGAACCGTTCCGTGACGGCCGCGGCGCCGCTCCGCGCGCGATCCGGGTAGTGCCGGCCGCTGGCCGGCTCCCGACCAGGCCGAAGGGTGAGGTAGTGCCGGCCGCTGGCCGGCTCCCGACCAGGCCGAAGGGGTGAGGT
>NZ_JAVWXA010000087.1:0-16805 GCF_036662295.1 Stenotrophomonas sp.
TCTACCCTCGGGCGGCATTGCGCTCAGCCACCCATGGGGTGGCTCTACCCTCGGGCGGCATTGCGCGCAGCCACCCATGGGGTGGCTCTACCCTCGGGCGGCATTGCGCTCAGCCACCCATGGGGTGGCTCTACCCTCGGGCGGCATTGCGCGCAGCCACCCATGGGGTGGCTCTACCCTCGGGCGGCATTGCGCTCAGCCACCCATGGGGTGGCTCTACCCTCGGGTGGCATTGCGGGCAGCCAGTCCGCGGGCGGGGTGGTGATCGCCACCAGCCGCTATCATGGCCGCGCCGAACCTTGTGTCGGCGTTTGTCCTACCTGCAGAGCCTGCCTTGTCCTCTTCCGATACCCCCCAGATCCAGCGCCGTCCGCTTGCGCCCACCGGCCAGTGGCCGACCGACATGCTGCCGCTGCTGCAGCGCCTGTACGCCGCCCGTGGCGTGACCGATGCCGCCCAGGCACAGCCGAAGCTGGCGCAGCTGCACGCGCCGGAGCTGATGGGCAGCATGCAGGCGGCCGTGGACCTGCTGGCGACCGCGATCGCCAACAACGAGCGCATCCTGGTGGTGGGCGATTTCGACTGCGACGGCGCCACCGCCTGCGCAGTGGGTGTGCGCGGGCTGCGCCTGCTGGGCGCGCGCGATGTGGTGCACGCGGTGCCCAACCGCATGCTGCACGGCTACGGCCTGTCGCCTTCGCTGGTGGCCGACCTCGCCCCGCTGCAGCCGGGCCTGCTGGTCACCGTCGACCATGGCATCGCCTGCCACGCCGGCGTCAGCGCGGCCAAGGCGCTGGGCTGGAAAGTGCTGGTCACCGATCACCACCTGCCCGGGGAGCAGCTGCCGCCGGCCGATGCGCTGGTCGACCCCAACATCAACGGCGATGCCTTCCCCAGCAAGGCGCTGGCCGGCGTGGGCGTCATCTTCTACGTGCTGATGGCGCTGCGCCGCCACCTGCGCGGGCAGGGGGCTTTCGGCACGGGCGCCGAACCGGACCTGCTGACCCTGCTCGACCTGGTCGCCGTCGGCACCGTCGCCGACCTGGTCGTGCTGGACGCCAACAACCGTGCCCTGGTGGCCGCCGGCCTGCGCCGGTTGCGTGCGGGGCAGGGCTGCGTGGGCCTGCAGGCCCTCATCGAGGCCAGCGGCCGCGATCCGGCGCGTCTGAGCGCCACCGACATCGGCTTCGCGCTCGGCCCACGGCTCAACGCCGCCGGGCGCCTGGAAGACATGGCGCTGGGCATCGAACTGCTGCTCACCGAAGACCGCCGCCAGGCCCGTGAGATCGCCCAGACCCTGGAGCAGATCAATACCGAGCGCCGCGCCGTGCAGCAGTTGATGACCGACGACGCCGAACGCGCGGTGTCACGCGCGGTGCTGGGCGCCGAAGGCGAACGCCCGATCGCCGCGTGCCTGTTCGATAGCGAGTGGCATCCCGGCGTGGTCGGGCTGGTGGCGTCGAAGATGAAGGACCGGCTGCACCGCCCGGTGATCGCCTTCGCCCCGGCCGAGCCGGGCAGCGATTCCCTGCGCGGCTCGGCCCGCTCCATTCCCGGTTTCCACATCCGTGACGCGCTGGCGCTGGTCAACGCCGCGCACCCGGGCCTGATCGACAAGTTCGGTGGCCACGCCATGGCCGCCGGCCTCAGCCTGCCCCATGCGCGCCTGGGCGATTTCCAGCAGGCCTTCGTTGCCGTCGTCCAGGCCAGCATGGACCCGGACGCGTTGCAGCAGCAGTTGATGAGCGATGGCGAGCTGGCGCCGGGCGAGCTGGACTTCCGCCACGCCGAGGCGCTGCGCCTGGCCGGCCCGTGGGGGCAGGGCTTCCCCGAGCCGTTGTTCGACGGCCACTTCCAGGTGGCGCGCTGGCAGGTGCTGAAGGAAAAACACCTCAAGCTCAGCCTGCGCGTGCCCGGCCGTGCCGAGCCGATCAATGCGATCCATTTCAGTGGCTGGAAGGGCAATGCGCCGGCCAACCAGGTGCATATCGCCTATCGCCTGGTCAGCGACGACTATCGCGGCGGCGGCGCGATCCAGCTGATCATCGAGCACTGCGCCGACGCGAGTGTCTGACTTTCATATCGGTTGCGCCGACAGCTGGTCACTACCCGACCGCAGGAAATGAACAGCCGCGCATCTTATTTCTGCACCTTGGTCACCAGGGTCGGCAGATTCCATGGGCCGCCAAGCGTGATTGATCGGCACAGTCCAGAGCTGGTCACCGCTGTCTGCACGAAGCGGGCGCCGTTCCAGCTCCATGTGCTGGAGTAAATGCAGTCGGCGAGGCCGCGGCCCCTGTGCCATTCTTCGATGGAGCGCAAGTCATCGCCGCTGCCCGAGTTGGTAACCAACCTGGGGTGGTACGGTGGCCGGTCGTTGATTACCCAATATCCGTCACCCCTGTTGTAAGCGCCGCGCCAGCACAGGTGCGATACCAGCAACTTGTCTGCGCTCAGGCGCTGCACCTTCATTTCTTGAGGGCCTTCATTGGAGATTTCGCTCCATGTCGGCTGCAGGGCTTCGCAATCGTCTGACGAGATGCTTGCAACCAACGCGTCGCGCAGCGCGGCCGACACGGCCAGCGCTTTGTCGGCCGGTCGCGTGGCGACTGTGTTGGCCAGTTTCACGATTGGCATCGACACGGCGGGCAACACCGTGCTCTCGGCTTTCGTTCCTTTCCGCACGAGGGCGCCGGGCGTGCCGATCCGGCCCTGGAATTCATCCATCTTCAACAGCACCGCGGAAGCGCCGCGATCAGAGAGCGTCCAGCGTCTGCCGTCATCGCCGGTCAGCGCGATGCGGCTGTTGCCCATCAGTGCCGCGAGCATGGCACTGACCTGTGCCGGCGGCAGCGCAGCAGTGCCATCGGCCGCGTTGTAGTTTAGTGCGCCCAACTTGGCGTCGTTGATCTGCAGCGATAGTTGCAGCGGCGGCTTGATCTCGCCGAGCCGGCCAAGCATAAGCTCGGCCGTCACCCGCTGGTCGGGGCCCGCCTGCCGGGTCAGCAACACCGATACTGGTTCATGCTCGCCATCGTCAGGCTGGTAACCTGCGGCACGGCACGTCCGGGTATTGTCGCAGGCCAGCGTCCAATCGCCGTGGTCGAAGGCGATGCCTTTGATGGGCGGGCCAGCCAGAGCGGTGGACGACGAAAAAAAGCAGAGCAGTAGGACGAGTGTTGGCTGGCTGGCGAGCAGGCGCATCGTGCGGGTCGAGTGCAGGGGGTTCAGAGTGTCCATGCTCCCGATCGCGACGGCCATGCAAGTAGTACGATTCGGTGCCCTCTGGTCATTCAAGATCAGTCGCGGCGATGCTGGGCATTGCGGAAGCGGCTGCTTGTCGGCACTGAGCCGCGGTACCGCTGGACTTCCGCCAACCCGAGGCGCTGCGCCTGGCCGGCCCGTGGGGGCAGGGCTTCCCCGAGCCGTTGTTCGACGGCCACTTCCAGGTGGCGCGCTGGCAGGTGCTGAAGGAAAAACACCTCAAGCTCAGCCTGCGCGTGCCCGGCCGTGCCGAGCCGATCAATGCGATCCATTTCAGTGGCTGGAAGGGCAATGCGCCGGCCAACCAGGTGCATATCGCCTACCGCCTGGTCAGCGACGACTATCGCGGCGGCGGCGCGATCCAGTTGATCATCGAGCACTGCGCCGACGCATGAACCGGCGTGGCACGGCGCGGGTGCCGTGCCACGCGCCGGGTGTTACTTCTGCACCTTGGTCACCAGCGTCGGCAGGTCCCACGCGCCGCCGGCGGCGACCAGCCGGCACAGGCCGGAATTGGCCACCGCGGTCTTGACGAAGGCCTTGCCGGTCCAGGCCCAGCTGGCGGTGGACCAGCAGTCGCCCAGGCCACGGCCCTTGTGGCCTTCTTCGATGGTCACCGTGTCATCGGCCACGGCCGAGGTGGTGACCAGCGTGGGCTTGTAGGGCGCGCGGTCGTTGACCACCCAGTAGCCGTCGCCGGTGTTGTAGGCCGCGCGCCAGCACGCCTGGGAGACCAGCAGCTTGTCCGCGCTCAGGCGCTGCACGGTGATCTCCTGCGGGCCTTCGTTGGCGATCATGCTGTCGCCGGGGTGCAGGGCCTCGCAGTCGTCGGCCGAGGTGGTGGCGGCCAGGGCGGCGCGCAGCGCAGCCGAGGTGGCCAGTGCTTCGTCGGCCGGGCGCGTGGGCACCGCCTTGGCCTGCACCACCACCGGCACCGGCAGGGCGGGCAGTACCGCGGCTTCGGGGTTCTTGCCCTTGCGCACCAGCGCGCCCGGCGTGCCGAGCCGGCCCTGGAATTCGTCCATCTTCAACAGCACCGCCGAGGCGCCGCGATCGGACACGGTCCAGCGCTTGCCATCGTTGCCCACCAGCACGATGTGGCTGCTGCGGGTCAGCGAAGCGAGCAGGGCGGCCACCTGTGCGGCCGAGAAATCGGCGGTGCCGGCGGCGGCGTCGTACTTCAGCGCGCCCAGCTTGGCATCGTTGATCTGCAGCGACAGCTGCCTGGGCAGGGTCACTTCATCGTACTGGCCCAGCATCAGCTCGGCCTTGACCGGCTGGTCGGGCCCGGCGCGGCGGGTGAGCAGGATCGAGACCGGCAGGTTGCCGTCCTCGTCATCGTTCTGGTAACCGGCGGCGCGGCAGGTGCGGGTGTTGTCGCAGGCCAGCGTCCAGTCGTTGTGCGAAAAGCTCAGGCCGGCAACGGCCGGGGCCGCCTGCACGGGCAGGGCCGGGGCCAGCAGCAGCAAGGGCAGCAGGGCAGTGAGGCGCATCGGGACATCCTTGTAAACGTTTCCGGGGGAGCGGCATCTTGGCCCACCACGTCGCCCTCGCCAAGTCCTGCATCGTCAAACCCCGTTTGCCGGCATGGTCCGTTCAACCTGCTGTCATCGGAGAGGAAGCGACACATGGAACGCGCACTTCGTGGGATCGGCATGCTCGGCATGCTGTGGCTGGGAACGCAGACGGGCCTGGCGCAGCCGCGCCCGCAGGGGATGCCGCGCACGCCGCCGGCGGCGCCGATGCTGCAGGTGGCCGGCGCCGAGGTGCCGGTGCAGTTGCGCACGGTCAGCCTGGACAGCCACGTGGTGGCCGGCATGGGCGAAACCCGCATCGAGATGGAATTCCATAACCCCAACGCACGCGTGCTGGAGGGGCAGCTGGCGTTCCCGCTGGGCGAGGGCGAGCAGGTGGCCGGCTTCGCGCTGGATATCGGCGGGGTGCTGCGCGATGCGGTGCCGGTGCCCAAGGCGCGCGGCCGCGAGGTGTTCGAGGCGATCGAGCGGCGCCGGGTGGATCCGGGCCTGCTTGAACAGACCGCCGGCAACCAGTTCCGGCTGCGCGTGTATCCCATTCCCGCGCGCGGCAGCCGTCGCGTGGCGCTGGTGCTTCGACAGACCTTGCCCGTGGACGGGCAGGGCCTGCGCTGGTCGCTGCCGCTGCAGTTCGCGCGCGACGCCGGCCAGGTCAGCGTGCGGCTGGAAGCCAGCGGCACCGGCGCGCCGGTGGCCAGCCTGCCGGTGCCGTGGCAGTTCAGTGCCCGCGACGGGGTATACCGCGCGCAGTGGCAGGGGCGCGGCGCGGCCTTGCCCGCGCAGGCGCAGTGGCAGTTGCCGCAGGTGCGCCAGCCGGACGTGGTGACCGGCCTGCGCGAGGGCGAGCGCTACCTGCTGGCGCAGTTGCCGGTGCCCGTGCAGGCCGCGCCGCGCGTGCTGCCCAAGCGCGTGGGCCTGCTGTGGGATGCGTCCGGTTCGGCGCGTGAGCGCGACCGCGCCGCCGAGCTGGCCGTGCTTGATCGCTACTTCCGCGCGATCGGCGAGGGGGAGGTGGTGCTGACCGTGCTGCGCGACCGTGCCGAAGCGCCGCGCAGTTTCCCCATCAAGGCCGGCGGCTGGCAGGCCCTGCGCGCGCACCTGGCCGCGCTGCCGCTGGACGGTGCCAGCGCGCTCGGCGCGTGGACGCCGCGTGCGGACATCGCCGAATACCTGCTGGTCAGTGATGGTCTGTCCAACTATGGCAAGCGGGCGTTGCCGGCGCTGGGCCGCGACCAGCGCCTGTATGCGCTGAGCAGTGCCGGTGCCCGCACCGATGGTGCGCGCCTGCGCGCCTGGACGGCGGCCCACCAGGGCCAGGCCGTGGTGATCTCCGGCGTGGCCGAGGTGGAGGCGGCGATGCCGCTGCTGCTGCAGCAGACCGCCACGCTGGTGCAGCTGCGTGGCACCGGCGTGGACCAGTTGGAGGCCGACGTGAGCCGGGCCGGACAGGGCTGGCTGCGCGTGGCCGGCCAGGTGCGGGCCGACGATGGCCGCGTGCAGGTGCAGGTGCGCCTGCCCGACGGCCAGCTGCACACCCAGCAGATCGAAGTGGCCCGCGCCCGCGCCATTCCCGGCGGGCTGGTCGCGCAGGCCTGGGCCAGTGCGCGGTTGGCCAGCCTGGGCGCGGACCCGGTCGCCAACGCGGCCCGGGCCAGCGCGCTGTCGCGTGACTTCGGCCTGGTCGGGGCCGACACCTCGCTGCTGGTGCTGGAAAACCTGGAGGACTACCTCGAGTACGGGATCCGCCCGGCGGGCCCGCTGCGCGCGGACTACGACCGCCTGCACGCGGTGGCCGTGGCCGATGAGAAGGCCGCGCGCCGGCAGCGCCTGGAGGACATCGCCCTGCGGTTCGCCGACCGTGAGCGCTGGTGGAACACGCGCTGGCCCAAGGATGCGCCGGCCAAGGCCCGGGCAGGCAAGCCCGCGCCCGTGGCGGCCATGGTGGGCGGGGCGATGCGCGAGGCCGAGGCCATGAGCCTGGACGGCATGGCCGTCCCGGTGCTCCCGGCCCCGGCCGCGCCGCCGCCGCCGCAGGCTCCGCTGGCGGCCAGCGTCCAGGCAAACGCGTCCAGGGCGCTGGACAGGATCGAGGTGACCGGCAGCAAGATCGCGCGGGACACCAACGAAGGCCACATCGCCATCACCCTGGCGGCGTGGGAGCCGGATTCGGACTACGCGCGCCGCCTGCGCGACGTCGCCCCCGCGCAGCTGTACGCCCTCTACCTGGCCGAGCGTGACCAGCACAGCGACAGCAGCGCGTTCTACCTGGACGTGGCCGACCTGCTGCTGGCCAAGGGCCAGCGCGAACTGGGCCTGCGCGTGTTGTCCAACCTGGCGGAAATGCAGCTGGAAAACCGGCACCTGCTGCGCGTGCTCGGCTACCGGCTGATGCAGGCCGACGCGCCTGCGCTGGCCGTGCCGGTGTTCGAGCAGGTGCTGCGGCTGGGCGAGGAGGAGCCGCAGAGCTTCCGCGACCTCGGCTTGGCGCTGGAGGCCGATGGCCAGTACCAGGCCGCCGTGGAGGCGCTCAATGAAGTGGTGGTGCGGCCGTGGGATTCGCGATTCGACGGGATCTCGCTGATTGCCCTGGACGAGCTCAACACGCTGGCCGCGCGCGAGCGGGTCAGCCTGGCCGCCGTCGATCCGCGCCTGCGCCGGGCCATGCCGCTGGACCTGCGCGTGGTGCTCAGCTGGGACAGCGACAACAGCGACATGGACCTGTGGGTGACCGACCCCAATGGCGAACGCGCTTACTACGGCAACCGGCTCACCTACCAGGGCGGGCAGATGTCGGAAGATTTCATCGGTGGCTACGGCCCCGAGCAGTTCTCCCTGCGCGACGCCAAACCGGGCAAGTACAAGGTGGAGGCCAACTTCTATGGCACTCACCAGCAACTGGTGACCGGGGCGACCACGCTGAGTTTGCGCCTGAGCACGCACTGGGGCAGCCGCACGCAACAGGACCAGCGCATCACCATGCGGCTGGGCGACCGTGCCGAAACGGTGCTGGTGGGGGAATTCGAGGTGCGCTGACCACGGCCGGTGCGGCGGCCGCCGATGGCCCGGATGGGTCACGCGGCCCGCCGCAGCGGCGGCCAGGGGACCAATGACGGTCCCGGGGGACGAACGGGGTCGTTAGAATCGGGCACCTGCCTCATCCTGACCGGCCGCCTGCATGGATACCGCCATGGCCCCTTCCTCATCCCCGCGCTGGCGCCCGGCCGTGCGCCTGCTGGTCTGGGCGGTGATCCTGCTGTGCAGCGCGGTGGCCAACGCCGTGGTCGAGGTGATGGACGCCCAGCGCCGTGGCGAGGGGCTGGCCCTGTGGCAGCCGATGACCTGGGAGGTGAGCAGTGCCACCCTGATCGTGCTGACCCTGCCGCTGCTGTGGTGGGGCTGCCAGCGCTGGCCGCTGCACGCGGACACCTGGGCGCGCCGGTTGCCGCTGTACCTGGCCGCCAGCGTGGCCTGGTCGGTGCTGCACGTGGTGGGCATGATGCTGCTGCGCCACCTGGCCTATGCCAGCGTCGGCGAGCACTACGTGGATGGCGCCAGCTGGCCCACCCGGTTGCTTTACGAATACCTCAAGGACGTCCGCGCCTTCTTCACCTTCGTGGCGATCGAACACTTCTTCAGCTGGTTTGGGCGCCGTCGGCAAGGCGAGGCGCACCTGCTGGTGGCGCCCGAGGACGCCGCCCCGGAAGAGCCGGTGGACCGCCCCGAGCGGTTCCTGGTGCGCAAGCGCGGGCGCGATTTCCTGGTGGCCACGGCGGACATCGAGTACGCCCAGGCGGCCGGCAACTACATGAATCTGCGCGTGCGCGGCCACGACTACCCCCTGCGCAGCACCATGGCCGCGCTGGAGGCCCGGCTGGACCCGGCGCGGTTCGTGCGCATCCACCGCAGCTACCTGCTCAACCTGGGCGTGCTGGTGTCCATCGAGCCGCTGGACAGTGGCGAGGCCCGCGCCCACTTGGCCGATGGCAGCGTGCTGCCGTGCAGCCGCCGCCAGCTGGCCGGGCTGCGCGCGGCCCTGGGGCAGGGCGCGGCGGTGCCGGGGGCGGTGCCGGCGCCAGCATGAACGGGCGCGCTAGGCTACAATTCCGATCTTGTCCCACGCCTTCATGACTGCCGATATGATCGAGCTCAATCCCGTGCGCCAGCGAATCACCGATCTGACCGATCGCGTGCTCTCGCTCAGGGGGTATCTTTGACTACGACGCCAAGAAAGAGCGTCTGGAAGAAGTAACCCGGGAACTGGAAAACCCCGATATCTGGAACAACGCCGAATATGCCCAGAACCTTGGCCGCGAACGCGCCAACCTGGACAAGACCGTCGGCGGCATCGCCAGCATCCTCGATGGCCTGACCGAGTCGGGCGAACTGCTGGAGCTGGCCGAAAGCGAACAGGACGAGGACACCGCGCTGGCGGTGGTTGCCGACCTGGACAAGTACCAGAAGCACGTTGAACAGCTGGAATTCCAGCGCATGTTTTCCGGGCAGATGGACACCGCCCCGGCCTTCGTGGACATCCAGGCCGGCGCCGGTGGCACCGAAGCCCAGGACTGGGCGGAAATCCTGCTGCGCATGTACCTGCGCTGGTGCGAGTCGCGCGGCTGGAAGACCGAACTGATGGAAGTGTCCGGTGGCGATGTCGCCGGCATCAAGTCGGCCACGCTGCGCGTGGAAGGCGATTACGCCTACGGCTGGCTGAAGACCGAGACCGGCGTGCACCGCCTCGTGCGCAAGTCGCCGTTCGACTCGGACAACCGCCGCCACACCAGCTTCACCTCGGTGTTCGTGTCCCCGGAAGTGGACAACAACATCGAGATCGACATCAACCCGGCCGACCTGCGCACCGACGTGTACCGGTCCTCCGGCGCGGGCGGCCAGCACGTCAACAAGACCGAGTCGGCGGTGCGCATCACGCACATCCCCACCAACACGGTCGTGGCCTGCCAGACCGGCCGCAGCCAGCACCAGAACCGCGACAACGCGATGAAGATGCTGGCCGCCAAGCTGTACGAGCTGGAAATCCAGAAGCGCAACGCCGAGCGCGACGCGGTGGAAGCCACCAAGTCGGACATCGGCTGGGGCAGCCAGATCCGCAACTACGTGCTGGACCAGAGCCGGATCAAGGACCTGCGCACCGGCATCGAGCGCTCGGACACCCAGAAGGTGCTGGACGGGGACCTCGACGAATTCGTCGAAGCCAGCCTGAAGTCCGGCCTGGCCGTGGGCTCCAAACGCATCGACGCCTGACCGTCGGGCCGCCGCGCGCGGCCCGATGCGTCCACCCCGGGTCCGCCCGGGGATTTCGCACTCTGCCCCGTCCATCGGCATGATGGCGGGGTTCGTACCTCCCCCCATACATAGACCCACGCCATGAACGATCAGACCCCCGCGCCGCAGCCCCCCGTCGACGAGAACAGCCTCATCGCCGAGCGCCGCGCGAAACTGACCGCATTGCGCGGGCAGGGCATCGCCTACCCGAACGACTTCCGCCGCGCGCAGTTCGCCGGCGCGCTGCAGGACGAATTCGCCGACGCCGAGCAGTGGACCGCCGAGGCACTGGAAGCCACCGACCGCCAGGTGAAGATGGCCGGCCGGCTGATGGCCAAGCGGGTGATGGGCAAGGCCAGCTTCGCCCAGATCCAGGACGAGTCCGGCCGCATCCAGCTGTTCCTGCAGGGCAGCACCCTGGGCGATGCCTACACCGCCTTCAAGGGCTGGGACGTGGGCGACATCATCGGCGTGGAAGGCGGGCTGACCCGCACCAGGACCGGTGAGCTGTCGGTCAAGGCCACCGCCATCCGCCTGCTCACCAAGTCGCTGCGCCCGCTGCCGGACAAGTGGCACGGCCTGGCCGACGTGGAGCAGCGCTATCGCCAGCGCTACGTCGACCTGATCGTCACCCCCGAAGCGCGCGAAGTGTTCATCAAGCGCTCCAGGATCATCCGTGCCATGCGCGCCTGGCTGGACAACCGCGACTTCCTGGAAGTCGAAACGCCGATGATGCATTACATCCCCGGCGGCGCCACGGCCAAGCCGTTCACCACCCACCACAACGCGCTGGACCTGGACCTGTACCTGCGCGTGGCCCCGGAGCTGTACCTCAAGCGCCTGGTCGTGGGTGGGCTGGAGCGGGTGTACGAGATCAACCGCAACTTCCGCAATGAAGGCGTGAGCACCCGACACAACCCGGAGTTCACCATGATGGAGCTGTACGAGGCCTACGCCACGTACACCGAAGTGATGGACCTCACCGAAGGGGTGATCCGTGACGTGGCCAGCAAGGTGCTGGGCACCACCACCGTGGAGTGGGACGGCGCCAGCATCGACCTGGCCCCGGCCTTCCGCCGCTGGCGCATGGACGAGGCGGTGCGCCACCACAACCCGGAGATCAGCGCCGCCGACTGCACCGACCGCGACGCGCTGGCCGCCCATTGCGAGCGCCTGAAGATCCGCATCAAGCCGTCCTACGGCTGGGGCAAGCTGCTGCTGGAGATCTTCGAGGCCACCGTCGAGCACACCCTGGTGCAGCCGACCTTCATCACCGACCACCCGGTCGAGGTCTCCCCGCTGGCCCGTGCCAACGACGACCAGCCCGGCTATACCGACCGTTTCGAGCTGTTCATCAACGGCAAGGAGCTGGCCAACGGCTTCTCCGAGTTGAACGACCCCGAAGACCAGGCGGCCCGCTTCCAGGCCCAGGTCACGGCCAAGGAAGGGGGCGACGACGAGGCCATGCACTACGACGCCGACTACATCCGGGCGCTGGAGTACGGCATGGCCCCGACCGGCGGCCTGGGCATCGGCATCGACCGGCTGGTGATGCTGCTCACCGGCAGCAATTCGATTCGTGATGTCCTGCTGTTCCCGTATATGCGTCCCGAAAACTGAGACGCAGGTCCGGCTGCCCGGGACGGGCCGGCCGGACGGGGTTCCGCTACCGTGGCCGCGCGCGTATGGTTTCTGCGTGGCCATCCCCGACAACCGGGCGTGATGGCCAGGCCATGGTCGATCCGCGGATGCATGACACGGGCATCACACGGTGAGCACGATCATGAACCGGGGAGTTCACGACGGGAGGCGGACCCATGCAAGGTGCCAGTGTGCAAAGTGGCGGAGTATCCTTTCCGCAGCATGTTCCAGTGTGGTCCAGGAAGACGGCGGAAGCATCCTTGAATATTGTCATCGTTGACGACCAGACGTCCGCACGCACCATGCTCCGTCATGTCATCGAGGACATCGCGCCGGAACTGAGCGTGTATGACTTCGGCGACCCGCTCACCGCGCTGGCCTGGTGCGAGTCGCACGCGGTGGACCTGCTGCTGCTGGATTACCGCATGCCTGAGATGGACGGGCTGGAATTCGCCCGCCGCTTCCGCCGCCTGCCCAAGCACCGCGACATCCCCGTGATCCTGATCACCGTGGTCGGCGACGAGCCGATCCGCCAGGCCGCCCTCGAAGCGGGCGTCATCGATTTCCTGGTCAAGCCGATCCGGCCGCGCGAACTGCGCGCGCGCTGCTACAACCTGCTGCAGTTGCGCCAGCAGTCGGAGAACGTCAAGCAGCGTGCGCTGTCGCTGGAGCAGCGGCTGCTGGCCAGCATGCACGAGGTGGAAGAGCGCGAACGCGAGACGCTGTCGCGGCTGGCGCGGGCGATCGAGTTCCGCGATGCCGGCACCAGCGCCTACCTGGAGCGCATGGCGCACGTGGCCGGCCTGATCGCCGAGCAGCTTGGCCTGCCCGAGGAAGAATGCAAGCTGATCGAGATGGCCGCCCCCCTGCACGACATGGGCAAGATCGCCATCCCCGATGCGGTGCTGCTCAAGCAGGGCAAGCTCAACGAGGAAGAGCTGGCGATCATGCGCCGCCATCCCCGGATCGGCTATGAACTGCTCAGCGGCAGCCAGAACCGCTTCATCCAGGTGGGGGCGCTGATCGCACTGCGTCACCACGAGCGTTACGATGGCAGCGGTTACCCCGATGGCCTGATTGGCGATGCGATCCCGCTGGAAGCGCGGATCGTGGCGGTGGCCGATGTGTTCGACGCCCTGATTTCGCCCCGCCCGTACAAGGAAGCATGGACGATGGAAGCAACGATGGCCTACCTGTACGCACAGCGGGGGCGCCTGTTCGACCCGCGCTGCGTGGACGCGCTGCTGCGTGGCCGCGAGCAGCTCGATGAAATCTGCGCGCAGCACTCCACTGCCTCGTCCCGACCGGGGATGTGAGATGCAACCCCTGTACCCGCGGCTGATGCGTCGACTGGCGCAACGTCCGGATACCGAGCACAACCAGGCGATCGTGCGGATCGCACTGATCACGCTGATCCTGGTATACGTGCTGCTGTCCGGCGCGCGCCAGCACCTGCTGGACCAGTACCAGGCGGTGCTGGCCACGGCACTGACCGGGCTGGGCGTGTCGCTGCTGCTGTTTGGCTGGCTGCTGTGGCGCCCACAGCGCTCGGACCTGCGCCGGGTGCTGGGCATGCTGGCCGACTACGGCCTGATCGCGGTGGGCATGATCCAGATGGGCGAGCCGCTGGCGTGGGTCTATGTGGTGGTGATGTGGGTGACCGTGGGCAACGGCCTGCGCTATGGCAACAACTACCTGACCGCGGCGATGGTGCTGGCCCTGCTCAGCTTCGGCGCCACCACCGTGCTGACCCCGTACTGGATGGACAACGCCAGGCTGGCTTTCTTCCTGTGGCTGGGCCTGGCCGTGGTGCCGATGTTCTGCTCGACCCTGCTGCGCCGACGCATGCGAGTACCCCCCATGAACGCACCCGCCCCCGTTGCCGCGCCCAAGGGCCACCTGCTGGCCCGCTTCAAACAGCGCCTGTCCAACCGGCCCGACAGCGAGCACGCGCAGAACCTGATCCGCATCGCGATCACCTCGCTGTTCATCATCTACCTGGGCTGGCGCTACCTGGAAACCGACGGCGACACGCTGCTGGCCACCTGGTTGATCCTGGCCTTCGAGCTGACCGTATCGGCCGCGCTGCTGGTGGGCATCCTGGTCCGCCCCGGGGTGTCGCACGTGCGCCGGGTGATCGGCATGCTCACCGACTACTCCTGCATGGGCGTGATCATGTCCATCCAGGGCGAGCCGGCCGCGCCGCTGTATGCGGTGTGCCTGTGGGTGACCATCGGCAACGGTATGCGCTATGGCAGCACCTACCTGCGCGTGGCCACCGCGATGGGCTGCCTGGCGTTCCTGTGCACGGTCACCCTCAGCCCGTACTGGCAGCAGCACAGCTACCTGGGCTGGGGCCTGCTGCTGGGGCTGGGCGCCATCCCGCTGTACTTCGACTCGCTGCTGCACGCCCTGACCCGGGCGGTGGCCGAGGCGCGCCAGGCCAACGAGGCCAAGAGCCGGTTCCTGGCCAACATGAGCCATGAGTTCCGCACCCCCCTCAACGGCCTGGCCGGGATGACCGAGGTGCTGGCCACCACGCGCCTGGATGAAGAGCAGCGCGAGTGCCTCAACACCATCCAGGCCTCCGCGCGCAGCCTGCTGGCGCTGGTGGAGGAGGTGCTGGACATCTCGGCCATCGAGGCCGGCAAGGTGCGCGTGGAGCGCCACGAATTCGCCCTGGCCGACGTGCTGCAGGCGATCAACCTGATCCTCACCCCGCAGGCGCGCACCAAGGCGCTGGACTACCGGGTAGCGGTGGACGAGGGCGTGCCGCCGCGGCTGTTCGGCGACGCCGGCCACCTGCAGCAGATCCTGCTCAACCTGATGGGCAACGCGGTCAAGTTCACCGATGCCGGCTTCGTGCAGTTGCGCGTGTCGGTGCTGGAGGGGCAGGGCCGTGACCGGGTGATGCTGCGTTTCGAGATCGGCGACAGCGGCATCGGCGTGCCGGCGGCGCTGCGCGAACGCCTGTTCGATGCCTTCGAGCAGGCCGACGTCGGCCTGGCCCGTCGCCATGAAGGCACCGGCCTGGGCACCTCGATCGCCAAAGGCCTGGTGGAATCCATGGGCGGGCGCATCGGCTACAGCCCCAACGCCCCGCGCGGCAGCATCTTCTGGGTGGAGATCGCCCTGGACGTGGCGTCCACGCCGGTGCTGGTCAACGACAGCCCGGAGAGCGGCAACGTCATCGCCTTCTCCAACCCGTTCCTGCGCCACCGCGCGCGGGTGCGCAGCCTGCGCGTGCTGGTGGCCGACGACCACGAAGCCAACCGCATGGTGCTGCAGCGCCTGCTGGAAAAGGCCGGGCACAAGGTGTTCTGCGTCAACGGCGGCGAGCAGGTGCTGGACATGCTCGAGCAGGCCGATTTCGATACCGCGATCGTGGACCTGCACATGCCGGGCATGAGCGGGCTGGATCTGCTCAAGCAGCTGCGCGTGATGCAGGCCAGCGGCATGCCCTACATCCCGGTGATGGTGCTCAGTGCCGACGTCACCCCGGAGTCGATCCTGCGCTGCGAGCAGGCCGGTGCGCGTGCGTTCCTGGCCAAGCCGGTGGTGGCCACGCGGTTGCTGGACATCCTGGCCGACGTTGCCGCCAATACCCGTCCCGAACCGGGCCTACAGGCGGTGCCGGCCGCGCCGCCGGTGGCCGGTGCGCTGGACCCGTCGGTGCTGGACGAGCTGGCCGCGCTGGGCATGGGCGAGGGCTTCGAAAAACAATTCATCGCCCAGTGCCTGAGCGACGTGGACAACTGCATGGCGCGCATCCAGAGCAGCGGCGAGCAGCAGGCCTGGGACCCGTTGCGCGAACACGCCCACGCCCTGCGCGGGGTGGCCAGCAACCTCGGCCTGGTCCAGGTGGCCAATGCCGGTGGCGAGCTGATGCGGATGCCCGACTGGCAGCTCAAGGCCGAATGGAACCTCCGTGTTCCGTCTCTGGTCAATGCGTTGCGGCAGGGCAGGAAAGCACTCGACGCCCGCGCGGCTGCGTCGCGGCAGCGCGATGACGGCGAGTGCACGCCCTCCTGAACTCACCCTCCTGAGCATGGCCGGACGTCAGCGGGCGTCGCCGCTGCGGCGTCCCTGCGCACGGACCAGCCGATCCATCGTGCGCAGCGACTTCTCACCCAGCTGCATGGCCGTATCGACCCAGATCTCGGTGATCCGCATCATCTCGTGCAGGGGCACCATGCTCGACACTTCGGACACCTCGCGCATGGCCGCCCAGGCGTGCGGGATGCGGCGGCTGTCCTTGATCACCTGCTCGACCGCGGCCACGCCTTCACCGGCCGGCACCACCACGTCCACCAGGCCCATGTCATGCAGCTGCCGGGCGGTGTAGAGGTTGCCGTCCAGCATGATCTTCTCGGCCAGGCGCGGGCTGATCCGCTGGCACATGAAGGAGTAGGCGCCCATGCCCGGGAACAGGTCGAACAGCACCTCCGGCAGGCCCATCAGCACGCCTTCCTCGGCCACGATGGTGTGGCAGCTCAGCGCCGCCTCGAAGCCACCGCCCAGCGCGTTGCCCTGGACCAGGGCGATGCTGTGCGCGCGCACGCCCAGCCCGGCGTGGAAGGCATGCACCCCGCGCACGCAGCGCTGGGCGTAGTCGAGCAGGCGTGCGCGGTCGCCTTCGCGGATCAGGCGGCAGAACAGCTCCAGGTCGCCGCCCAGGTTGAACACGTCACTGTCCGAGGCCAGCACCACGTGCGGGGACAGCGCGTGGGAGATGGCCAGGCGTTCGCCCAGCTCGCGCTGGTAGCCCACGATGTCGTCCACCAGCCGCGAGGCGAAGCAGGGGCGGCCGGGCTGGTCGACCAGGTTGGCATGCATGTGGATCCAGTACACATCACGCTGGGTTTCTTCGGTGATGCGCAGGGTCGGGTGCAGCTGCGGGCGCGGGGCAAAGGGATGGACTGCAGACATGGGAGTTCTCCGTAAGACCGTCCGGCCGACCGCAATGCGGACGGAGAATGAAGGGGGCGTGGTGGAACGTGCGGCGGCGAGTGATTCTATGCGCCGGATGTGAACCGCCCGCAAGCGCCGCCCGGCCGGCCCCCGGGCCCGCCGCCCCAACGC
>NZ_JAVWXA010000088.1:0-16553 GCF_036662295.1 Stenotrophomonas sp.
GCCGCAACCGCCGCGGGCAAGCCCGATGCCGCCCCCGGCGATGCCGACAAGACCGTGCGCGCCGCGCTGCTGAGCCTGGATGCCAGCCTGAAGCCGGAATACATCGGCCAGGCCCCGTTCGCCGGCTTCCGCGAGGTGCTGGCCGGTGGCCAGGTGCTGTACGTCTCCGACGACGGCCGCTACCTGATGCAGTCCCAGCCCTTCGACATCAAGAACAAGGCCCCGGTCAGCAGCGCCGGCCTGCTGGCGTACCGGCACAAGCTGCTGGCCCAGGTGCCGCGCAGCGAGCGCATCGTGTTTGCCGCGCCCAACGCCAAGTACACGGTCAGCGTGTTCACCGATATCGAGTGCGGCTACTGCCGCAAGCTGCACCAGGACATCGCCGAGCTCAACCGCAACGGCATCAGCGTGGAATACCTTGCCTTCCCGCGCATGGGCCTGGGCAGCCAGGACTACACCGACATGATCTCGGTGTGGTGCGCGGCCGATCGCAAGCAGGCGCTGACCGCGGCCAAGACCGGCAAGCCGGTGCCGGCCAAGAGCTGCACCAACCCGGTGGCCATGCAGTACACGCTGGGCCAGCAGATCGGCGTCAACGGCACGCCGGCGATCTTCGCCGCCGACGGCACCCAGCTCGGCGGCTACCTGCCCCCGGCGCAGCTGAAGGCGGCGCTGGAGCGCACCACCGCCGGCGGCAGCCGCTGAAAAAACAACGCCCCGGCCAGGCCGGGGCGTTGTCGTTGTGGGGCGGGGCCGGCGATGGGCCGGCAACTGCTCAGTTCAGCCCGTCGCTCACCGCCTTGGTCAGGGTGCCCTGGGCATCATCGCCACTGAACTCCCAGAAGAACGCGCCACCCAGTCCCTGGGCCTTCACGTAGCCCATCTTCTCGGTGACCATCGCCGGGGTGTCAAAGCTCCAGAACGTGGTGCCGTTGGAGATCCAGGTGGCCTTGGCCACGCTGTCGGTGTAGCCCGGCCACGCCAGGTTCTTGAGCACCTTCCAGTCTTCGATGCCCGCCTCGTAGGTACCCGGGGCCGCGCCGCCGGCGCTCCTGTACAGGCCGTTGTTGCCGCTGGCCACGCCGGTCCAGCCCCGCCCGTAGTAGCCGATGCCCAGGTTCAACTTGGATGCCGGCACGCCACGGCTGATGAAGGCCTCCATCGCATCGTTGCTGTTGTACAGCTTCTGGTCGCCCGTGGACGGGTCGGCCGGGGAGTCGAACAGCGCCGAGTGATGGTTGGTCTGCGGGTCCCACGCACCGTGGAAGTCGTAGGTCATCACGTTGATGAAGTCCAGGTACGGGTGGTAGGCGGCCGGGTCGGTGACGCGCACCTTGTCGATGCCTGCACCCACCGCCACGGTCAGCAACAGCCCCGGTCGCACCGCGTCGAGCTGGCGGCGGAACTCGGCCAGCAGCGCGGTGTAGTTGGCGTTGTCGGCCGGGGTGCCGCAGCTCAGGCCGCAGGCCACCGGGTATTCCCAGTCGATGTCGATGCCATCGAACACGCCCGCCGCCGCGCCCACGCCGCCGGCCCCGTCGGTGACCGGCAGGTTGCCCTTGATGTAGGCATCGATGCACGAGGCCACGAAGGCCTGCCGGTTGGCCGGTTGCGCCGCGCTGGAGAAGCCGCGCGACCAGGTCCAGCCGCCGAGCGAGATCAGCACCTTCACGTTGGGATGCTTGGCCTTGAGCTGCTTGAGCTGGTTCCAGTTGCCGCGCAGGGGCTGGTCCCAGGTGTCGGCGCTGCCGCTGACGCTCTCGCCGGCACCGAAGGCCTTGGTGTAATCGGCGAACGCATCCCCGCCCACCCCGGTGTTGGGGTCCGAGGCCTGGGTGACGCCCACTTCGCAGCGGTTGTTGCGCACGTTGCCGAAGGCATAGTTGATGTGGGTCAGGCGCGCGGCCGAGCCGCTGGTGTCGATGTTGCGGACCCGGTAGTTGCGCCCGTAGATGCCCCACTGGGTGAAGTAGCCGATCACCCGCTTGGCGCCGCCACCGCCGCCACCGGCCGCGGTGGTCACGCTGATCGCGGTGCTCCGCGCCGAGGCGTTGCCGGCGTTGTCGCGGGCGCGCACGGTGTAGGTGTAGGTCGTGCTCGCGGTCAGGCCGCCGTCGGTGTACTGGGTGGCGCCGGGCGAGCCGACCAGGCTGCCGTTGCGGTACACGTCATAACCGGCCACGCCGCTGCCACCGCTGTTGTCGGTGGCCGCGCTCCAGGCCAGGTTGACCGTGCTGGCCGTCTTCGAGGGCGACGTGAGGCCGCCGGGCACGCTGGGCGGGGTGGTGTCGTTGCTGGCGGCGGTGACGGTGACGCTGACCGTGGCCGAGGAGGTCACCGCATTGGTGTTGTCGGTGGCCACCGCCTTGAAGGTGTGGCTGCCGGCCGAGGCGTTGGCCCAGGTGACGCTGTAGGGCGCGCTGGTGTCGATGCCCAGCGAGGTGCCGCCGCGGAAGAACTCGACCTTGCTGACGGTGCCGTCGCTGTCGCTGGCATTGGCACTGACGGTGATGCTGCTGCCGGCGGCAAAGCTGGCCCCGGCGGCCGGGGAGGTCAGGCTGACGCTGGGCGGCTGGTTGCTGCCACCGCCGTCGCAGGCGCCGAGGTTGGTGTAGTAGGGCGCGCCGGCCGGGTGGTCGGGCGGGGCGTTCCAGATGTCCTGGTTGGCCCGGTACAGCACGCCGCTTTTCTGCAGGGTGGTGCCGGCCAGGTAGATCACCGCCGGGTTCCACTCCGGCGCGCCGGTACAGTTGGCGGCCAGCGCCAGGCTTGGGGCGGTGGTGGCCGCCGCGGCCAGGGACAGGGCCAGGGCCAGCAGCCAGCGTCGGTGGCGGGCCGGGTGGACGGGGGATATCGATGTCACCGCACTGCGCATCATCGGGTCAGGCATGGTCGTACTCCGATCTAGTGATGGGCGCGGGCCGCCGGGTGGGGCGGCCCGCGTGCAGCAGGTCCGGGCGCCGGGGAGAGGCCGGCAACAGCAGTGGGGGCGGACAGGGGCCTGGCCGGTGAGAGGGTCCGGCAGGCGAGGACAACGTTGTCATGCATTGGCCGCTCAATCCGTGAGCCAGCGCAAGGTTCGGCTGTGAAGACGCCGCCCCGGCAGTGACCGCCCGCCAAGCCCCGGCGGCCGACTTCGGTACAATGGTGGGCCCCGTTCCCAACCACGGTTCCCCGGACATGATGGTCCTCGAGGGCGCATCCGCCCTTTCGCCGTTCCGCCGCGAACGTCTTGAATCCCGCCTGCAGTCCCTGGCCGCCGATCTGCGCATCACCGGTGCCTGGCATGTCTACTTCATCCAGACCGAGGGCGATGCCGCCCCGGACCCGGCGATCCTGAGCCGGATCCTGGAAGCCCAGCCGACGCTGGCCGGGCAGGACGCGGGGGCGGTCTCGCGCTTCGTGGTGCCCCGCCTGGGCACCCTGTCGCCCTGGTCGAGCAAGGCCACCGAGCTGGTCCGCGGTGCCGGGCAGCCGATCCGTCGGGTCGAGCGCGGCCTGCGCATCGACCTGGCCGGCTGGCCGGCCGATGCGGCCCAGCGCGAGGCGGTGGCGCGCGCGCTGCACGACCCGATGACCCAGTCGGTGCTGGATAGCGCCGGGCAGGCCCAGGCGCTGTTCACCACGCCGGCCCGCGGCGAGCTGGAACGCATCGCGCTGGACGACCTGGAAGCGGCCAACCGCCGCCTGGGACTGGCCATGGCCCAGGACGAGATCGACTACCTGCGCCAGCGCTTCGGCGAACTGGGCCGGGAGCCGTCGGACATGGAACTGATGATGTTCGCGCAGGCCAATTCGGAGCACTGCCGGCACAAGATCTTCAACGCCAGCTGGACCATCGACGGCGCCGACCAGCCGCATTCGCTGTTCCGGATGATCAAGAACACCCACCAGCAGACGCCGCAGCACACGTTGAGCGCCTACAGCGACAACGCGGCGGTGGTGGCCGGCTTCCCGGCCGCGCGTTACCGCCCGGATCCGGCCAGCGGCGAGTACCGCAGCGAAGCGGTGGTGGACTCGGCGTTCTGCATCAAGGTGGAAACCCACAACCATCCCACCGCGATCGCCCCGTTCCCGGGTGCGTCCACCGGTGCGGGCGGTGAAATCCGCGATGAAGGCGCGACCGGCCGCGGTGGCAAGCCCAAGGCCGGCCTGACCGGTTTCTCGGTCTCGCACCTGCGCATCCCCACGTTGCCGCAGCCGTGGGAAGCGCCGCGCGCGCTCAACCCGCGCATGGCCCCGGCGCTGGACATCATGCTGGATGGCCCGCTGGGCGGTGCCGCGTTCAACAACGAGTTCGGCCGCCCCAACCTGCTGGGCTACTTCCGCAGTTTCGAGCTGCCCGAAGGCCCGGGCCTGACCCGTGCCTACGACAAGCCGATCATGCTGGCCGGCGGCCTGGGGGCGATCGACCAGAACCAGGTCGAGAAGCTGACCCTGCAGCCCGGCGATGCGGTGATCGTGCTGGGTGGCCCGGCGATGCTGATCGGGCTGGGCGGCGGTGCCGCCAGTTCGGTGGCCTCCGGTGAGAGCGCCGAAGACCTCGACTTTGCCAGCGTGCAGCGCGACAACCCGGAAATGGAGCGCCGCTGCCAGGAAGTGATCGACCGCTGCGTCGCGCTGGGCACCGACAACCCGATCCGCTGGTTCCACGACGTGGGCGCCGGTGGCCTGTCCAATGCCATTCCCGAGCTGCTGCACGACTCCGGCGTGGGCGGGGTGATCGACCTGGGCAAGGTGCCCACCGACGACCCGTCGCTGTCGCCGATGCAGTTGTGGTGCAACGAGTCGCAGGAGCGTTACGTGCTTGGCGTGCCGCAGGCGCGCCTGGCCGAGTTCGCCGCCCTGTGCGCGCGCGAGCGCTGCCCGTTCGCCGCCGTCGGCGTGGCCACCGCCGAGGAACGCCTGGTGGTCGCCTATGGCGCGACCGAAGGCAACATCCCCGCCGATGCCCCGATCGACCTGCCGATGGACGTGCTGTTCGGCAAGGCGCCGAAGATGCACCGCGACACCGCGCATCCGCCGGCCCCGCGCTGGCCGGCGCTGAAGACCGCCGGGCTGGACCTGCACGAGGCTGGCCTGCGCGTGCTGGCCCACCCGTCGGTGGCGTCCAAGAACTTCCTGGTCACCATCGGCGACCGCAGCGTGGGCGGGCTGACCGCACGCGAGCAGATGATCGGCCCGTGGCAGCTGCCGCTGGCCGACGTGGCCATCACCCTGGCCGGTTTCGATACGGTGGCCGGTGAGGCCATGGCGATCGGCGAGCGCACCCCGCTGGCCCTGCTCGATGCCGCCGCCTCGGCGCGCATGGCCGTGGGCGAGGCGATCACCAACCTGTGCGCGGCCCCGGTGGACGCGCTGGAGACGGTGAAGCTGTCGGCCAACTGGATGGCCGCGGCCGGCCATGACGGTGAAGACGCGCTGCTGTACGACGCGGTGCGCGCGGTGGGCATGGCCCTGTGCCCGCAGCTGGACCTGAGCATCCCGGTGGGCAAGGACTCGCTGTCCATGCAGGCCCAGTGGCAGGCCGATGGCCAGGCGCACAAGTCGGTCTCGCCGGTCTCGCTGGTGATCTCCGCATTCGCCCCGGTGGCCGATGCGCGTGGCCAGCTCACCCCGCTGCTGGACCGCGACACCGACAGCGAGCTGTGGCTGATCGGCCTGGGTGCCGGCAAGCAGCGCCTGGGCGGCTCGATCCTGGCCCAGGTGCACGCCGACCACAGCGCGTTGCCGGCCTTTGCCGGCGCCGTGCCGGACCTGGACGACGCGCAGCGCCTGCGCGCGTTCTTCGAGCTCATCCGCGATGCACGCCAGGCCGGCCTGTTGCTGGCCTACCACGACCGCAGCGACGGCGGCGCGTTTGCCGCCCTGTGCGAGATGGCCTTCGCCTCGCGCCTGGGCCTGGACATCACCCTGGATGCATGGGGCGATGACCCGTTCCGCAGCCTGTTCAATGAAGAACTCGGCGCGGTGGTGCAGATCGCCCGGGAAGACCGTGCCGCCTTCGCCGACCTGGTCGAGCGGCATGCGCTGACCGAATGCGCCCAGCGCATCGCCCGCCCGACCACCGCACCGGTGGTGCGCGTGTCGCTGCAGGGCGAGAGCCTGGTGGAATGGCGCTGGGAAGCGCTGTTCGATGCCTGGTGGTCGGTCACCCATGCGATGCAGAAGCTGCGCGACAACCCCGACAACGCCGACCAGGAGCGTGCGATCGCGCGCAACTTCAACGCGCCGGGCCTCAAGCCCAAGCTCAGCTTCGATCTCAACGAAGACGTGGCCATGCCGTTCATCAACACCGGTGCGCGCCCGCGCGTGGCGGTGCTGCGCGAGCAGGGCGTGAATGGCCAGATCGAAATGGCCAACATCTTCGAGCGCGCCGGCTTCAGCGCGTTCGACGTGCACATGAGCGACCTGATCGACGGGCGCGTCGCGCTGGCCGACTTCAGCGGCCTGGTCGCCTGCGGCGGCTTCAGCTACGGGGACGTGCTGGGTGCCGGCCGCGGCTGGGCCACCTCGGTGCTGGAGCGCAGCGCGCTGCGCGATGCCTTCGCCGCCTTCTTCGCCCGTGACGACAGCTTCGCCCTGGGCGTGTGCAACGGCTGCCAGATGATGAGCCAGCTCAAGGACATCATCCCCGGTGCCGAGCACTGGCCGCAGTTCCGCCGCAACCGCAGCGAGCAGTTTGAAGCCCGCACCGCGCTGCTGGAAGTAGTGGAATCGCCGTCGATCCTGCTGCGCGGCATGGCCGGTTCGCGCCTGCCGGTGGCGGTGGCGCATGGCGAAGGCCAGGCGGTGTTCGCCAGCGCCGTGGACCAGGCCGCCGCGCGCGTGGCCCTGCGCTACGTGGATGGCGACGGCAACGTGGCCACCCAGTACCCGCTCAACCCGAACGGGTCGCCGGACGGCATCACCGGCCTGACCAGCACCGATGGCCGGGTCACGATCATGATGCCGCATCCCGAACGCACCCCGCGCGCACTCAACCTGAGTTGGCGCCCGCGTGAGTGGCAGGGCGATTCGCCGTGGCTGCGAATGTTCCGCAACGCACGCGTATGGTGCGGCTGATCGTATTCACGTTGTTGATGCCGATGCGATGAAAATCGCGTGAAGAAACCGCCAGTTCTGCTGGCGGTTTTTTTTTGTGCGCGACAGAAAGTCATCGGCAGCAAGGAGTTACATCGCGTTTCAAGGTGAAAACGCGTGATGACGATTGCTCACATGAATCTAACGAAATGTGCGTGTTTTCCGTCAGTTTTGTGACGCAATTGGCGGTCGCGAGTTTTTCGAAGTCAAAGTCTTGACGTTGCCGGTACGGTGCGTTAACACTGATTGCTCATTTGGAAAGTGTTCAGTTCCACAGTAACCGCAGGGATGGCGCGTCGGCTGTACCTCCGTTTCACGCCATTCGGCACCACGCAGTAAATCAAGCGAGAAAACGCCCCCAGGGGACGTTGGACCAACGGGTCCGGCGTTGGCGTCGCTTTGCCTAAACCAGCCCACTCAGGAGTCGCATCGATGAATCGGATTTATCGCAAGGTCTGGAACAAAGCACTGGGGCAGATGGTTGTCGCCTCGGAATTGGCCAGCAGCCAGTCCGCCGGCGTGGTCATCGACCAGCGACGATCCTCCGACACGCGCGGCCCCTCGCTGCTGTCGGCCGCCATCGCGTTGACACTGGGATTGGGCATGGGCGCGGTCGCCCCGGTTGCCCAGGCGCAGTCGGTGGAAGTGGGCGGCAATGCCAACTGCGTGGTGCTCAACAGCAGCGTGATCGACAGCTGCGTGGTGGATGGCAACGCCACCGCCTCGGGCGCCAACGCGGTGGCGATCGGCAGCAACAGCACCGCCTCGGCGGCCAACAGCGTGGCGCTCGGCGCCGGCTCCAAGGCCACCCGGGCCAACAGCGTGTCGGTAGGCGATGCCGGCAGGGAGCGCCAGGTCACCAACGTGGCCGCCGGCACGGCCGCCACCGATGCGGTGAACAAGGGACAGCTGGACAAGGTGGCCGTCGCCGCTGAAAACGCGACCCGCTATTTCAAGGCCGATGGCGCAGGCAACAACAGCGACGCGGCCACGATCGACGGTGACGGCGCGCTGGCTGCCGGTGCCGGTGCCAACGCCGACGGCGATGGCGCCAGCGCCATCGGCCAGGGCAGCCAGGCGCTGGCCAATGCCACCACCGCGGTAGGCAGCAACGCGATCGCGGTCGGGCTGGGCGGCAGCGCCTTCGGCCAGAACGCCTTGGCGCTGGGCGATGCCAGCACCGCCGTGGGCCAGAGCGCAGCCGCCTTCGGCCTGGGCGATGTGGCGCTGGGCGCCTCGGCAGTGGCCGCCAGTGAGAACGGTGCGGCCACCGCGATCGGTGGCCTGGCCGAAGCCAGCGCCGATGGCGCGACCGCGGTCGGTGGCGGTGCACTGGCCATCGGTGCCGGCAGCACCTCGCTGGGCCGCGGTGCGGGCAGCGGTGGCGAAGCCTCGATCGCGGTCGGCGCGTTCAGCGTGGCCGTGGCCGATTTCAGCGCCGCACTGGGCGCCAATTCCGCCGCGGTCGCGGTGGGCAGCGTGGCGCTTGGCGCCGGCTCCTACGCCGATCGCGTGGACACGGTGTCGGTGGGCAACGGCGAGAACGGGCTGCGTCGACAGATCACCAACGTGGCCGACGGCACCGAAGCCAACGATGCGGTGAACAAGGCGCAGCTGGATGAAGTGGGCGACGTCGCCGCCACCACCCGCAAGTACTTCCAGGCCAGCGGCAGCGCCGACAGCGATGCCGGTGCCTATGTCGACGGCGACAACGCCACCGCCATCGGCGAAGCCACCAATGCCATCGGCAACGGCACCACGGCACTGGGCAGCGGCGCCGGCGCCTTCGCGCAGAACGCCACCGCGGTCGGCTTCAACGCCGTGGCCAGCGGCCAGAACAGTGCCGCCTTCGGCAACAACGCGCAGGCCACCGGCCCGGGCAGCGTCGCTGTCGGCGGTGCCGCGGTGGATGCCGACGGCAACCCGCTGATCACCAATGGCGGCGTGCCGGTGGATACCGGCGCCACCAGCGCCGGCGTCGGCGGCACCGCGGTCGGTGCCAGCGCCGAAGCGGCCGGCTTTGCCTCGTCCTCCTACGGCGTCGGCGCCTATGCCGGCGGCGCGCAGTCCTCCGCGTTCGGCGCGGTCTCCAACGCCATCGGCGACTACTCCACCGCCGTTGGCACCCAGAGCGTGGCCACCGGCAACAGCAGCACCGCCATCGGCGGCCCGGCCGACCTGCTGCCGGGCCTGGGCTTCTTCGTGCAGACCCAGGCCAGCGGCGAAGCGGCCACGGCCGTGGGCGCCGGCGCCATCGCCAGCGGTGACTACGCCACCGCCAACGGCACCCTGACCGAAGCCTCCGGCACCGAAGCCACCGCCGTGGGCTACTTCGCCTATGCCCCGGGCGAGGGCGCCACCGCGCTGGGCGCGGAAACCTGGGCCAGCGGCGAGCTCAGCACCGCCGTCGGCTTCTATGCCACCGCGCGCGGCGCCAACAGCGTCGCCCTGGGCGCCAACTCCACCGCCACCCGCGCCAACACGGTCTCGGTGGGCGATGTCGGCAACGAGCGCCAGGTCACTCATGTGGCCGCCGGCACCGAAGCCACCGACGCGGTCAACAAGGCGCAGCTGGACGGCGTGGCGCAGGTGGCCAACGTCACCGCCAACCGCTTCAAGGCCAACGCCGCCGACGGCAGCGACGTCGGCGCCTTCGCCGAGGGCGACGGTGCCCTGGCTGCGGGCGAGGCCAGCAACGCCATCGGCGCCGGCGCCGCCGCGCTGGGCAACGGCGCCAATGCACTGGGCGATGACAGCGTGGCCGTGGGCCGCAACGTCAGTGCCAATGGCAACGGCAGCGTCGCCATCGGCGGCCTCGGCCAGGCCTACGACGAGTTCAACCAGCCGCTGGTGGATGCCGACGGCAATGCCGTGACGGTGGGCACCACCGCCGCGCAGGACTCGGTGGCCGTGGGCGCCGGCGCGCTGGCCACCGGCACCACCAGCAATGCGTTCGGCAATGGCGCACAGGCCACCGGCAGCAACAGCCTGGCCGCCGGCTTCAAGGCGCGCGCCACCGGCGACTACAGCGTGGCCCAGGGCGACAACGCCTTCGCCAGCGGTGAGGAAACCACCGCGACCGGTGCCTATGCGTGGGCCACCGAAGACGGCGCCACCGCCTACGGTGCCAGCGCCTGGGCGACGGCGGCCAACGGCACGGCCGTGGGCCAGTCGGCGTGGGCCAGCGGCACCGGTTCCACCTCCATCGGCTACAACAGCTGGGCCCGTGGCAGCAGCGCCACCGCGCTCGGCCGCGGCGCCTTCGGCTACGGCGACAACAGCGTGGCCGTGGGCTTCCAGGCGCTGGGCAACAGCATCAACAGCATCGCCATCGGCACCAACGTGGTGGCCGGCGGCGAAAGCGCGATCGGCATCGGCGCCGGCAGCAATGCCAGCGCCTCCAATGCGGTCGCGCTGGGCGCAGGCGCAGTGGCCGACCGTGCGGACACGGTGTCGGTGGGCAGTCAGACCCGCCAGCGCCAGATCACCAACGTCGCCGCCGGCACCGAGGGCACCGATGCGGTGAACCTGGACCAGCTCACCGACGCCACCGCGCAGTTCCAGGCCAGCGGCGACGGCGTGGCCGTGGCCGGCGGTGACCAGAGCGTGGCCGCCGGTGCCGATGCCGCCACCGATGGCGACTACGCCACCGCCGTGGGCTCGGCCAGCTTCGCCGCCGGCAGCGGTGCCACCGCGCTGGGCAGCGGTGCCTTTGCGCTGGCCGACAACGCCAGTGCACTGGGCTTCAATGCACTGGCCAGCGGCGCCAATGCGATCGCGGTGGGCGCCAATGCCCAGGCCAGCGCCGAGTACGCCACCGCCACCGGTGCCGAAAGCGAGGCCAGTGGCGAGCAGAGCACCGCCACCGGTGCGGCCAGCGTCGCCTCCGGTGCCGGCAGCCTGGCCGGCGGCGCATTGTCCGAAGCGGCCGGCGAGGAGTCGGTCGCGCTGGGTTACTACAGCACCGCCAGCGGCCAGGGCGCCACCGCCGTGGGCGCCGAAAGCGTGGTCAGCGGCACCCTGTCGGCCGGCTATGGCTTCGGTGCCGAAGCCACCGCCGGCTACACCACCGCGATCGGTGGGCTGGCCGTGGCCAGTGCCTTCAACGCCACCGCGCTGGGCAGCTTCGCCCAGGCCACCGGCTCCAACAGCGTCGCCGTGGGCGGCGATGCCGAAGCCTCCGGTGCCTACAGCACCGCCACCGGCCAGGGCAGCCTGGCCAGCGGCACCAACAGCGTGGCCGTCGGCGGTTCCTTGTTCGGCCTGCTGCCCACCGAAGCCTCGGGCAACTACTCCACCGCCGTCGGTGGCGGGGCATGGTCGCCGGGCCTGAACAGCACCGCGCTGGGCAATGCCGCCACCTCCAGTGGCGAGAACAGCGTTGCCCTCGGTGCCGATTCCATCGCCGACCGCGACAACAGCGTGTCGGTCGGCAGTGCCGACGCGCAGCGCCAGATCACCAACGTGGCCGCCGGCACCGAAGGCACCGACGCGGTCAACCTGGACCAGTTGAACGCCGTGGCCGCGGCAGGCGAAGCCACCAGCAAGTACTTCCAGGCCAGCGGCAGCGAGGCCAGCGACGCCGGCGCGTATGTGGAGGGCGATGACGCCCTGGCCGCCGGTGAAGCGGCCAATGCGATCGGCAACGGCGCCACCGCGCTGGGCGCCGGCGCCAATGCGCTGGCCGGCAACGCCACCGCCGTGGGCACCGACGCGCTGGCCACCGGCGAGGGCGCGGCGGCGGTGGGCAGCAATGCACAGGCCACCGGCGAGAACAGCACCGCGCTGGGCACCAATGCCAGCGCCAGCGAGATCGGTGCCAGTGCGGTCGGTGGCGGTGCCATCGCCAGCGGCGCCTATGCCACCGCCAACGGTTTCGAATCCACCGCCAGCGGCCAGCAGGCCACCGCCAACGGTTTCCGCAGCAGTGCCTCCGATGCCGGTGCCTCGGCCTTCGGCAGCTACAGCGAAGCCAGTGGCCGCCTGTCCAACGCGCTGGGTTACGGGGCGATCGCTTCCAACACGCTGGCCACTGCGGTCGGCACCTCGGCCACGGCCTCGGGCGCCAGCGCGGTTGCGCTCGGCGAATCCAGCGAAGCCACCGGCGATGAAAGCGTGGCCATCGGCGGCTCGACGTTCTTTGGCCTGATCCCGGCCCGCGCCAGCGGCACCGGCGCGGCGGCCTTCGGTGCCGGCGCGTGGGCCACCGACGACTACGCCACCGCGATCGGCTGGAACTCGTGGGCCGATGCGGCCAACACCACCGCGCTGGGCGCCAATGCCAGCGCCGAGGGCGTCAACAGCGTGGCCCTGGGCGCCGGCTCGTCGGCCGAGCGTGACAACACGGTGTCGGTGGGTACGGCCACGGCGCAGCGGCAGATCACCAACGTCGCCGACGGTACCGAAGGCACCGATGCGGTCAACGTCAACCAGTTGAGCGCCGTCGCCGAGGTGGCCGAGCAGACCAACCGCCAGTTCAAGGCGTCCGGCAGCGGCAACGGCGATGACGTCGGTGCCTACGTCGATGGTGCCTACGCCACCGCCGCCGGCGAAGCGGCCAATGCGTTCGGCACCGGGGCCTCGGCCTACGGCAGCGGCGCGCTGGCGTCGGGCCGCAACGCGTCGGCGTCCGGCTTCAACGCCTCGGCCACCGCCGATTCGGCCACCGCCATCGGCGGCGCGCTGTACTACGAAGACGCCAACGGCAACGTGATCCTGGACAAGGCCACCAGCGCCAGCGGCACCGGCGCCACCGCGCTGGGTGCCGGTGCGCAGGCGACCGGGGTGTTCAGCACCGCCAGCGGCGCCGGCGCCACTTCGGCGGGGTTGCAGTCGTCCGCGTTCGGCTACAGCGCCGAAGCCGGCAGCGACTACAGCACCGCCGTGGGTGCCTTCAGTGCCGCCAGCGGCGTGCGCACCACCGCGCTCGGCTACGGTGCGGCAGCCAGTGGCGACTACGCGTCCGCCTTCGGCTGGGGCAGCGCCGCCTCGGGGGCGTATGCCAACGCCATCGGCTATGCCTCCCAGGCCAGCGGCGCCAACAGCATCGCCGCCGGTTCCAACGCGTGGGCCACGGCCGCCCAGACCACCGCGGTCGGCCAGCTGGCCTGGGCCACCTCGGCCGGTTCCACCGCCATCGGCCAGGACAGCTATGCCTACGGCGGCGCCAACGCCACCGCGCTGGGCAAGAGCGCGTCGGCCAGTGGCGCCGGCAGTGTCGCCCTCGGTGCCGGTGCACGCACCAGCGAAGCCAACGTGGTGTCGGTCGGCGGCGGCAACGGCACCACCGGCCCGGCCACGCGCCGCATCACCAACGTGGGCGCGGCGGTGAACGCCAACGACGCGGTGAACAAGGCGCAGCTGGACAGCGTGGCGGCCACCGCCGATGCGGTCGGCAAGCACTTCCAGGCCACCGGCAGCGGCGTGGCCACCGCCAGCGGCACCGATGCACTGGCTGCCGGCTCGGCCGCCGCGGCCAGTGGCAACCGCAGCAGCGCGCTGGGTACCGCCGCCGTGGCCTCGGCCACCGGCGCCACTGCCGTGGGCGCCGATGCATCGGCACGCGGTGACAACAGCACGGTGGTCGGCCGCCAGGCCTCCACCAATGCGGTCAACGGCGTGGCGATCGGCAATGGCGCCTTCGCCAGCAATGGCGCCGGCAGCATCGCCATCGGCGCCGGTGCCGGGGTCTCCGGTGCCGGGGCGGTCGCCCTGGGCGCCGGGTCGCGTGCGGTGGAAGCCAACGTGGTCTCGGTCGGTGGCGGCAACGGCACCGACGGCCCGGCCACGCGCCGCATCGTCAACGTCGGCGCCGGTCGCATCGCCGCCGGCAGCACCGATGCGGTCACCGGTGGCCAGCTCAACACCACCAACCAGCGGGTCGGCGCGGTGGAAACCCGCGTGGGCGACATCGACGAGCGGATCGGCTCGGTCGAGAACGTCACCGCCAACGCGCTCAGCTACGACGATGCCAGCCGCGACAAGGTCACCCTGTCCGGCGTGCAGGGCACGGTGCTGGACAACGTGGGCAGCGGCACGATCGCCTCGGGCAGCCGCCAGGCCATCAACGGTGGCCAGTTGTTCCAGTCGCTGTCCGATGCCGCCAGCTTCCTCGGCGGCGGCGCCAGCGTCGGCATGCAGGGGGTGTTCGTGGCGCCCAACTACGTGATCCAGGGCACCACCTACAACAACGTCGGCGATGCACTGGGCGCCCTGGACCGCAAGGTCAGCGACCTGGACCAGCGCGTGGCCGGTGGCAGCACCGCCCGCACCCGCACCGCGGCAGCGGCCAGCGCGTCGGTGGCCCGCGTGGATGACACCGCCAGCACGGCCAGCACGGCCAGCGTGCAGGGCACCCCGACCGCCGCCAGCGCCGGCAGCGCGCAGGTGGTCAGCGCACCGGCACCGGCCGCGCCCACCGCCGTCAACGCGGTGGCCATGGGTGAGGGCGCGGTGGCCAGTGGTGCCTCGGCCACGGCGATCGGCCAGGGGGCCTCGGCCACCGCAGCCAACTCGGTCGCCCTCGGCCAGGGCTCGGTCGCCGATCGCGCCGATACGGTGTCGGTGGGCAGCGTGGGCAACGAACGCCAGGTGGCCAACGTGGCCGCCGGTACGCAGGCCACCGATGCGGTCAACAAAGGCCAGCTGGACGGTGGCATCGCCACCGCCAACAGCTACACCGACCAGCGCTTCGGCGCGATGGCCGACAGCTTCGACATCTACAAGGGCGAAATCGACCAGCGCCTGCGTCACCAGGATCGTCGCATCGACCGCCAGGGTGCGATGAGCGCGGCCATGCTCAACATGGCCACCAGCGCCGCCGGCGTGCGGACCCAGAACCGGGTCGGCGTGGGCGTGGGCTACCAGGGCGGGGAGTCGGCGCTGTCGCTGGGCTACCAGCGTGCGCTCAGCGAGCGCGCCACGGTGACCATCGGCGGTGCGTTCAGCAGCGATGACAGCTCGGTGGGCGTGGGCGCCGGCTTCGGCTGGTAAGCGCACCACAGGCATGGCCCGGAGGGGCCATGCCGCAAGCAATGCAAGGCCTGAGGGGGCGGGTCACGGGAACCCTGGCCAGGGCCGGCCAGGGATCTCGCATGGAATGTTGGCCTGAACAGTCGTTTGATCCATGACCTTGAAGAGGATTTCAACGTGACCAGTAAGCAGAACCTTCGCATCAACGTGCTGGCAGCCGCGATGCTGTCGATCTCCGCCGGTTCGGCGTTCGCCGCCAGCCCGCGTACCGAGGAACCGCAGCGTCCGGCAACCGCCGCGCAGCAGACCAGCAACGGCATCATCGTCAAGTACCGCACCGGCACCGCTGCCGCGTCGGACCGCTCGGCCAAGCTGGCCGTGGTCAACTCGGCGCTGTCGCGCGCCAGCCTCAACGGCGGCAGTGTCCGCGCCGGCGCGCTGAGCCCGCAGGTGGTGCGCAAGCTGGGCATCGGCGCGGACCTGATCCGCCTGCAGAGCCGGCTGGGCGATGCGGAACTGCAGAAGGTGCTGGCCGAACTGAAGGCCGACCCGGCGGTGGAATACGCGGTGGTCAATGCGCGCATGCAGCGCGCCGACCTGCGCGCCAAGCCGACCGAAACCAAGCAGCTGGTCCCCAACGACCCGTACTACGCGCAGTACCAGTGGCACTTCAGCAACGCCACCGGCGGCATCAACGCGCCGTCGGCGTGGGATGTGTCGCAGGGCGAGGGCGTGGTGGTGGCGGTGATCGATACCGGCATCCTGCCCGACCATGAAGACTTCAGCGGCAACCTGCTGGAAGGCTACGACTTCATCAGCGACGCGGAGACCTCGCGCCGTCCCACCGATGCCCGCGTGCCGGGTGCGCTGGATTACGGCGACTGGGTGGAGAACGACAACGAGTGCTACACCGGCTCGCTGGCCGAAGACAGCTCCTGGCACGGCACGCACGTGGCCGGCACGGTGGCCGAAGCGACCAACAACGGCGTCGGCATGGCCGGCGTCGCCTACAAGGCCAAGGTGCTGCCGGTGCGCGTGCTGGGCAAGTGCGGCGGCAGCCTGGCCGATATCGCCGATGCCATCACCTGGGCCTCGGGCGGCACGGTGGCGGGCATCCCGGCCAACGCCAATCCGGCGGAAATCATCAACATGAGCCTGGGCGGCAGCGGCGCCTGCGATCCGGTGTACCAGGCCGCGATCAACGGTGCGGTGTCGCGCGGCACGCTGGTGGTGGTGGCGGCGGGCAACGCGGGCGGCAACGTCTCCAACGCGCGTCCGGCCAACTGCAACAACGTGGTGGCGGTGGGCGCCACGCGCATCACCGGCGGCATCACCTACTACTCCAACTATGGCGCGGCGGTGGATCTGTCGGCACCCGGCGGTGGCGGCAGCGTGGACGGCAACCCGGGTGGTTACATCTGGCAGGCCATTTCCAGCAGCACCACCTCGCCGGAACTGGGGACCTCCGATTACGGCGGCAAGGGCGGCACCTCGATGTC
>NZ_JAVWXA010000089.1:0-16517 GCF_036662295.1 Stenotrophomonas sp.
GCGCCGGCTGTTGGTCGGTACTCGTTGGGAACAAGGGGGCTGTGGGATGCCGGCCAACGGCCGGCACTACCGGCGGTGCGCACCAGCGTGATCCTCACCGGCTCTTTCCCCGGCAACGGCCACGCTGCCGGCGACCTACGCCTGGAGCCGCCCATGTCCACCCCGACCACCCCCGACCGCATCGAACGCGCCGCCCGCTGGCTCGGCCGGCAGACCCATGACCTGGACGCCGTCGCCCGCCGCGTCATCGGCCGACGCGCCGTCATCGACGACCCCAACCAACGCCTCCAGGAGCAGTCCACCTTCGGCGAGCGCCTCGCCGACCAGGTGGCCAGCTTCGGCGGCTCCTGGAAGTTCATCCTCCTCTTCGCCGCCGCGCTGCTCGTCTGGGTCGTGCTCAACAGCGAGGTCCTCGGCAGGACCGCCTTCGATCCCTACCCCTATATTTTCCTCAACCTGATGCTGTCCATGCTGGCCGCCATCCAGGCCCCGGTCATCATGATGAGCCAGAACCGCCAGGCCATGAAGGACCGCCAGATGGCCGCCTACGACTATGAAGTGAACCTCAAGGCCGAACTGGAAATCATGTCGCTGCACGAGAAAGTGGACACCGTCAGCCACGACACCCTCCTGCAGATCCTGCAGCAGCAGCAACGCCAGATCGACCTCCTCAGCGAACTGGTCGCCCGCCACCGACCCGCCCCGCCCGCGCCCTGAGCGCCCACACGCCACCGTCTCAGTGCAGGCGCAACCAACCCTGCCACAGCCCCCACACCGCCATCATCGCGCCGGCCAGCACCGCCACCGCGATCGCCCGCTCCACCGGCGTGAACACCGCCTGCCCATGCTGCCGCTTGGCCAACGCAAACAGGGCCATCCCCGGCGCGTACAGCAGCGCCGACAGCAGCACCTGCGCCACGCCACCGGCATACACCAGCCACACCGCATACGCGGTGGCCAGGATTGCCACCGCCAGGTCGCGCTTGCGCGGTACCCGCGACGCGCCCTCGCCGTCGCCCCGCCAGGCCACCTGCACACCGTAGGCCGCCGAGAACAGGTACGGCACCAGCGCCATCGATGCGCCCAGCAGCACCAGGCTGGTGTACGTGCTGGCACTGAACAGGGTGACCAGCAGGAACCCCTGGATCAGCCCGTTGGTGAGCCACAACGCGTTGGCCGGCACGTCGTTGGCGTTCTGCCGCGCCAGGAAGGCCGGCATGGTGCCGTCGCCGGCGGCCGCGTGCAGCACCTCGGCACACAGCAGCACCCAGGCCAGCAGCGCGCCCAGCACCGACACCACCATGCCGATGATGATCAGGCGCGCGCCCCATGGCCCGACGATGGCCTCCAGCACGTACGCCATCGACGGGTTGTGCAGCTGCGCCAGCTGCGGCTGGGCCACCACCCCCATCGACAGCAGGTTGACCAGCATCAACAACGCCAGCACGCACAGGAACCCGATCACCGTGGCGCGGCCCACATCGGCGCGCTGCCGTGCGCGCCGCGAATACACGCTGGCGCCTTCGATGCCGATGAACACCCACACGGTGATCAGCATCATCCCGCGCACCTGCGTGCCCACGCTGCCCAGCGACACATCGCCCCAGAACCGGCTGCTGAACACCTCCAGCCGGAACCCGATGGCCGCGATCAGCAGGAACACCACGATCGGCACGATCTTGGCCACCGTCACCACCGCATTGATCAACGCGGCCTGGCCGATCCCGCGCAGCACCATCGCGTGCATCGCCCACAGCAGCACCGACGCACCGGCCACCGCCTGCCAGGTATTGCCATCGCCGAAGGCCGGCACCACGTAGCCCAGGCCGCTGAAGATCAGCACGAAGAAGCTCACGTTGCCCAGCAGCGAACATACCCAGTAGCCCCACGCCGAGGAGAACCCGATGTAGTCGCCGAAGCCGGCCTTGGCATAGGCATAGATGCCGGTATCCAGCTGCGGACGACGGTTGGCCAGGTTCTGGAAGACGAAGGCCAGCATCAACATGCCCAGGCCGCTGATGGCCCAGCCGATCAACGCCGCGCCAGGCCCGGCGCTGCGCGCGATGTTCTGCGGCAGCGAGAAGATCCCCGCGCCCACCATCGAGCCGACCACCAGCGCGGTCAGGGCGGGCAGGCCGAGCTTGTCGGAGGGAGCGCTCATGCGGAGGTCCTGGCAAGGCACACGGGTGGAGGCAAGCGTAACCGCTGCGCACGCGGTGCCGTTCACGCACGCAACCGACGAAGCGTGACCGCGTACGCGGGCGCCGCGAAGGCCGGTGATAGCATGCGCGGGCCGCCTGCTGCCTGGATCCCGATTCGTCATGGCCCCACCGAACCGCCTCGCCTTCCTGGATGCCCTGCGTGGGCTCGCCGCCGTCTATGTGGTGCTGTTCCACGTGATGGCCATGCCGGCGCCGGCGCTGGCCACGGGGTCGATCCTGGGCGCGGTGTTGGCGATGGGCGGCAGTGGGGTGGCACTGTTCTTCGTGATCAGCGCGTTCTCACTGGCCTACACGATGCCCCGCCATGCGCGCACGCCGCGCCCGCTGCTGAGCTTCTACCTGCATCGGGTGTTCCGCATCGCGCCGCTGTTCTTCGTGCTGCTGGCCTTCTCGCTGTGGCGCGATGGCCGTGGCAGCCATGCCGGGCACCCGTGGCCGGAGATCCTGGCCAACCTCACCTTTACCTTCAACCTGTTCAAGGGCTGGGAAGCCGGCATCGTGTGGGCCAGTTGGGCCATTGGCGTGGAGATGCTGTTCTACGCGGTGTTCCCGCTGTTGTTCGGCCTCATCACCCGTCCGCTGCACGCGTGGCTGGCGGCGATCGCGGGCACCGCCGCCGCCCTGCTGGCCGGCGCGGGCGTGTTCGGCGCGCCCGGGCTGGCAGCGGTGGGCGATTACGGCCTGCTGCGCCACCTGCCGGTGTTCCTGTACGGCATCCTGGCCTATCACGTGTTCATGGCGCTGCCCTCGCTGTCCCCCGGCGCGGCACGACGCCGCTGCCTGTTCGCGCTGCTGGCGGGCGTGGCCGGGCTGGCCGCGCTCACCCTGGCCAGCGCACGGGGGTGGCTGGCCCCGGGCATCGGCTGGATGCTGGCCGGTGCCGGTTACGCGGTGGTGTTGATCGGCCTGTCGCGGTTCCCGCTGCGTGCGGTGGTCAACCGCGTGACCAGCTGGCTGGGCCAGGTGAGCTACTCGCTGTACCTGGCCCACCCCATCGTGGTGGCCGTGCTGATGCCGGTGTTCCGGCGCATCCAGGCGCACATCGCGCAGCCGGACCTGGCCTACCTGGCGTGCGCGGCACTCACCCTGGCCGTGGCGATTCCGCTGGCCTACCTGGGCTATCGCTTCGTCGAGGTGCCCGGCATCCGGGCCGGCCATCGCCTGCTGGCCGCCCTCAACGGCGACCGCGTCGCGGCCACCGCCCAGCGCGTGCGCTGAGCGGGGCGTTCGGGGCGGCGCCGGCGTAGCGCCGACGGCCCAGCGGCAGTCAGAAGGTCTGCCAGTCGTCGCCGGCCAGCGCCGGCTCGCGCGCGGCACTGCGCACGCTGGAGCCTGCCTGCCGGGCCGGGGCCCGTGCACGCGGGGCCGCCGCTGCGGCGCTGCTGTCGGTGCGGAAGATCGCCACCGCAGTGCCCAGGTGCTGGGCCTGCTCTTCCATGGCGCGCGCGGCGGCGGTGGCTTCTTCCACCAGCGCGGCGTTCTGCTGGGTGGTTTCGTCCATCTGGGTGATGGTCTGGTTGACCTGCTCGATGCCGGCCGACTGTTCCTTCGACGCGGCCGAGATCTCGGCCATGATGTCGTTGACGCGGCGCACGCCGCTGACGATGTCTTCCATGGTGCGGCCGGCGGTCTGGACCAGCGCCGAGCCCTCGGTGACCTGGCCGACCGAGTCGTCGATCAACGCCTTGATCTCCTTGGCGGCCCCGGCCGAACGCTGCGCCAGCGCGCGCACTTCCGAGGCGACCACGGCAAAGCCGCGGCCCTGCTCGCCGGCACGCGCCGCTTCCACGGCCGCGTTGAGCGCCAGGATGTTGGTCTGGAAGGCGATGCCGTCGATGACCGAGATGATCTCGGCGATGCGCTTGGACGAGGCCTCGATCCCGGCCATCGTGGTCACCACCTTGCCCACCACCTCGCCACCGCGCGAGGCCACGTCGGCCGCGTTGGCGGCCAGCGTGTTGGCCTGCACGGCGTGGTCGGCGTTCTGGCGCACGGTGGAGGTCAGCTCCTCCATCGAGGCGGCCGTTTCCTCCAGGCTCGCCGCCTGCTGCTCGGTGCGGCGCGACAGGTCGCTGTTGCCCGAGGCGATCTCGCCGGCGGCCAGGTTGATGCTGGCGGTGGCCTGCTGGATGCGGCCGACGATGTCGGTCAGCTGGGTGACGGTGGTATCGGCATCGTCGCGCATCTGCGCGAACACGCCGTGGAACTGGCCGTGCATGCGCGCGGTGAGGTCGCCGGCGGCGATTGCGCGCAGCAGGGCGGAAATCTGCTGCAGGTTGTCATCGCTGACCTGCATCATGGTGTTGAGGTTTTCCACCATGCCGCGGAAATCGTGGTCGAAGCGCACCTCGTCGCCGCGCTGGCTGAAGTCGCCCAGGGCCGCGGCACTGGCCAGGTCGCGGATCTGGTTGTTGATCGCGCGCAGGTTGTCGCGGGTGGTGTCCATCGCCTCGGTGAAGCGCGCCTGCTCGCCGGGCAGGCGATCCATGTCCTGGGACAGGTCGCCGACCGCATAGCGCTGCATCACCTCGACCAGGCGACGGGTCACCGCGATGTTGGCGCCGACCAGCTGGTTGGTGTCGGCCACCATGCGGCCGTACTCGCCGGGGAAGGCCTGCGCGTCCATCCGGTAGCTCAGCTCGCCGGCGTCATGGCGCTGGGCCATTTCGCCCTGGGCCGCCATCACCGCCTTGAGCTGGCTGCGCATGCGCTGCATGGCCTCGAGCAGGCGCCCCACTTCGTCATTGCGCACCGGCGGCAACACCGTGTCCAGGCGGCCTTCGGCAACGTCGGCCGACAGGCGCACCGCATCGGCAAGCGGACGGATGGCCTGGCGGCGCAGCAGCACGTAGACGCTGCCGCTGAGCACCAGCGCCGCGCCCAGGCCAACGGCCAGGATGATCCACAGCAGCGCACGCGCCTGCGCGGTGATCAGCGCATGGGGCACCACCACGCCCAGCGCGAACCGTTCCTGGCTGCCGCCGATCCGCAGCGGGACATAGGCTTTCACATTGCCGGCCGCATCCACGCTGAAGTCTTCGTAGGGCTTGTCGGCGCCCACTGCGGCCAGGATCTGGCGGGTGGCGGCATCGTCGCGACGCTTGCCGATCTCCTTGGCATCCTGCGCCGCCAGGACGATGCCACCCGGAGAAATCAGTTCGACGTGGCCTTCGCCCATCGGGCGCAGCGCCGCCAGGCGCTCCTGCAATGCCGCCAGGCCGAAGTCGACGGTGACCGCACCGAGGAAGGTGTCCTTGTCCAGCACCGGGGTGGACAGGGTGGTCATCAGCACCTGCTTGCCGGCGATCTCGTAGTTGTAGGGCTCGGCCACGGTCTGGCGCTTGAGCGCGCGCGGGCGCAGGTACCAGTCGCCATCGCCGGGCACGTCGTAGCCCTTCAGCGCGTCCTGCACCGGCGTACCGTCCTGCCAGGACCAGTAGCTCATGAAGCGGCCGGTAGCATCGTGCGCTTCGGCGTCCACGTACTCGCTGTCCTTGCCATCGAACGCCTGCGGTTCCCACAGCGTGCCCAGGCCCACCCATTCCGGGTGCGAGCGCAGCTGCTGCTGCAGCACCTGGGCAGCGGTGGCGCGGGTCAGCGTGCCGCTGGCGTGCTGTACCACCAGGCTGTCGGCCAGCGCCTGGCTGATGGAGAACGCGGCGGCCAGGTCGGCACCGACCCGGCGCGATTCGGCATTGGCCTCGCTCTGCATGGTCTGCCGCGAGGCCTGGATCAGCGCCTGGCTGGCTTCGCGATAGCTGATGGCGGCCGTCACGCCGAAGCAGAGCATGGCAATCAGCGCGGTGCCCAGCATCAGCCGGTTGGCGATGCTGCCGGGACGCGGGGAGGAAGTCGGGCGGGAGGCAGGCATGGAGGGCGGTTCCGGGAAAAAGGTCGGATCAGCGGTCGCCCCAGGGGGCGCCACTACGGCTTCGCGCAGTCCATTGCGGTCCGGGTGGCGCGGTGCAACTCACGGCCAGCCCTTGCCCCGATCGCAGGAATCGGGGCCTTGAGCTGGATAACGGCGCTGGCACGCCGATGTTGAGTCGCGTTTCCTGACCCTGTTCAGTGTTCGCCGGGGCGCGCGGCGGCGTGCCCGGTCGAACGCCCCACCCGTTCGACCAGGGTCTGGCTGGCCGCGTTGAGCCCGCGCACCTCCACCTCGGCCCCATGCGCACGCAGTTTGTCGACCACCCGCTCCAGCGCCGCCACCGCGCTCAGGTCCCAGAAGTGCGCGTGGGTCAGGTCGATCAGCACCCGCGCCGGCACGTGCAGCAGGTCCACGCTGGCCGCGAACTGCCCGGCCGAGGCGAAGAACACCTGGCCGCGCACCGTGTACACGCGGGTGCCGTCCTCGGCGGTCGCCTCCTCCACCTGCAGCATCCGGCCCACCTTGCGCGCGAAGAACAGCGCCGACAGCAGCACCCCGGTCAGCACGCCCTTGGCCAGGTCGTGGGTGGCCACGGTCACCACCACGGTGGCGATCATCACCACCGAGGAGCTCTTCGGGTGCTGGCGCAGCTCCTGGAACGAGCGCCAGTGGAAGGTGCCGATGCTGACCATGACCATCACCGCCACCAGCGCGGCCATCGGAATCTGCCGCACCCAGTCCGCGCCGTACACCACCAGCAACAGCAGCAGCACGCCGGCCACCAAGCAGGACAGGCGCCCGCGCCCGCCGGACGACACGTTGATCACCGACTGCCCGATCATCGCGCAGCCGCCCATGCCGCCAAACAACCCGGCGGTGATGTTGGCCAGGCCCTGGCCGGCGCACTCGCGATTGCGCTGGCTGGGCGTGTCGGTCATGTCCTCCACGATCTGCGCGGTCATCATCGACTCCAGCAGGCCCACCACCGCCAGCGTGGCCGAGACCGGCAGCAGCAGGCGCAGGGTGTCCCAGGTAAGCGGCACGTCCGGGAACAGGAACACCGGCAGGCTGTCGGGCAGCGCGCCCATGTCGCCCACGGTGCGCACGTCCCAGTGCAGGCCGATCGACAGCGCGGTGAGCACCACGATGGCCACCAGCGGCGAGGGCACCGCGCGGGTCACCCGCGGCAGCAGGTAGATGATGGCCAGGCCGGCGGCGCACACCGCCCAGACGTGCCAGGAGCGCCCGATCAGCTCGGGCATCTGCGCCAGGAAGATCAGGATCGCCAGCGCATTGACGAAGCCGGTGATGACCGATCGCGAGACGAAGCGCATCAGCACCCCCAATTTCAGCGCGCCGGCCAGCACCTGCAGCGCCCCGGCCAGGATCGTGGCGGCCAGCAGGTACTGCAGGCCGTGGTCCTTCACCAGGTCGACCATCACCAGCGCCATCGCCCCGGTCGCCGCCGAGATCATGCCCGGCCGGCCACCGGCAATGGCCGTCACCACCGCGATGCAGAACGAGGCATACAGCCCCACCTTCGGGTCCACCCCGGCGATGATCGAGAACGCGATCGCCTCGGGAATGAGGGCCAGCGCGACCACCGTACCGGACAGCAGGTCACCGCGGATGTTGCCGAGCCATTGTTGGCGCAGCGGATAGGAAACAGACATGGACAGCTCCACGCGCCGGCGATGCGCGCGGCACGATGTGATGAAGACGAGGTACTCCCTGGACCCGGCAATGGCGCGGGCGCGTGGTCAACGCGGTATCAGGGCGGGGTCATCACAGTCCAGCAGGTGGGCGGAAGCGGCGCGCAGGATAGCGTAGTGGGCGACGAGGCTCAACGCGGGCGGGGTGGCGGGCGCGGGGCTGCGCGCATCGTGAATGCTTCAGGCTCGTCGCCTGCAGCCGTCTTCACAGTCATTGCGCAGCACGCGCGGGAGAGTAGCCTGAAACGAAAGGTGGCAAGGAAGGCGCATGTGGGACAGAAGCAGCGATGGTGATCGTGTGGCCCTGATCGAGGCGTTGAACGTGATGGACCCGGCGTTGGGGCGTGCGCTGGATCCCATCACCGAGCTGGCCGCGTTCACCTTCGATGTGCCCATCGCGCTGATCTCCATCGTCGATGCGGACAGCCAGCGCTTCATCTCGCGCAAGGGGCTGGCGCTGGAGCGCACCGACCGGCAGGTGTCGATCTGCTCCTGGGCCATCGCCTCGGACCAGGTGATGCAGGTGGCCGACCTGCGCGAAGACCCGCGCTTTGCCTGCAACCCGCTGGTCGCCGGCCCGGAGCAGCTGCGTTTCTATGCCGGCGCTCCGCTGATCACCCGCACCGGCGTGGCGCTGGGCACGCTGTGCCTGATGGGGCGCGAGCCTCGGCTGCTGTCCCCGCTGGAGGTGCAGCAGCTGCAGACCCTGGCGCGCGTGGTCATGGCGCAGATGGAACTGACCATGTCGCTGGGTCGCCGCGAACAGGTCACCGGCCTGCCCAACCGCCAGCAGTTCCAGGCCGACCTGGATCTTTTGGCACGGCGCGCACAGGGCAGCGGCTACACCGCAGTGCTGCTGGACGTGCTCGATGCCCACAGTGCCAACGATGCCGGCCAGGCATTGGGCATGAAGCCGGTGGAAGCGCTGCTCAGGCAGTCCTCGCTGCGCGTGCAGAGCGTGCTGCAGGACCAGGCGCAGGTGTACCACGTGGGCGTGAGCCGGTTCGCCTTCTTCCTGCCCGGGCAGGACCGTGCGCAGGTGGAGGCGTTGCTGGAGCGCCTGCGCGAGCGCATGCACCGGCCGCTGATGGCCGGCAGCGTGCCGATGTCCCCGCAGTTCCACGCCGGTGTCTGCGCGTTCAAGCCGGTGGCCAGCGAGACCAACGACCTGGTGCGCAAATGCCTGGTGGCCATGCAGCACGCGGTGCAGACCGACGCCTGCCTGTGCTGGTATTCGGAGGAGCGCGACGCGCGCCTGCGGCGGCGCTACCGGTTGGCCTCCGACGCCTCGCGCGGCCTGGCCCAGCATCAATTCAGCCTGGTCTACCAACCGCGTTTCAGCCTGCACGATGGCCTGCCGGTGGCCGCCGAAGCGCTGCTGCGCTGGGTCCACCCGATGCTGGGGCCGGTGAGTCCGGCCGAGTTCATCCCGGTATTGGAACGCACCGCGTGGATGCCCGCACTGAGCCGCTGGGTGGTGGACCACGCGCTGACCCAGCTGGCGCTGTGGCAACACACGCTGCCCGGGTTCGGCCTGTCGGTGAACCTGTCCCCGCGCGACTTCGACGATCCCCACCTGTGGGACATGCTGTCGGCGCGGCTGCAGGCCCATGGCCTGGCCCCATCGTTGCTGGAAGTGGAGATCACCGAGGGCGAGTGGCTGCAGGGCCATCCCGGCGCGCTGCCGCAATTGCGGTCGATCGCCGCGGCGGGAGTGCGCATCGCCATCGACGACTTCGGCAGCGGCTACAGCAACTTCGGCTACCTCAGCGAGGTGCCCATCGCCCTGATCAAGATCGACCGCAGCCTGGTCACCGGGCTGGCCCGCTCGCGCACGTCGCGGCTGAAGGTGGAGGCCATCATCAAACTGGCCCGGCAGCTGGGCTACCGCACCGTGGCCGAGGGCGTGGAGTCCGAAGCGGAGTTGTCGCTGCTGCGGCTGTGGGGCTGTGACGAGGCGCAGGGCTATCACCTGGCCCCGCCGATGGCCGCCGAGGCCGCCACCCTGCTGGTGGCCGCCTGCCGCGCCGGTGCGCTGGGTGAAGACTCGGCCTGATCGATGCAGGCGGCGTTCCTCACGCCGCACGCGCATTAATTCACCACCCCTTGATAGCACGCAGGACTACGCTCGGCGTGCACTGTCCAGGGAGCGATGCAATGCCCAATACCGGACTGTTCTACCTGCTAGAGGTGGCCGGCGACGCCGACGGCGAAGACCCGTACACCTTTGCGCGGCTGCGCCTGGTGCGCGCCGACTGCCTGCTCTGCCACACCCTGCTCAACGCCTCCACCGCGCCCGCACTGGTCAACGTGGCCCATGGCGGGGCCGTGCTCACCTGCACGCACTGCGGCAACCGCCAGGCGATCTCCGGCGCGCGTTTTTCCGACTTCGCACGGCGGGTGCAGCGGGGGTTGATCCCGCCGCGCAATCTCGAGCTGCCCGCCGCTGCCCTGGGCCTGTCAGACCCGCCGCCGTCTACGGACGCCACACGCTGAAGTCGCCACCCGCCTCCACCGCGACCAGCACGAACTGCTGCCGCCAGTCGACCAGCATCAAGCCGAAGGCCGCGTGCAGCTCGGCGAAGACAGTGGACAGCTGCATGTCATCGCCGTCCAGCGTGGCCCCCAGCGCACGCACCCCCGTCGCATCGGCCAGTCCATGCAACTGCACATCCGACGCTGGCTGGATGGTGAAACCGTCCACCACCTGCCCCAGCGCCTGCGCGCTGGTGGTCAGGATTGGCGCCGGCCCGGGCAGCGTGGCGAAGGCATCGGCCAGGCGCTGCACCGCGCCCGGGCCGGGCACCAGCAGCGGTCGCGCGAGGTGGCGCACGTGGATGTCCGACCAGCCCTGCGGCAGCCGGTGCGCCTGTTCGAACGCCTTGTACGCCGACAGCGCGCGCTGCACCTCCGGCAGCGCGGCCGCCGGCCAGAATTCCAGCTGGCACCACTCGTCTTCGTGGAAGGCCGGCACGCCCTCGGCGGTGGCCGGATCGGCGGCGCCGAACGTGAGCAGATCGCCGGCGAGGGTCGGCATCGAGTAAAGGATCTGCGCGGGGTCCTGCGCCAGCGGCGGGGTGTCGCTGCGTGCGCCCAGTGAAGCCTTGATCCGGTCCATCCAACCCATGTGCGACCTCCGCGATGTGTAGCCCGTCCAGGGCGGTGTACTGGCACGCCGCAGGCAGACCGGGGGGCCGCGACACTACGCAGCCTCCGTGTTCAGGTGAGATGCTGGAGTGAAGACCCGTGGCCCGGCACGGACCGGCTGCCGGCCCCCGCCGGGCGCCCGCGGATGTGCGATGCTGCGCGCAATCACCACGGAGAAACCGCAATGGCCAAGGGCATGGACAGCAAGAAGGAGCAGAAGAAGAAGCCTGCCAAGACCGCCAAGGAAAAGAAGGCGGAGAAGAACGAGAAGAAGGCCACCCGCGGGTTTGCGCCGAGCTGAGGGGCGGCGGTCGGATGCCGGTCGCCCGGCATCCGACAGGGCCGGGCGCGGGATTGACGCAGGCCAAGCGGACGACCGGCTCGCAGGCCGGTCGATGTCCACCTTCGTGCAGTGAAGCGGCGCGGCCAGACCCGTCGTGGTTCGGCTTGAGGCAGCGTGTCGATTCGCGCGCTCCTCGAACGTCGATACAGGCAAGCCCTGCATTGCCTGCCGGAGACCGCACATGCGCCCCACCCTCACCGCCTTTGAATGCTCCCCCGACCGCGGCCAGGGCCTGGCCCGCGACATGCGCGTGCGTTGGGCGCTGGAGGAACTCGGCCAGCCCTACGACGTGCGCCCGGTGTCCTTCGCCGCGATGAAACAGCCGCCGCACCTGGCGCGGAGTCCATTCGGGCAGATCCCCACTTACGAAGCGGGTGACCAGGTGCTGTTCGAATCCGGCGCGATCGTGCTGCACCTGGCCGAGCGATATCCCGGCCTGCTGCCCGCCGATGCCGATGCACGCATGCGCGCCATTACCTGGATGTTCGCCGCGCTCAACACCGTCGAACCGCCGATCGTGGAACGCTCGATGGCCGTGCTCTTCGAGCGCGACCAGCCGTGGTACGCACAGCGCCTGGAGGCGCTGGATGCCCGCGTGCAGCAACGGCTAGCCCAGCTCGCCGCGCGGTTGGGCGATGACCCGTGGCTGGATGGCGGCTTCAGCGCCGGCGACCTGCTGATGGTGTCGGTGCTGCTGCGCCTGGGCAGCAGCGGGATGGTGGACGCGCATCCGACGCTGGCCGCGTATGTGGCGCGCGCGACGGCGCGGCCAGGGTATCAGCGGGCGTTTGCGGCGCAGTTGGCGGCGTATGAGCGGGGGCGGGATGGGGCGTAGCCATCGCAAAAGCGCGGGTGTCTGGCGGGAAAGGTAATGTACATTTGGGCCGACCGCATGAAGTGGTCGATGATTGCCTGACAGGAGACGTCCATGAAACTTCCGTTGTTGAGCACGACGTTGTCGGTGTTGTGGCTGGTTGCGGGAGGTGTATCGACAGATGCACACGCGGCACCAACGTCTGCTTCAGCCACCGTTGTCGCAAAGAACACCTATCAACCTGGTTCCGCTGAATCCAGCTACATCACCGTCTGGATCGAACGCAATTCACCGGCTTATGCGCCAGTGCGGCGCCTCGGGAAGATCACGATCCAGCACACCTACGGTGATTCCGGACGCGCAGGTCGCTCTGGAATGGATGGGACCCCTGCTCCCTTGCCGACGCATGGCAGCGAAGGCGAAGAAGTAACGATCACCAGCCGCCATCCTGATGGCCCCACCGAGACGTGGGGATACACCTGGCAGGAAGGGGGCTGGAAACTCGGTGAGTATCATTTCAAAGGCGCCACTGAGACAAGCCAACCTCCTGTTGGGGGTTGATCCCTGTTCGATCTGTGAAACGGCCGCCCTTGAGCGGCCGTTTCATTTCCTTACACAGATTCGCGCCGACTATCGCGTCAGGGGCATTGTCATGCACGTCATGTGTGTTTGTTGGCCTTGCGCAACGCTCTCGCCAATCACCGTGGCACTAGCAGGGCACGGCGGACGAGCGGCATGGGCCTACGCCGCCACAGCTCCCAACCAACTCGGGTGCAGGACTCAATCCACGCGTGGTGCAAACACTGATCGCGTGCTGCGTCCATGACCTCGCGGTTGTGAAACCACCGCGCAACGCTGGATTTTTGCAATATTTTTTCCAAACTCACAAAAAAGGCACCAGGGCGCAAACCCAAGTGCCTGTTTTACATGGTGGCCCACCAGCAATCGAATTCCCCACTTAAGTATTTGTTTTATATGCAATACACGATTGATCCCAGCAAAACGTGACTCGCAATTTGACTCACTTCTTGAAGGGCTGGGGCCGGGCTATAAGTGAACCTATGACGATCAGTAAGGCGAATGTAAAGCCGAGCTCGCCAGCCTCTGCGCATCAGAGCTCGGCTCAATGGCATTCCAAGCTCCTTACTCGTTTCCTAGCTTGCCATAACCGCTGTCCATCAGACTTGGCGGTCTTCGCCGTAGAGAGAACGTACCCCCATGCCTGATCTGAGTGCTTTTCTCGAAGAGCGACTGGAAGAGCTCACGACCAAGCATCAAATTGATCCCTTCTCCCGAGAATTCTTATTCGGGAGCGACGAGTTGTGCACTCGCCTACGAAACCAGCCAACTATCCTTGGCCCCAATGGTCAGGTGACGTTGCTCAGCGCCATGCTGAGGTACGCCTTGGATGACGCGAAGAGGGCCAACCTATTCTTTAGCCCTTACCACCTTGGGAGCTTGAAGCAAATTCCGCAAGCCCGACTCACTATTGTCGACCTGGCGAAAAAGGTAAGAAAGGAAAAACACGAAAGAACCCCGGCGCCAAAGCGCACTTGGGCAGATTGGAACGCTGACCCGGAATCCCTGAAGAAGGAGTTCGAGAGCATCACCGATGCTCTAAAAGGAATTACCGGCAGGACGGCGGGCAAGTACGAGGACAAGCAGAACACGCTACGAGTGATCTACCTCATCGACAGGATGATGGCCGATCCGAGCATCGCAATCGAAGGACGAAGCAAGCGATTTCTTACGTTTATAAAGACTCCGACTCGGTTTTCGTTCGAAGCGCGCGGCGCGTATCCCATCGCGGAAAGTGAAGACAACACCTTCCTTCTGAACGATCTAAAGGAATACTTTGGAGTCGAGATAGACTACGAAAAAAAGGACAAGATCGACTCGGTCTTCTATTCGCTGATTGATCGCATAAGCGCCATTCGAGCGCACCTGGACGAGGTTGCGTACTCGTCAGGCAGACTTCGAATCCCAGATCGCTACAAATCACTCCGCGCAGCAGTCGATGCTATTGCAGGCCCATCCGAGCCGGACCCGCGGCGTCAATCTGCTCGCCTGGATGAGGACCTGTATTTGCATCTGAACAGATTCGAATTCCTTCACTTTGCCGGTGCACACGCGGAAATCATAGAAAACGCCAAGCCACCGTCGCCGATCAAGCCGATCCAAAATGAAATGATTGTCGCGCTCAGCGCACTTGCAGCCGAAACCCGCAACTACTTTCACACGACCCAATACAATTTCCGGCTTGCCGATTTTGCTGACATAGCGAACGCGAGTTCTGGCCTGTTTCTGGACCTTCTTGACGCGTCTCTCGGCTTCCGACCGAGCAAGTCACATTACGTCCGGAGCATCTCTCTCGCCTATGAGTTGCTCTACCGCACCCGTGTTTTTGGCAGCGGCCTTCCATTGTCACGCGAGTCGGTCAAAATCAGTTTCCGTAACATGGTCAGCGCTTTGTGCGCCACGGCGCAGGCAGTCAAGTTCCCAACCCACTATCGGCCACGAGTATTCGGAGACGACAGCCAGGCCCGGTCGATCATCACTCCGCTCGAATCTCCCATCAAGTTCGATAGCAACAAGCCACCCAGGGAGATTCCGGAAGGCTATCTGCAGATCTGGCACAACCGCCGAGAGTGGGTGCAGGACGCGCTGGAAGGCGCGTACGAGATAGCGGAGCTCAAGTTCTCCCTGAGGACCTTACTTTGGACCAAGTTCGTCGAGTGCGTGCAACCCAATGACATTGCCGCGATCGAGGAAAACCTTTCGAGACTGGAAACACGCCTACGTGGCTTAAGTCCGACTGTTTAGAGAGCTGACGAGGCCTTCCGCCGTACCGCTCTAGGGGATAGTTGCGTGTCGGTCACACCAACCTCTCCGACCTGCATGGCCGGACAGGTCCGATGTCATCCAAAAAAGTCCGGACTTCGCGCCTCACTCCGGCGCTGACGATAGGCAACGCCAAGGCAATCACGCCTTGGCCCAATCCATCGTAAGGACGGAATTCATGCCTAATTTCAATCACTTGACTCCAAGCCGCCTGGGTAGCTCAACCTGCCAGGAACTCCACAACCAGCCGGATCTCCAGCATCTGGTGGTCGCTATGCAGACCATCCTCGATCAGCTTCACCCAGGCGATCTGGTGGCTTTCAAGCCTGTTCGCCGGGCGGTGCGCGCCAAGACAGCATATGGCATGACCGGCGATGGCAAGAGCCATTTTTGGGCGCGCCAGAATCCGAAGGATCCCGCTTGGGACCCCACGTTCCCCGCTTCGTTCAAGCTGGACGACTCGCCCCGCAGCGCGACGGTCTGGTTTGCAGATGAGATCGAAGCGTGGCTCGAGGCCCGCGCCAATGCTTCCCGCAAGCTCGCGCAGGCGGCGCCCAAGTACGGACGCTGGAAGCGCCCCTCGACCAAGGCTGACATCGACGTGGGGGTGACGCTGTGAGCCCCAATGTCATCCCCTCGACCGCACTCGAAGACAAGGCCACGCTTGCGCTCCAGGACAAGCTCGATCGTATCTTGGCGAAGGCGAAGCCCACCAAACGTGAGCTCATGCAGCAGCATTTCCGCGACCTCTACCCACGGATCGAGTCTCATCTCGCGAGTGGCAAGCTGCTGAAGGACGTTCTGGCGGCCTTCAACGAGCTGACCCAGGCCAAGGTCTGCGCTCGCACCTTCAACGACATGGTCGATCAGGAGCGTTCCCGTCGCGACGCCGCTAGCAATCCGGTTTGCTGTATCGCCTGTGGCCAGCCCTTGAACGCGGCGGCACGGCAGACCCAGGAAGCCGAGATCGACGGCTTCCTGCGTGAACCCACCGCTCCCTCTTCCAACGACCTGGAGTGACCGACATGTACATCATCAACCAAAGTCCCTATCCCATTCACGCCTTTCCGCCGCGCATCCAGCGTGCGGCCGAAGAGCTGGCCAAGAATGTCCAGGTCACCGATGTCATCGCCGGCACGGCTTGCTTGACGACGCTTTCGATTGCATTGAGCCCTCTGGTCGACTGGCGGCATCCCCTGTCCGGGCAGATCCGCCCTTGTGTCCTTTATCAAGCCATTGCGGCGAACTCGGGCGACCGAAAGTCGTCTGCTGAGTTGGTACTTTGTGGCCCCCTCTACGACCACGACATTGCAGCCATCGAACAGCAGGAGAAACAACAGGAGGCCTACGGACGGGCGAAAATGCGCTGGGACGTAGTTCGCAACCGGGTCCTTCGCCAGTACGCAAAGCTCGTAACCGCAGGTGACATCGAGAAGGCAGAAAATGCTCTCTCGGCCATTGAGGCTCAAGAGCCGACCAAGGTCACGGGACATCGCATCATTTACTCCGATGTGAATCGCCCAGGGTTTTGTAGACAGTCGTCAGCCGTTTAGTGCGTACTGCTTCT
>NZ_JAVWXA010000090.1:0-16423 GCF_036662295.1 Stenotrophomonas sp.
CGTGACCGATGGTGCCGACGTTGACGTGCGGCTTGGTGCGCTCGAACTTACCCTTTGCCATTGTTGTATACCTTGGATATCAGAAAAGAAGGAGGTGGAGCCCTGAGCTTACGCTCAGGACTTCTTGATCACGGATTCAGCGATGTTCGTCGGAGCCGGCTCGTAATGGTCGAACTCCATCGTGAAGGTGGCACGACCCTGGGTCTGCGAACGCAGCGAGGTGGCGTAGCCGAACATTTCACCCAGCGGGATCATCGCGTTGATGATCTCGGCCGAGCCATCACCGGTCACGCTCGAACCCTGCAGCATGCCGCGACGACGGCTCACGTCGCCCATCACGTCACCCTGATAGTCGCTCGGGGTCACGATCTCGACCTTCATGATCGGCTCCAGCAGGACCGGCTTGGCCTTGGAGAAGCCCTGCTTGAAGGCCATCGAGGACGCCAGCTTGAACGCCATTTCCGAGGAGTCGACGTCATGGTACGAGCCGAACACCAGCTTGACCTTCACGTCCACGACCGGGAAGCCAGCCAGCGGACCGCTGGTGATGGTTTCGCGCAGGCCCTTTTCGATCGACGGAATGAATTCCTTCGGAATCACGCCACCGGTGATGTCGTTGATGAACAGGAAATCATCCTTGATCAACGGCGCGATCTTCGGATCGGCACGGTCTTCAGCGGTGATCGGCGACAGCTCGATCACGACGTGACCGTACTGACCCTTACCACCGGACTGCTTGGCGTGCTTGTAATCCGACTTGACGTCGGCCATCTGGATGGTTTCGCGGTAGGCCACCTGCGGCTTGCCGACGTTGGCTTCCACGTTGAACTCGCGCTTCATGCGGTCAACGATGATGTCCAGGTGCAGCTCGCCCATGCCCGAGATGATGGTCTGGCCGGATTCTTCGTCGGTCTTGACGCGGAACGACGGATCTTCCTGGGCCAGACGACCGAGGGCCAGGCCCATCTTTTCCTGGTCGGACTTGGTCTTCGGTTCGACGGCCATCGAGATGACCGGCTCCGGGAACACCATGCGCTCCAGGATGATCGGGTGGTCCTGCGAGCACAGCGTGTCGCCGGTGGTGGTGTCCTTCAGACCCACCGCCGCGGCGATGTCGCCGGCCAGCACTTCCTTGATCTCTTCACGATCGTTGGAGTGCATCTGCAGGATGCGGCCGATGCGCTCCTTCTTGCCCTTCACCGAGTTCAGCAGCTGGTCGCCGGCGTTCAGCGTGCCCGAGTAGACACGGAAGAAGGTCAGCGCGCCCACGAACGGGTCGGTGATGATCTTGAAGGCCAGGGCCGAGAACGGCGCCTTGTCGTCGGACTTGCGGCTCAGGGCGATGGTTTCATCGTCCACGTCGGTACCGGTCACGTCCGGCACGTCGATCGGCGACGGCAGCAGCTGCACCACGCCGTCCAGCATGGCCTGCACGCCCTTGTTCTTGAACGCCGAGCCGCAGTACATCGGCACGATATCGGTGGCCAGGGTGCGCACGCGCAGGGCCTCCACGATCTCGGCCTCGGTCAGCTCTTCGCCGCCCAGGTACTTTTCCATCAGCTCTTCGCTGGCTTCGGCAGCCGCTTCGATCATGTAGGTGCGGGCTTCTTCAGCCTCGGCCTGCATGTCCGCCGGGATCTCGAGGTACTCGAACTTCATGCCCTGCGAGGCTTCATCCCAATGGATGGCCTTCATCTTGATGAGGTCGACCACGCCCTTGAAGTTTTCTTCGGCGCCGATCGGCAGCTGCATCGGCACGGCGACCGCGCCCAGCTTGGCCTTCAGCTGGCCCACGACCTTGGTGAAGTTGGCACCGGTGCGGTCCATCTTGTTGACGAACGCAATGCGCGGCACCTTGTACCGGTTGGCCTGGCGCCACACGGTTTCGGACTGCGGCTGCACGCCACCGACGGCGCACAGCACGAACACGGCACCGTCGAGCACGCGCAGCGAGCGCTCCACTTCGATGGTGAAGTCGACGTGCCCGGGGGTATCGATGATGTTGAAGCGGTGCTCCGGCAGGGACTTGTCCATGCCCTTCCAGAACGCGGTGGTCGCAGCGGACTGGATCGTGATGCCACGCTCCTGCTCCTGCTCCATCCAGTCCATGGTGGCAGCGCCGTCGTGCACTTCACCGATCTTGTGGCTCTTGCCGGTGTAGAACAGGATGCGCTCGGACGTGGTGGTCTTGCCGGCATCGATGTGAGCCATGATGCCGAAGTTGCGGTAACGCTCGATGGGAGTGTTGCGGGCCACGGGAGCCTCTCGATTTCTTGGAATTCGGATGGCCGAACGCCGCCTTTCGGCGGCCTTCGGATTGGCGCGGCACCCCAGGTGCCGCGAAGCGGCACTATGAAATAGTGCCGCCGTGCCTGTTTTGCAAGGCCGTCAAACTCACCAGCGGTAGTGGGCGAATGCCTTGTTGGCTTCGGCCATGCGGTGGGTTTCTTCGCGCTTCTTGATGGCGCCGCCACGGTTTTCCGAGGCGTCCAGCAGTTCGGCAGCCAGCTTCTTGGGCATGGTGTTCTCACCACGCTTGCGCGCCGAGTCGATCAGCCAACGCATGGCCAGGGCCATCTTGCGCGACGAACGCACTTCGACGGGCACCTGGTAGGTGGCACCACCGACGCGGCGGGACTTCACTTCGACCGACGGAGCCACGTTGTCCAGAGCCTTCTGCACCAGCTCGACGGAGTTCGGGTTCTTTTCGCCGATCACGTCCATGGCGCCATAGACGATCTTTTCAGCGACCGACTTCTTGCCGCTCAGCATCACCATGTTGATGAAACGAGCGATGGTTTCACTTCCGTGCTTCGGATCCGGCAGGACAGAGCGCTGCGGCGTATTACCTTTACGAGACATGTGTACTTTCCCTTAGCTCTTCGGACGCTTGGCGCCGTACTTGGAACGGCCCTGGCGACGCTTGGCAACGCCGGAGGCGTCCAGCGAGCCACGCACGGTGTGGTAACGCACACCCGGCAGATCCTTGACGCGACCGCCACGGATCAGGACCACGGAGTGTTCCTGCAGGTTGTGGCCTTCGCCGCCGATGTAGCTAATCACTTCTTCCTGGTTGGTCAGGCGAACCTTGGCAACCTTGCGAAGCGCCGAGTTCGGCTTCTTCGGAGTGGTGGTGTACACGCGCGTGCAGACGCCACGGCGCTGGGGGCACTTATCGAGGGCCGGGGAGGCACTCTTATAAGTGGTTGCCTGCCGCGGCTTGCGGACAAGCTGATTGATCGTCGCCATCAGTATGTTCTTCTGAGAGAGGCCAATGAAAAAACTGGCCATTGAATGCGGAAATGTGCGAGCAGGCGAAAAACCGGCCTGCTGAGACAGACGATTGTAGCAACCTGGCGAAAACGCAGTCAAATGCGCACGCGCCAAGCCAGCCCTGATCCGGGGCCGTTACAGGGGAGCCTTCTCCATGCCCCCCGTTCAGGTTGTCAAGCCAGTCCTTTTCAAGACCGGCGGGCATCCTACCTCATCGGCGGCGATCCGGCCAGTGGCCAGCGCCGCCGATCCGGTCCGACCCAGGGCCGGACCATTTCAGGGGAGGGACCGACCTGGGGTCGGCGCCCTGCCCTGCCGCAGGCCCGGTCGAGACCGGGCCCACGTCTTACTCGTCGCTGCCCGATGCCTGTTCAGCATCGGACGATTCGGCCACCACGGCCGCCGGCGCTTCGACCGCGACCGGCGCGCTGCCGGACAGGGTCTGCATTTCCGAATCGGTCAGGCCCGAGGCGTTGCGGCGACGGTTGGCGTGGTACGCCAGACCGGTACCGGCCGGGATCAGGCGACCGACGATGACGTTTTCCTTCAGGCCGCGCAGGTTGTCCGAGGTGCCGCGAACGGCCGCTTCGGTCAGCACGCGGGTGGTTTCCTGGAACGAGGCCGCCGAGATGAACGACTCGGTGGCCAGCGAGGCCTTGGTGATGCCCAGCAGGACCGGGTCGAAACGGGCAATCAGCTCGTTGCGGGTGGTCAGGCGTGCATTTTCCTCGATGACGCGCTGGCGCTCGGCCTGCTCACCATTGAGGAACTTGCTGCTGCCCTGGTCGGTGATCTCGACCTTGCGCAGCATCTGGCGGGTGATCACTTCAATGTGCTTGTCGTTGATCTTCACGCCCTGCAGGCGGTACACGTCCTGGATTTCCTTGACCAGGTAGGCCGCCAGCGGCTCGACACCCAGCAGGCGCAGGATGTCCTGCGGGCTCGGCTCGCCGTCCACGATGGTTTCGCCCTTGGTCACGTGCTCGCCTTCGAACACGATCACCTGACGGTACTTCGGGATCAGCTCTTCGTGCTCGGAACCATCGGTGTCCTTGATGATCAGGCGCTGCTTGCCCTTGGTGTCCTTGCCGAAGCTGATGATGCCCGAACGCTCGGCCAGGATCGCCGGATCCTTCGGCTTGCGCGCTTCGAACAAGTCGGCCACGCGCGGCAGACCACCGGTGATGTCGCGGGTCTTGGACGCTTCCTGCGGGATCTTGGCGACCACGTCGCCCACGCCGACGGCGGCGCCGTCCTGCAGGTTGACGATGGAACGCGGCGGCAGCAGGTACTGGGCCGGCAGATCGGTGTTCGGGATGGTCAGGTCATTGCCCTTGGCATCCACGATGCGCACGATCGGACGCAGGTCCTTGGCCTGGGAACCACGACGCTTCGGGTCGGTGATTTCACGCGACGCCAGGCCGGTCAGTTCGTCGGTCTTCTCGATGACGGTGACGCCGTCGATGAAGTCGATGAAGCGGATGAAACCGGCCACTTCGGACACGATCGGGTGGTTATGCGGATCCCAGTTGGCCACGGTCTGGCCAGCCTTGACCGCATCGCCGTCCTTGGACGTGATGGTCGCGCCGTACGGCAGCTTGTAACGCTCACGCTCACGGCCGTGGGCATCGAGCACCGACATTTCGCCCGAACGCGAGACCGCCACCAGCGAACCGCTGGCGTGCTCGACCGACTTCAGGTTGTTGAACTTCACCGAACCGGTGGTCTTGACGGTGATGTTGTCCACCGCCGCCGCACGCGATGCCGCACCACCGATGTGGAACGTACGCATGGTCAGCTGGGTACCCGGCTCACCGATCGACTGGGCGGCGATGACGCCGACCGCTTCGCCGATGTTGACGATGTGGCCACGGGCCAGATCGCGGCCGTAGCAGTGGGCGCAGACGCCGAAGGCCGAGGCGCAGGAGATGGTCGAACGGACCTTCACCGACTGCACGCTGGCGTCTTCCAGCTTGGCCACCCACGCTTCGTCCAGCAGCGTGTTGCGGGTCACGATCGGATCTTCGTCATTGCCCGGCAGGAACACGTCCTCGGCAACCACGCGACCCAGCACGCGCTCCTTCAACGGCTCCACGACGTCGCCGCCTTCCACGATCGGGGTCATGGTCAGGCCTTCGGTGGTACCGCAATCCACCTCGGTGATCACCACGTCCTGCGCCACGTCCACCAGACGACGGGTCAGGTAACCCGAGTTGGCGGTCTTCAGCGCCGTATCGGCCAGACCCTTACGGGCACCGTGGGTGGAGTTGAAGTACTCCTGCACGTTCAGGCCTTCGCGGAAGTTCGCCTTGATGGGCGTCTCGATGATCGAGCCATCGGGACGGGCCATCAGGCCACGCATGCCGGCCAGCTGGCGGATCTGGGCCTGCGAACCACGGGCACCGGAGTCGGCCATGATGTACAGCGAGTTCATCGACTTCTGGTCGATGGTCTCGCCCTTGGCATTGACCACCTTCTCGGTGCCGATGGTGTCCATCATCGCCTTGGCGATGCGCTCATTGGTGCGCGACCAGATGTCCACCACCTTGTTGTAGCGCTCGCCGGCGGTGACCAGACCGGACTGGTACTGCTCCTGGATTTCCAGCACTTCGGCTTCGGCCTCGGTGAGGATGCCCTTCTTCTCGTCCGGGATCAGCATGTCGTCGATGCCGATCGACACGCCGGCGCGGGTGGCGTAGGCGAAGCCGGTGTACATCAGCTTGTCGGCGAACACGACCGTGTCCTTCAAGCCCAGCTGGCGGTAGCTGGAGTTGATCAGGCGGCTGATGTTCTTCTTGGTCAGCTCGGTGTTGGCCAGCGCGAACGGCAGGCCTTCCGGCAGGATTTCAGCCAGCAGGGCGCGACCGATCGTGGTGTCCACGATCGAGGTCTTGTTCTGCTTGTTGCCGTCTTCGTCGGTCACCACCTCGGTGATGCGGACCTTGACGCGTGCGTGCAGTTCCACCACGCGGTTGTCGTAGGCGCGCTTGACTTCGGCGATGTTGGCGAAGGCCATGCCCTCGCCCTTCTTGTTTTCCAGCGAGCGGGTCATGTAGTACAGACCCAGCACCACGTCCTGCGACGGCACGATGATCGGCTCGCCGTTGGCCGGCGACAGGATGTTGTTGGTAGACATCATCAGCGCACGCGCTTCCAGCTGGGCTTCCAGCGAGAGCGGCACGTGGACGGCCATCTGGTCACCGTCGAAGTCGGCGTTGAACGCGGTGCAGACCAGCGGATGCAGCTGGATGGCCTTGCCTTCGATCAGCACCGGCTCGAACGCCTGGATGCCCAGGCGGTGCAGGGTCGGCGCACGGTTCAGCATCACCGGATGTTCGCGGATGACCTCTTCCAGGATGTCCCAGACTTCGGCTTCTTCGCGCTCGACCAGCTTCTTGGCGGCCTTGATGGTGGTGGCCAGGCCACGACGCTGCAGCTTGGCGAACACGAACGGCTTGAACAGCTCCAGCGCCATCTTCTTCGGCAGGCCGCACTGGTGCAGGCGCAGGTACGGACCGACCACGATGACCGAACGGCCCGAGTAGTCCACGCGCTTGCCCAGCAGGTTCTGACGGAAGCGACCCTGCTTGCCCTTGATCATGTCGGCCAGCGACTTCAGCGGGCGCTTGTTGGTGCCGGTGATGGCACGGCCGCGACGGCCGTTGTCCAGCAGCGCATCGACCGATTCCTGCAGCATGCGCTTTTCATTGCGCACGATGATGTCCGGCGCGTTCAGCTCGAGCAGGCGGCGCAGGCGGTTGTTGCGGTTGATGACGCGGCGGTACAGGTCGTTCAGGTCGGAGGTGGCGAAGCGGCCACCGTCCAGCGGCACCAGTGGACGCAGGTCCGGCGGCAGCACCGGCAGCACGGTCATGACCATCCACTCCGGGCGGTTGCCCGACTCGAGGAAGGCTTCGACCAGCTTGATGCGCTTGGTGAGGCGCTTGAGCTTGGTTTCCGAACCGGTGCTGGCGATTTCCTCGCGCAGGCGGGTCATCTCCGACTGCAGGTCGATGGTGCGCAGCAGCTCGTACACGGCCTCGGCGCCCATGGCGGCGTCGAAGTCGTCGCCGTGCTCCTGGCGGGCCTGCAGGTACTGTTCTTCGGTCAGCAGCTGGCGGCGCTCCAGGGCGGTCAGGCCCGGCTCGGTCACCACGTAGGCTTCGAAGTACAGCACGCGCTCGATGTCACGCAGGGTCATGTCCAGCATCAGGCCGATGCGCGAGGGCAGCGACTTGAGGAACCAGATGTGCGCGACCGGCGAGGCCAGGTCGATGTGGCCCATGCGCTCGCGGCGCACCTTGGCCAGGGTGACTTCGGTGCCGCACTTTTCGCAGACCACGCCGCGGTGCTTCATGCGCTTGTACTTGCCGCACAGGCACTCGTAGTCCTTGACCGGCCCGAAGATGGCGGCGCAGAACAGGCCGTCACGCTCCGGCTTGAAGGTACGGTAGTTGATGGTTTCCGGCTTCTTCACTTCGCCGAAGGACCACGAACGGATCAGGTCCGGCGAGGCCAGCGCGATCTTGATCGCGTCGAAATCCAGCGTCTGGCGCTGCTGGTTGAAGAGGTTCAGCAAGTCTTTCATGGTGTTTCTCCGAAAGGAGGAAATCTTGTCGATGGGGCTGTCGAGTCACTTCCGGCGGCGCGGCTGCCGGGGCAGCCGCGCCTGCGCGATCAGTTGTCTTCCAGTTCCATGTTGATGGCCAGCGAGCGGATTTCCTTCACGAGCACGTTGAAGGATTCCGGCATGCCCGCGACCATCTCGTGCTCACCGTCGACGATGTTCTTGTACATCTGGTTGCGGCCCTGCACGTCATCGGACTTCACCGTCAGCATTTCCTGCAGGGTGTAGGCCGCGCCGTAGGCTTCCAGCGCCCAGACTTCCATTTCACCGAAGCGCTGGCCACCGAACTGCGCCTTGCCGCCCAGCGGCTGCTGGGTAACGAGCGAGTACGGGCCGGTCGAACGGGCGTGCATCTTGTCGTCGACCAGGTGGTTCAGCTTCAGGTAGTGCATGTAGCCGACGGTGGTGTGGCGATCGAATGCCTCGCCGGTGCGGCCGTCATACAGCTGGGTCTGGCCGCTCAGCGGCAGGTCGGCCAGGGCAAGCATGTGCTTGATCTCGGCTTCGGTGGCACCGTCGAACACCGGGGTGGCCATCGGCACGCCGTCGGTCAGGTTGCCGGCCAGGCGCAGCAGCTCCTCGTCGCTGAACTGGGTCAGGTCGACGTGGTTGGCGTGCTGGGTCTTGTCGTGGTTGTAGACATCGTCCAGGAAGGTGCGCAGGTCGTTGATCGCGGCCTGGGCTTCCAGCATGCCCTGGATCTTGCGACCCAGGCCCTTGGCGGCCCAGCCCAGGTGCACTTCCAGGATCTGGCCGATGTTCATACGCGACGGCACACCCAGCGGGTTCAGCACGATGTCCACGGTCTCGCCCGAGGCCATGTACGGCATGTCCTCGACCGGCACCACGTTGGAGACCACACCCTTGTTGCCGTGGCGGCCGGCCATCTTGTCGCCCGGCTGGATGCGGCGCTTCACGGCCAGGAACACCTTGACCATCTTCAGCACGCCCGGGGCGAGGTCGTCACCGGCGGTGATCTTGCCGCGCTTGTCGGCGAAGCGACGCTCGAATTCCTTCTCGTGCGCCTGGATCTGCTTCTGCGCGCGCTCGATGGCTTCGGAGGCGTCGTCGTCCTTCATGCGCAGCACGAACCAGTCGGCCTTCTTCAGGCCATCCAGGTAGGCGTCGGTGATGCTGTCGCCCTTCTTCAGGCCGGCACCGCCGTTGACCACCTTGCCCACGATCTGCGAGCGCAGACGGGCGTAGATGGCCGCTTCCAGGATGCGGAACTGGTCGTCGAAGTCCTTCTTGACGCGCTTGATCTCGTTCTCTTCGATCTGGCGCGCACGCTTGTCCTTCTCGATGCCGTCGCGGGTGAAGACCTGCACGTCGATGACGGTGCCGTCCATGCCCGGCGGCACGCGCAGCGAGCTGTCCTTCACGTCCGAGGCCTTCTCGCCGAAGATCGCGCGCAGCAGCTTCTCTTCCGGGGTCAGCTGGCTTTCGCCCTTCGGGGTGACCTTGCCGACCATGATGTCGCCGGCGCGGACTTCCGCACCGATGTACACCACGCCGCTCTCGTCCAGGCGGTTCAGGGCCTGCTCGGAAACGTTCGGGATGTCGGCGGAGATTTCCTCCGGCCCCAGCTTGGTGTCACGCGCCACGCAGGTCAGCTCTTCGATGTGGATCGTGGTGTAACGATCCTCTTCCACCACGCGCTCGGAGAGCAGGATGGAGTCTTCGAAGTTGTAGCCGTTCCACGGCATGAAGGCGATCAGCATGTTCTGGCCCAGGGCCAGTTCACCGATGTCGGTGGACGGACCATCGGCCAGCACGTCGCCACGCGCCACCACGTTGCCCACTTCCACCAGCGGACGCTGGTTGATGCAGGTGTTCTGGTTGGAGCGGGTGTACTTGATCAGGTTGTAGATGTCCACGCCGGCGTCGGTCGCGTCGGTGATCTCGGCCTCGTTGACCTTGACCACGATGCGGCCGGCGTCGATCTGCACGATCTCGCCGCCACGACGGGCATTCACGGTCACGCCCGAGTCACGCGCCACGGCGCGCTCGATGCCGGTACCCACCAGCGGCTTCTGCGCACGCAGGGTCGGCACGGCCTGGCGCTGCATGTTGGCGCCCATCAGTGCACGGTTGGCGTCATCGTGCTCCAGGAACGGGACGAGCGCGGCAGCGATCGACACGGTCTGCATCGGCGAGACGTCCATGAAGTGGACTTCCGCCGGCGGCTTGAGCAGCGACTCACCCTGGAAGCGGCACGGCACGAACTGCTCGGTGAGCATGCTCTTGGCATCGGTCAGGGCGTTGGCCTGGGCGATGACGTACTCGTTTTCCTCGATGGCCGACAGGAATTCGATCTCGTCGGAGACCTTGCCATCGCTCACCTTGCGGTACGGGGTTTCCAGGAAACCGTACTGGTTGGTGCGGGCGTACACGGCCAGCGAGTTGATCAGGCCGATGTTCGGGCCTTCCGGGGTTTCGATGGTGCAGACGCGGCCGTAATGGGTCGGGTGCACGTCGCGCACTTCGAAGCCGGCGCGCTCGCGGGTCAGGCCGCCCGGGCCCAGGGCCGAGACGCGACGCTTGTGCGTCACTTCCGACAGCGGGTTGTTCTGATCCATGAACTGGGACAGCTGCGAGGAGCCGAAGAACTCCTTGATGGCAGCGGCGACCGGCTTGGCGTTGATCAGCTCCTGCGGGGTCAGGCCTTCGGATTCGGCCATCGACAGGCGCTCCTTGACCGCGCGCTCGACGCGGACCAGGCCCACGCGGAACACGTTCTCGGCCATTTCGCCGACCGAACGCACGCGACGGTTGCCCAGGTGATCGATGTCATCGACCACGCCGCGACCGTTGCGGATCTCGGTCAGGACCTTGATCACTTCCAGGATGTCCGAGGTTTCGCCCAGCTCGTTGACCAGGCGCTTGGACTCTTCGTCGTTGCGCTCGCCGAAGTACTTGCGGTCGTACAGCACGGCTTCGCCGGTGACGGCCTTGCGACCGACACGACGGTTGAACTTCATGCGGCCGACCGTGGACAGGTCGTAGCGCTCGAAGGTGAAGAACAGGTTGTGGAACAGGTTCTGCGCGGCATCCTTGGTCGGCGGCTCGCCCGGACGCATCATGCGGTAGATCTCGACCAGGGCTTCCAGCTGGGTCTTGGTCGGATCGATGCGCAGGGTGTTGGACAGGTACGGGCCACGATCCAGGTCGTTCACCCACAGGGTGCCCACTGCATCGACGCCGGCCTTGCGGAAGTCCTGCAGCTGCTCGTCGCTGATTTCGTCGTTGGCCTGGGCCAGCAGTTCGCCGGTCGTGGCATCGACCACGTCGTGCGACAGGATGCGGCCGACGATGTAATCGTCCGGCACGGCCAGGGCGGCAATGCCCGAGGCTTCCAGCTGCTTGACGTGGCGCGCGGTGATGCGCTTGCCGGCTTCGACGATGACCTTGTCGCCGTCGGCCAGGTCGAAGTTCAGGGTCTCGCCGCGCAGGCGCTCGGAGACCAGTTCGAGCTGCACACCTTCATCGGGGTTGATGTGGAAGGTGTTGATCTCGAAGAACTCGGCCAGCATTTCTTCGTTGCTGTAACCCAGCGCACGCAGCAGGATCGACACCGGCAGCTTGCGGCGACGGTCGATACGGGTGAACAGGGCATCCTTCGGGTCGAACTCGAAGTCCAGCCAGGAACCGCGGTAGGGGATGATGCGGGCGCTGTACAGCAGCTTGCCCGAGCTGTGCGTCTTGCCACGGTCGTGGTCGAAGAACACGCCCGGCGAACGGTGCAGCTGCGACACGATGACGCGCTCGGTACCGTTGACGATGAAGGTGCCGTTGTCGGTCATCAGCGGGATTTCGCCGAGGTAGACCTCCTGCTCCTTCACGTACTTGATGGCCTTGGTGGACGACTCGCGGTCGTAGATCACCAGGCGCACGGTCACGCGCAGCGGCGCGCCGTAGCTCATGCCACGCTGGCGGCACTCGCGCTCGTCGAAGACCGGATCGCCCAGCTTGTAACCCACGTATTCCAGCGCGGCATTGCCGCTGTAGCTGGCGATCGGGAAGACCGACTTCAGCGCGGCGTGCAGGCCCAGATCGCGGCGCTTGGCCGGATCGATGTTTTCCTGCAGGAATTCACGGTAGGAATCCACCTGGATGGCGAGCAGGAAAGGCACTTCGAGGATCGAGCGCTGCTTGCCGAAATCCTTGCGGATACGCTTCTTTTCGGTGAACGAATATGACGTCATGGGGTCTCACCTTGGCTGTGCGGGCCGCCGTGAACAGGCGCGACCCGAAGGGAACATGAAAATTGTCAGTTGGAAGTCGCTGGTATTGCCGGCACCAGCACGCCTTCTCCCGCTACTTCCAACTGCCAACTCGCCGGCCTGGGCCGGAAAAGTCAGAAAAAACCAGCCGACCAACCGTCGGCTCCATCGGCCGGCATCACGCGTCGGACCGACCGCGCAACAACGACCAAAGGCCGGGGGCTTACGCCCCCAGCCTTGGCTGCATCGCCGTGATTCGATGGCGAGGCAAGGAACTGCTTACTTGACTTCGACAGTCGCGCCAGCAGCTTCCAGGTCCTTCTTGAACTTGGCAGCGTCGTCCTTCGAAGCGGCTTCCTTGATCATGCCGCCGGCTTCTGCCAGATCCTTCGCTTCCTTCAGGCCCAGGCCGGTGATGGCGCGGACGGCCTTGATCACTTCGACCTTCTTTTCGCCAGCCGACTTCAGGATGACGTCGAATTCGGTCTGCTCTTCAACAGCAGCGGCCGGGCCGGCAGCAGCAGCTGCGGCAACCGGAGCAGCGGCGGAAACGCCGAACTTCTCTTCGATGGCCTTGACCAGCTCCATCACTTCCATCAGGGACTTTTCGGCGATTGCGTCGACGATCTGTTCGTTGGTAAGGGACATTTTGATTACCTTTGGATAATTTTCTGGGTTGAGGTTCCGTCAGGAACCACGGAAACGTCGACTCAGGCGGTCTCGGCGACCGGCTCGGCAGCGTCGGCGGGGGCTTCGTCGCCACCACCCTGCTTGTCGGCCACGGCCTTGACGGCGCGGGCAAACATCGAGGCCGGCTCGGCCAGGACGCGGGCCAGCATGGCCAGGGCCTGATCACGGGTCGGCAGCGAGGCGAGGACGTCGACATGGCCAGCCGGGAACAGTTCCCCGCCGATGGCCACGACTTTCGCCTGCAGCTTGTCGTTGGTCTTGGCAAAATCCTTGATCAGGCGACCGGCTGCGCCGGGCTCCTCAAGCGAGAACGCGTACAGCAGCGGACCGACGAGGGCGTCTTTGGCGCATTCGTATTCGGTGCCTTCCACTGCACGGGCCGCCAGCGTGTTCTTGACAACTTTCAAGAAAACGCCGGTTTCGCGTGCCTGCTTGCGCATCGCGGTCATCTGGGAGACCGAGGTGCCAGCGTATTCGGCTGCGATCAAGGAGTGTGCCTTACCGGCGATTTCTGCCAGCTCCGCGACTACTTCTTGCTTCTGGGACAGATTGAGAGCCATTGCACTCCTCCAATTGAACTCCGCTTACGGCTCCTGCCGTGTGCGGTCCTGGGCGGTGTCCGTCCTGGACGCCGGGAACATCAGGTGATGTTCCAAGGGTGGGCCGTTCTAGACCTGGATGGCCAACCTGGGTGAACCCAGACGTGCGTAAACCAGAAAAACTCCAGAAGGGCACCATCTACGCAGGGTGGTTCCCGGGGGAACCGATTAAGCGGCGGTACTGCGCCGGCGGCGACTCCTTGCCAATGCGAGCATCCCTGCCCGTCGCCGGTATGTACCCACCGCGCCTGCGGTCTTTGACGGCTATCTCCGCGGGGCGGACCCCACTCGGATTGCCTTCAAAATTCACGGGTGCCAGGCCTGGGCCCGGCACCCGCGTCAAACAATTACTTCAGGGTCAGCGACGACTGGTCGACGGTGACGCCCGGGCCCATCGTCGAGCTGACCGAAACCTTCTGCAGGTAGGTGCCCTTCGAGGTGGCCGGCTTGGCCTTGATCAGGTCCAGCAGCAGCGCCTGCAGGTTCGACTTCAGCGCGTCTTCGGCGAAGTCGGCCTTGCCGATGGTGCAGTGGATGATGCCGGCCTTGTCGGTGCGGTAACGCACCTGGCCCGACTTGGCGTTCTTGACCGCTTCGCCCGGGTTGGCCGACACGGTGCCGACCTTCGGGTTCGGCATCAGGCCGCGCGGGCCCAGCACGGTGCCCAGCTTACCCACGACGCGCATGGCGTCCGGGGTGGCGATGACGACGTCGTAGTTCAGATCGCCGGCCTGCATCTTCTCGGCCAGGTCGTCCATGCCGACGGCTTCGGCGCCAGCGGCCAGGGCTTCGTCAGCCTTGGCACCGGCCGGGGCGAACACCGCCACGCGGACCGACTTGCCGGTACCGGCGGGCAGCACGGTGGAACCGCGCACCTGCTGGTCGGACTTCTTGGCGTCCACGCCCAGGCGCACGGCGACGTCGAAGGACTCGACGAACTTGGCCTTGGTAGCGGTCTTCAGGATCTTGATTGCGTCTTCGAAGGCGTATGCCTTGCCCGGGACGACGGCGGCCTTGATGGCCTTCTCACGCTTGGTCTGTGCCATCTTCTTAACCCTCCACCACGAGGCCCATGGAACGGGCAGAACCGGCAATCGTGCGCACCGCGGCGTCCAGGTCGGCGGCCGTCAGGTCGGCTTCCTTGGTCTTGGCGATCTCTTCCAGCTGCTTGCGGGTCACCTTGCCGACCTTGTCGGTATTCGGGCGCTTGGAGCCCGAGGAGATGCCAGCGGCCTTCTTGAGCAGCACGGCAGCCGGGGTGCTCTTGGTGATGAAGGTGAACGTACGGTCCGAATAGGCCGTGATGATCACCGGCACCGGCAGACCCGGTTCCTGCTTCTGCGTGGCGGCATTGAAGGCCTTGCAGAATTCCATGATGTTCAGGCCGCGCTGACCCAGCGCAGGACCGACCGGCGGCGAGGGGTTGGCCTGACCGGCCTTGACCTGCAGCTTGATGTAACCGACAACTTTCTTTGCCATGAGTATGCTCTCCGGGTGCTAGCGCCTTGCGACAACAGGCTCCCCATCGGACCGGGAATCACGCGTCCCGGCATCGCGTTTTGAATTCATGCAGAAGGCCACCTCGCGGTGGCCGTTCTTTTTGCCAGCTTCCTGGCAGGAAGCCGCGCACTATATCAGGTTTTTTCTTCACATGCCTGTACAGGCAGATGGCAGGACCGCGGAGGATTCCCCCGCTGGCCCGGCAGGCCGATCAGGCCTGCTTTTCGACCTGGCCGAACTCGAGTTCGACCGGGGTGGCACGACCGAAGATCAGCACCGAGACGCGCAGACGGCTCTTCTCGTAGTTGACTTCCTCGACCACGCCGTTGAAGTCGTTGAACGGGCCTTCGGTGACGCGGACCATCTGGCCCGGCTCGAACAGCACCTTCGGACGCGGCTTCTCGACACCTTCCTGAACACGGTCCAGGATGGCAGCGGCCTCTTCATCACGGATCGGCAACGGACGGTCGGCGGTGCCGCCGATGAAGCCCATCACCTTGGACGTATCCTTGACCAGGTGCCAGCTTTCGTTGTCGATGCGCGGGATGCCGTTTTCTTCGTGGGTCTCGATCTGGACCAGCACGTAACCCGGGAAGAACTTGCGCTCGGAACGGCGCTTCTGGCCGGAACGCATTTCGACCACTTCCTCGGTCGGGACCAGGACATCACCGAAGCGCTCCTGCATCTCGTCACGCACGATGCGATCGCGCAGAGCCTGCGCCACCGACTTTTCGAAGCCCGAATAGGCGTGAACGACGTACCAACGCTTCACTGGTTTCTCCTTATCGACCCAGGAACCACTGGGTCGCTTTCTGAATCAGGAAATCAAATCCGCCCAGCAGGAGGCTGAGGATGATCACGACCACGATCACCACCCAGGTCATGCGGATGGCTTCCTGGCGGGTCGGCCAGACCACCTTGCGCAGTTCGAAACGCGATTCGGAAAGGAACTCACGCGTGTCGCGACCCTTGCCGGTCATCAGGAACACGCCAACGCCGGCCACCAGGCCAACGACAACGGCCAGACCGCGAAGCGGACCGGCCCATGCACTCTGGGACGCATGCTCAGGGGTGCCGAACCAGTACCAAGCAAAAAGACCCGCCAGCACCAGGATGGTTGCGGCGGCGTACTTGACGATATCACCTCCAGAAGAGGCGTTGTCCTTGGAATGCTCGATCTTGCTGTTCATCCGGCTCTGGCTGCTGAGGCGGCATGGCCGCTGGAAGGGAGAAGTGGCACGCCAGGAGGGACTCGAACCCCCAACCTGCGGTTTTGGAGACCGCTGCTCTGCCAATTGAGCTACTGGCGTACTGAAAAACTGCCTTCCCTTAGACGGCGAAGGCGGACCGAGGTTCCCGGCCCGCCATTCGCGAGACCGGCAGCGCTAAGCAACCGCCGGTATTACGAAATTACGCGATGATCTTGGAGACCACGCCGGCGCCGACGGTACGGCCACCTTCACGAATCGCGAAGCGCAGGCCTTCGTCCATGGCGACCGGGTTGATCAGCG